>CAZDBE010000236.1:0-9225 GCA_964503675.1 uncultured Pirellulaceae bacterium | reverse complement strand
GATTGCTTGACGTTGTTGAGCCATTGGGTGCGTTTCATGATGCGTCGATTCCAGATTCAATTTTGGAAGTGTATATCAAGGGGGAGCAAACGAATTTGGCGTGACAGCCGAATACGGCTGGCGATTATGCTTTCCGGCGTAGGCAAACTCCACTCAGAAAAACAGGTCTCTGAACAAAAAGCCAATCTTAGACGATTCGGTTCACCAAGCGCCAGATCGCACCGGACGTTCGGGCGCGAACATTTCAAACAACTGTTTGAAGTTGGTTTCTTTGTTTCTTTAAGACGAGGCCACAGGCCTTGAACATCTATCGTCCATCTAATGGCTAGGCTCATCGGAACAATGGCCGCAAGAAAAACAAAAAGACTCAAGAACACCGACTTTCGTTTTTGTGTGTTCTGCGTCTTTTTGCGGCTGATCGAATCATCGCGTTGTGAAAATTTCTCCGAACCGTGAACGGCTGTGCATTCTTACATGGGGCCCGTCAATCTGAGGCTTTGGAGCGTCCGGTCCGGACCAAACTGCCCGCGGAGCATCCATCCGACTGGTCAGTTACGGCACACTTACTTAGTTGCAGCGGGCAGTTGGCACTAGTAGACTAGCCTGTTGCTTCTGCGATTTGCTCAACCTTCGATTTCTAAATTCTACTTCTGCATTTTTCAGATCGCAAAGCGATCAATGTAGGACAATTGTTCTACAATACAAATCGCAGCCGATTCGTTTTCCGCAATCAGTGCAAACTTAGATTTCTCAGCTCTCACCCTAATATTTGGAAATTTTCCTTAACATGGCTGGTCCGTCTCTCAACGCTTTCCTAGGCATCGCCTTTTTCGTCGTCGGAACGTTGGCGACGTTTTTGATGTACCACTGCTGGGGATACCCCTACGACAAAAAGACCCACAAAAGCTCGGCCCCTGAGTCGCTGGTGTTTACTCACCGCCTGCTGGGCTATATCTACTTGGGAATCTACGCTTATCTGATGGTACAGATGGTTCCACGTATGTGGAATTACCAAGTGGAACTGCCGCCGCGCACGGTGGTGCATCTGAGCTGTGGAATGATGATCGGTGCGATTTTGTTCGCCAAAATCATGATCGTCCGGTTCTTCAAACACCTCGAAGGACCGCTGGTCCCGTTTCTGGGGACGATGTTGTGGTTGTGTACTTGCTTGGTCGTATTTCTGTCGATTCCGTTTTCGATGCGTGAATCGTTCTTGAACTCGCAGGCATTGCCAGATTCGGCCGCGCGAGCCGAAAACCTGCAGCGCGTTGGTACGTCGCTCTCCTCAATTGGCCTCACCGATGAAAACCTGCTGACTCAGCTGTCTTCCACCAACGGATTAAATGCGGGCAGAAGCGTTTTACTGAACAAGTGCACCGCCTGCCATGATCTGCGGCACGTGTTGGCCAAAAATCGTACTGCGAAGCAGTGGCGTTCGACGGTCAAGCGCATGGCGGGCCTTTCAACAACGCTATCCCCGATCAACGAAGAGGAAGAATGGCAAGTGACGGCCTATCTGATTGCGATTTCGCCAGATTTGGTCGAGACGGCAAAACAGAAACAGAAGGAAACCAAGAAAGCGGCTAAAAATAAACAGGCGATACAGTCGGTCATCACCCAAACGAAACCCGGCAGTGCTAAACCGGCAGAAGAGTCCGCTCCTGATTCCAGTGCACCGGCAGCCGTCGCACCGCAAAATTACAATGCAGCGATCGCCAGAAGCCTGTACGAAGAAAAGTGCAGCCTGTGCCATGGCTTGGATGAGGTTGAGAACTATGATTTCGTTGACTTCGCTGACGCTGAAGACGTACTAACACGCATGACGGCTAAACCGGGTTTCGATGCTGACGAAAAAGAACTGGCGTTTCTACTGCACCTGTTGAAAACGGAGTTCGTCAAATGAGCAAGCAACCTGAAAAAAAGTCACGCAGTTTCTGGCCCATAGTGAATGCACTTACCGCACCGCTGGCGTTTTTGATAATTGGCTATGTCGTGTGGTCAGCGATCAACGCCAAGCCGCGCGTCATCCCCGTTGCTTCGGCGCCGACATTCACGGTGATCGATCCTAACGTGCCGGAGCAAAGCGACGATTCGGAACAAGAATCGAGTGAAGATAAACCGGTTAGTCCTGCCGACACATCAGAGTCTGCGGCCGACGCAAGCGACGCCCCGAAAGAAGATCCTAAACAAGACCCTGTAGATGGCTCTGGATCCAAAGAGCCAGCCACGACCCCCGAGCCAGAAACTCTCCCTGCAGCCAGCGATGCAGATGTTGGTTCTACGCCTACAAAAGACTCTTCCCCACCAGCAGATGTTCCTGATCAAGCTGATTCAGAATCTGATCCTGTGCCTGACCCGAAACCCGAAGCGTCTCCAAAACCAAAGGTTGCATTGGGGCCTGCTCCCAATTTCTACAATGCCGATGTGGCCAAATTCCTGTTCGAGAAGAAGTGCAGCGAATGCCATAAACTCGAGCGCGTTGAGAATCATACTTTTGCCGATGTCACTGCGGTCGAAGGGCTGATCGACAAGATGGTCGAAAATGGCCTCGAGGTGAATGAAAAAGAACGATCGTTTTTGGATTATTACCTGAAAAGTACGTTTATCGATTAGTTTGCCGCCTCTGACTGCCAAATCATTTCCCGTTTAACTGGACGCTTCCGATGAGTAATGACGACTTCAACAAACCACCCGTGGGCGATGATTTTACTAAACCGCCTGTCGACAATGCGATGAATCCCTACTCGCAATCGCCAGCGATGGGAGTCGGCGGTGGAGTCGCACCGCGCACCAGCAACCTTGCGATCTGGAGTATGGTGCTGGGGATACTTTCGCTGTTCTGCAGCATCCTCACGGGGATCATTGGATTTATCTTGGGCGTCGTCGCCCTGATCAAGATCGGTGGCAGTGAAGGAAAACTTAAGGGAAGTGGTTTTGCGATTACCGGAATCGTCTGTTCGTTACTGTTCAGCGTGATTGGCGTGGGGATGATGCTGCCCGCCGTTCAACAGGTTCGCGTAGCGGCGCGCAGGACGCAATCCATGAACAACCTCAGAGAGCTCGGATTGGGGACTTTGAATTATGAATCCGCCTACAGGAGCTTTCCTGCTATCTCGGGCAATGGTAATGGAGAAGGCACCGAACTCAGCTGGCGAGTTCACATTCTTCCTTTTCTCGAACAGCAACACTTGTACGAACAGTTTCACCTAGACGAACCTTGGGATAGTCCACACAACAAGTCTTTGCTTGGGCAAATGCCGGCTGTTTATGAGAGTCCAATCGTTGGCCCGTTGGGGGAAGGCCTGACCGTCTATCAGCGTCCCGTTGGTAATGGTGCTTTTGATGATGGCGATGGTTCAACAGTTACGTTCAATGACATCACCGATGGGTCCAGCAATACGATCCTGATGGTCGAAACCAACTCTAGCGAAGCGGTTCCGTGGACCAAGCCTGACGACTACGGCTTTGATCCGAGCAACCCGGTGCAGGGACTCGGCGAGAATTACCTAGGGCAGCAGTTTCTTGGCGTATTGTGTGATTGTTCTACGCATATGTTTGACGGCGGGCCCGGAAATACGCAGAACGTGAAGGCACTGTTTACCAAAGACGCTGGCGATGCGGTAAACTTCGGCTACTAAGTCCACGTTTGAAGCCCCAAATCCTTGGTGATATGGCTTTTCGTTATCAAATCTGGACGGGATGTGTGGGGCGCCCCGGAGGGGCCGTCGAAACCCTTCTGCGAAGCCATTAAATTCGATGAAGAGCTTGGTAATATTGTGGCATCGGTTGGAGGGTAACTTTTTCACAATTTGTCTGGAAGAAATTCAGAGGCATCTCGTTTACTTGGGCAGAAGGCAATCGCCACTTAACTTCAATGCACAGGGAGACGGAAATGAAGAACTTCGCAATCGCAATCGCACTGACGATGACAATGTTGGCCGCTGGTGCCGAAACACAAGCACAGTCGCAACGCCAAAGCACACGCGTCCAACAGCAACTCTACGTTCAACCTCCCGTCCAAGTGACTCCAAAGCTTGGTGTGACCGGCAGCATCGTCGCTCACTGGGGATTCAAGATCTCTAGCGTTGAGCCTTACTCGGCTGCCGCTCGAATGGGGCTTGAGCGTGGCGACGTGATCAAGTCTATCAATCATCAGCGTATCGACTGCCTGCAGTCTTTCAAGAACGCAATTCGAAACGCTGCGAACTACAACAATGGTCACCTTAAACTGAAGGTCGACAATGTACGAGCTCGAATCGGGCTCAGCCACCAGCGAATCGTGATCGTCAACGGAAACCTGTTCGCAGCGACGCCAGTGGTTTACGCAACGAGCCACTAGAAAATTACGGGCTGACAAAAACTGAAACGCGGCATGTCTCTGACCTGCCGCGTTTTTTGTTGATAGACAAAATACAATGGTTACCACGAAATACACCAATCACACGAAAATCGAGCGGGCTGTTCTGTTTTCGTGTCGTTCGTATTTTTCGTGGTTAATCCATATCACATAAAGTGTGCGTAGGCGCGGCCCTACGGTGCGAGTTCAAGTTCTGGCAACAGTCCTTTAACAACCGTTTCGTCCATCACATAGACCCACATGCTGTGTTTGCGATTAAACTCAGCGGCTGCTTGATCTGCAAGATCGATTGCAAGGTCGCGTTCTTTGACCTTTCGGAGGTGCGCCTTTTTGATCGCTTCGTCTTTGTCGAAGTCTGCCGGTTTTTCAG
The DNA here is from genome assembly GCA_964503675.1 of uncultured Pirellulaceae bacterium. Classification (GTDB taxonomy): domain Bacteria; phylum Planctomycetota; class Planctomycetia; order Pirellulales; family Pirellulaceae; genus Mariniblastus. The sequence goes on along the minus strand of CAZDBE010000236.1, from coordinate 4,498 downwards.
GTTCATCAAATGCCGATTCATCTACGTCGGCGATCAGCATTACTCGGTACAAAAGTTTAAGGCTGTCACTACCGCCAACCTGATTGGCAATTCCTCCTATCAAAACATGATGTCGAACGCCGTCACTCATTCCGATTGACACCCTACCGTTGGCCGCGTCAAACTGGTGCCCGCCATCTTTCCACCCTCGGTAGAAGAATCCAGTCTCCTGCAGCGCGGTTATTGATGCGTCCTCGCTGGCATCCGCTTTCGTTCGCAGCGCCTCAACCGCCGACTTGCTCTGATTGACCACGTCAGCAATTTGCAATCGAAACAATGATTGCACCACAGTTTGCAGAAAATTGGTCGGCAGCTGGGATGCTTCGATTTCTTCGGCGCCTACTTTAGCGCTGGCGAGACTCATCCGAGCAGGTTCACCCGCGACCGCAAATTTAACGTCGTAGACGTCTTCTCTTTTGTCTTCAGCCGCGATGCGGTATTTATTGATATCGATGGTGGATGCTAAACGCTTGCTTGCTTGCGAAGCTGGTAGGCCCAGCAGATTTGGCGACGTCCATTTTGCGAAATTGGCCGACAGAATATCATCGCTGAATTCGATCGTGTAAACCGTTGGCTTCCCAGTCACTCGCACGTAGTGATTGTTTGGTTTGTTTTTGACCGCATGGCCGATGATCAGGCTTCCGATCACTTTCCGATTGCGGTCGGTTAATTCAAGGCGAGATCCTAAGCTCGAACGACTGGATGCAGTATTGGCTTCTGCTGGATCGACAACGCCAAACTTCACGTGGTCAGTCTGGCTGTCTGACGTAACTTCTAAGACCGTGCGCCCGTTGAGTGCTTTGGTGATGTCGATGACGCGATCACCGCCAGTTACGTCAAAGTCACTTTTCTGCGGGATCACCCAACGCTCGCCTTTGCGTTTGAGCTTTAGGCGTTCAACTTTGGATGTGTCCTCGTTGTAAGTAGCGACCTCAATTCCTCGCACCGACGACGTGTCGTAGTCTTCGAACAGCGGTTTGTTGACCTGAGCGTTCTTGGTGACCAGTTTTGGCCACGGATAAACCGACGCTGCAGCTACAGCGGCAACCGCTGCCAAGACGCCCATTAATGCCGTTGTTTGAATTGCTGATTTCATTTCCGAGTGGTCCAAAATGTTGGTTGCCGTTTGTTGTACCGGCTTCAGCCGGAATCTGCCGTGCGCGATGCCGCCTAAAGGCGGTACAACGAACGGATGCTTAAAAAAAGTCACAACCTCGTCGGGTTACGTGAGTCTGCGTTCCTTTGAGATACCTTCACGCTCCCTCAGTCGTCTGCGTGTGAATACAAACATGCCCAATAGGAAAGGGGGAATTACGGGCAGCACGACTGCCGCCAGTTTGTAGGTTCTTTGGATTTCCTGAATTGCCAGCTCAGCATCTAAATCCGCCTGCCGTTTCTTCTCATTCAGAGAAATGTTCAGCTCTTGGACGCTGGCCCGTAGTTTCTGTTCTTGCTCTTGCTGTTGCTGTTTGAGAATTCCCTGCTTGGCCGCCAGCGCCGCCGCGTCGTAAGGCTTTTTCGCGTCGCGGCGATCTTCTAAATTTTTGATTTCGTTTTCCAGCGGACGTAATTTTTTTCGTGCATCGGCGCGAACTTTTTCGACTTCGATTTTGAAGTCAATTTCGTACTGATTGTTCAGGTCAAAAACCTTTTGCAATTCCTTTTCTTTTTGGGTCTCAATCTTGCCAAGAGTCACGTGCCGGAAGCGCCGGTTGCGGAGCCCCAGAAATGTGTCTTCGCCAGCCAGTGCGTCGACGATATTGAGCACAAAACTCATGTCCTGAAAGAAAAACTCAATGCCGTCGCGAATCGGTTCGTTGCGTACATCGACGAAATAGTCAGACAGGACATCGAGGTCGGCGACGTAAATCACGTTTGTGCGATCCTTGGACGGAGCGGTCGAAGAATCTTGGTCATCACATTTGGCGCCTTTGATATGGCAAGCCAGAACGAATTGTCCATCGGCCAGTCCACGTTGTGAGTTGCGAGCAGACTCGGGAACTTGCGGCATGGCAAGATCCCCACGCAACCGCCCGGCCCCCATGGCTTTCACTAGAGGAGTAAACTCCAATTCGGTAGTCTTCGTCGGACTGATATAGCCGGCGTACTGGAAGAACAGTTCGTCGATTCTACTGGTCGCCGGGTGATCTCTATTGATCGAGGGATTGGTTGGATCGGTCTCTTTCACGATCACAAGTTCTGGCAGGCTAAGTCGTTTGTCTTTTGGGTAGGGATTGAAGGACTCCGGTTGCCAGACAATCCAAGGAACGTACCGGTCGTTCCCGGCGCTTACTCGGTCTGTGTCGATATCGAGCGCCTTCCACAATTTTTGAATATCCGCCGGTCGACCGCCTCGATTCAGGATGCGCGGTCCAAAGGTGCCCGGTACGTGACGTTTGAAGCTGAATGAATTGGGAAATGGATCTTCAAAGATTGCCGTTGGTTGTCCAGACTCAATTGCCAGTATCAAATTTGACATTTCGACTTCGGACATTTTGGAGGGCTGCGCCACCAGAAGCATTGAGTAACGTCGTTGATCGGGCTCGCCCTCGTCACCGCTAACCCACAAATCAATTTCGTTGGACGCATTGACCTGCTCGATGTCGTACTGCTTTGCGAGTTCTTGGACGATTTTCAATACTGGAAGCTGAACGGTTTTTCCTTGTGGCGTCGGCACCACGGCGCCTTGGATCACGGCATCGGTTAGCACGATGCCAATCGTTTTACGCTGGGCTTGGGAAACGGTATTGATTGAACGCATCAATTCGTACTCGACAGGCGTTCCATACGGCAAAAACGGCACGACGACACGTTCGACACCGCTGGCCACGGCGAGGCCCAATACAACTTCGGCTTCGCGCTTCACGCCGCGCGATTGAGTTGTGAATTTCTGAGGACGGATGCCATACCGTTTCGAAGCCAGCACTGCCTGTTTGCTGAAAGGTTCGATTCCCTGTTGTAGGTCGACGTTGATTCGAGAGCCGCCAAGTGCGTCGAATTCACGCAGCAAGTTCACCAGATCATATTTCGTTCGTACGAATTCTGATGGAATATCGTTTCCAACATAGGCGGTTACATTGATGGGGTCTGCCTGTCCTCCTTCGTTTTCACTGCCGAGTTTATTCAGCAGCTTTAGTGTCGAAGGGGAGAGTGTGCTGACCTTTTCGTCAGAGATGTCAATTCGTGCTCGGTTTAGCGTGCTGTACTGGACGATCAGCACCACGGACACCACCATCACGAACAGGAAACAGGCCCGCAGCACAAAATGCCAGAGCATGGAGGTACCGTCGCGGCCGCCCAGCCAGTGCCGCCGACCGATCAAAATCATGCTCAAGTAGATTCCGATTACGACGATGCCAAGGAAATAACAGATTGACGAAGCGGTGATCAAGCCACGTCCAAACGGCTCAAAACGTTCCAGCAGTGACCAGTCAAACAGGCGTTGAATCCATTTTTGGCTGCTGAAGATGACGTCAGCGTTGGAGAAGAACGCCAGCGGAGCGTTAAAGACGGCCCCGAAAATAAATCCGACGGTGAGGTTGCTGGTGAGGAACGATGCCACCGATCCGAGAGCGATCATTGCGATCCCGACAAACCAATAACCGAGGTAAGTCGAAAACAGTAGCAGGTTGTCAAGGTTTCCATCGGTCATCGACAACAGCACTGCAAAATTGGAAAGCTGCGAGAACAACAACGAAACGGTAAACACCAGCACGGCGGCAAAGTATTTGCCAATCACGATATCAAAATCTTTAGCTGGAAGAGTCAGTAATAACTCGTCGGTTCCCTGTCGCTTTTCCTCGGCCCAAATGCTCATCGTGATCGCTGGGATGAAGATCAGCATGATGTAGGGCAGGAATTTGTTTAACTGGTCAAAGTTAGCCAAGTTTGATGTGAAAAATTCATGTGGCCAGAACGCGGCAAAGGAAGTCAACAGAACAAACAGGCATAGAAAAACGTATCCGGTCGGATTACTGAAGTATCCGATGAAGTTGCGCTTCATGACAGCAAACGCCGCCTGTCGCCAGATCCCCAACGGCAGCATCAATAGAAACAGGGCCACCAAAAATAGGAGGTCGACGACCAACATGAATGCAAATTCAATTAAGGGCAAACCCATGTTTTTCCTAAAACGCTAATTGGTGTGTTGGTGTTTGTTGTACCGGCTTTAGCCCGAATTTGCCATGCGCGATGCCGCCTAAAGGCGGTACAACGAACGGTGTCTGCAAAAATCACAACCGCTGGCCGACCGTCAGTCGTCGAACGTCTTTTGTAGTTTCACGCCTGTTTCGGCGCAGTGTCCGGTTAGGTCGGCGAATACGTGATCCAAACCGACGGCTTTTTGATCGATCTGGTCCAGCGGCCCGTCGTAAACTTTGCGGCCTTCGTTGATCATGATCACGCGACTGGCCATGGCTTCGACTTCCTGAAGAATGTGCGTCGAAAGCAGGATCGTTTT
>CAZDBE010000235.1:0-9228 GCA_964503675.1 uncultured Pirellulaceae bacterium | reverse complement strand
GATGACTCTCGCGAGGCCTCGCGAAATTGCAAGGAAGCATTTACTCGCTAGTTAAAAGTATGAAAAATCTCTATCGGGCGTTACGGATGACGCTCAAGTATCGCTGGTCCCTTGTTGGATCGTTTATCTGCTGCCTATTTGTGGCTGTCCTTTGGGGCGGTAACCTAGGCGCTGTCTATCCGTTTGTAGAGATTGTGCTTAAAGGCGACACGCTTCACGAGTGGATCGACAAGCAAGATCAGGAGACACTCTCAGCGATTACCGCGATCAAAGACAATATCGCGACGCTTTCGGCCCAAGCTCAACCGGATCAAAACAAGAGTGCGATCGATCGGCTAGAGTCCAATCTCACCACCCAACACAGCAAGCAGTGGTGGAATGATGCACTGAGGCCCTATATCGAAAGCTGGGCACCGAAGACGGCTTTTCAGACACTCGCTTGGCTAATGGGGCTGATGTTTATGGGAACCGTTCTCCGCGGGATTTTCCTAATGGGCAATATGGTGTTGGTCGCGCGCGTTGGCCAGCGGACTGTTCTTGATCTGCAGAACGACGTGTTCCGAAACGTACTGAAAATGGAGACTTCCGAAATGGAAGTCAAAGGAACAGGCGACTTGATAAGTAGGATTCGCGGTGAGACATCAGTCGTCGGCCAAGCGATCTCCGTTCTGTTTGGTAAGACCATTCGCGAGCCAATGAAGCTGGCGGCGTGTTTGATAGGCGCCGCTTGTGTTAACTGGCGGTTGTTGATTCTGTCTTGTTTGATCTGCCCCATCGCGGGCTACTTGATGATCATGCTGGCGAAAGTCATCAAGCGGGCCAACAAGAAAGCGATGGAGGAATCGGCCAGATTGTTGGATAGACTTTATCAGGCGTTGACCTATCAACGTGTCGTCAAAGCGTTCACGATGGAGGATGGCGAACGGGAACGTTTCGAAACAGTGGCAAATGACGTCTACCGCAAGGCCATGAAGATCGCATGGTTCAACTCGTTCTCGCGTATCAATAATGAAGTGCTGGGCGTTACCATGATCAGCCTATCCGTGTTGGCAGGCGGCTATCTGGTGCTCAGTGGGCAAACCGAACTGTTTGGGATCACGATGAGTCCTACCAAGATGGACTTTGGTCGTGTGATGTTGTTCTTTACTTTTCTGATTGGTGTGGCAGATCCCCTGCGGAAGATGGCGGATGTTTATAACACCATTCAGGGGGGCGTCGTTGCGGCCGATCGTGTTTTCCCTTTGATTGACCAGACACCAGCGGTTCACGATGCAGAAATACCTGTTCCAATTCCCGCCGGACAATTGGAAGTCCAATTTGAAAACGTCACGTTCAGCTACAACGAAGATCGGCAAATTCTCAATGGAGTCTCTGCCAAAATTCCAGCCGGTTCATCGGTCGCCATCATGGGTAACAACGGTTGCGGCAAGAGTACCTTGATTAACCTCGTGCCACGTTTCTACGACGTGGGTGGAGGCAGAATTAAACTTGGCGGCGTCGATGTGCGCGACTCAAGTCTCAATAGTCTGCGCTCACGGATCGGATATGTGACGCAGCAAACGATGCTGTTCAACGATACGATCGCGGAAAACATCGGCTATGGAACGACAACCGCCAGTTCGGAAGCCGTCATTGAAGCTGCGACTAAAGCTCACGCTCACGAGTTTATCATGCAGCTTGAAGAGGGATACGATTCGCAAATCGGCGAACATGGAGGGAAGTTGTCCGGAGGACAACGCCAACGTTTGTCGCTTGCTCGCGCGATTCTAAAAGACCCCGATATCCTAATCCTTGACGAAGCCACCAGTCAGATCGACATCGAAAGCGAAACGTTGATCCACAAGACGCTGGCCACATTTATCAAGGATCGAACGACGCTGATCATCACGCACCGAGTCTCGACTTTGGAGCTGGTGGATTACATCATGCTGATGAATGAAGGTGAGGTCGTTGATTTTGGGACGCATGATCAGCTGATGGCACGATGTGTTGAATACCGTAAGATTCGAAACCTTGAATTTCAAGAGGCCGCCTGATGGGATTGCGTGCCTGGTCACAGGATCAAAATCAAACAATGGATCACCTGCCGTTTGAGCACATCAAACAGGGCCGTGAGATTTTATTGAATCAAGCGAAGACGATCGAAACGGTTGGAAAGAACGTACCTGCCGATTTTCCGCTGGCCGTTGAGATGATCGCCGGTTGTCGTGGTGCCGTGATTGTGGTCGGGATTGGAAAGGCTGGCTGGATAGGCCAGAAGATCAGCGCCTCGCTGGCCTCGACCGGAACAGCAAGCCATTTTTTGCATCCATCAGAAGCCCTTCACGGGGATCTTGGCCGAGTGAAGACGGACGACGTGGTCCTAGTATTGTCCAACAGTGGAGAGACTGCGGAGATCGTGAATCTCTTGCCGCGTGTTGAGGATTTGGGCGTCAAGACAGTGGCAATTACGGCAACGCTTGACTCAACTCTGGCTCGCCATGCTGCCGCCGTTTTGGATTTCGGAAAAGTGAAAGAGTCCGGGCATCTTGGCCTTGCTCCATCGGCCAGTACTACCGTGATGTTGGCTATCGGGGACGCATTAGCTTTAACGGTGTCGCGTTTCAAGGATTTCCAAGCAACCGACTTTGCTAAGTTTCATCCAGGGGGATCGTTGGGGCTCAAGCTGTCCAATGTTACCGAGGTAATGCGTCCGATTTCGAGCTGTCGAATTGGCTTGGAGACCGACACGGTCCGTAAATTATTTGTCAGCCAAGGCGGCGCTAGACGCCGTTCGGGCGTAGTGATGCTGATCGGTCAATCCGGAGAGTTGACGGGAATCTTCACCGATAGTGATTTGGCCAAACTGCTTGAGCGTCAGCAAGATGATTTGTTCGACGGCCCTGCGAAGCATGTAATGACGACGCAACCGATTACCATTAACGCCAGCGAGCGCACCAGCGTTGCGATCGAAATCCTCGCGGCACGAAATATCAGCGAACTACCAGTCGTAGATTCGCAGGGACGCCCTGTTGGATTGGTCGACATCACCGACATCGTTAGTTTGTAGGTTCTGTTCCCAACTAATTTTAACAGTGCTAAACGGTCAACGTCAGATCTTATTTCCCGTTCTTAGACTGTCGACGGCATCGACCAAGTCGATTGCAAGTGCCTCTTCGATTTGAGTGGCCATAGTGACGATATAGTCCCAGTCAAGCTGATCTTTGTTCGCCGCAACGATGGCTTGAACATCAGGCTGGTCCACTGCACGACCCGCCATAAATTCCACAAGACCAAGTCCTCGTTGGTAGCCACCGGCACTTTCAAGCCGAAAACCTTGAATGGCTCAGCCCGTTGTAGGATAGTTTGGTCGAGTCCACCGATCGCCAAAGACATGTCGACTGTGACCCCTGAGTTTTGGTGCTTGACTGGAAGAATACATGACTCACGAATAACTCGTTCGACGCCGTCGAAGAACGGGAGGAAGTTGGCTCGTCCGAGCGGCCCCAGTAACTTGATTGCTGCCTCGGGTTCACAATCGATAATCAGATCAACATCATCAGTTATTCGGGGGCGCGCCCGAGCAGAAACGGCCAATCCGCCAATAATGCAGTGTTCGATTTCTTGCCGATTCAGAAAATCAACAATTTCATCGATCGTTGTTTTGATCGGCTGATTCACAGGGGAATGACTCCAGTTTTCGGAGGCCAGGGATCAACTGTCGGCGACGCTGATACTTCTGTAAGCGACGCTGCAAATCTGCTTTTCGTGACTGTTCGGTTTCAACTCGCATTTCCTTCGCAATCGCGTAAAGTTCGCAGCAACGTTCTAATCGCTGTTGCGGGGTAAGGTTGTAAGCCAGTTGTTCTTGCGGCTCGCGTGCGAGTTCGTTGTAGGCGTCCCAGTTTCGTTTTACGACAAAATCCATAGTCTGAATACAGCATATGTGTCTTTAGGCGGGGTAGTAATTCTGATTGGAGCAAGGTTTTTGTGCTCAGCCCGAGTGGCTATGCAAGATCACGGTCTTCAAAGAAGACGAGCGCTACCAGAGTTGCAATGGTGCCATAAACCAGTGTGCCGATGACAATCCAGCCGGTGTACTCTAGGGGCACAAAGGTGTTGGTGTTGATCGCCGTTTCGACACTGTAGTGGTCAAGTACCGGAAAGATGACTGCCAGCAGGTTTCCAAATGCCACAACCGGTTCGAAGCTGGAGAGATTCGAGTTGAGGAATTGTGGTGTCAGATGTCCGAGCACATAGATCGCGAAGCAGATCAGGAAGTTTGGCAACGTGCTTAGTCTTGTCGAGATCGCGACGCTGATTCCGACAAAGGTGATAACCTCGAGGAAATATAACAGCAGGGCCGGCATAACAAACACTGCCTCGTTGAAGCACTGCACCCAATCCTCGACCTTTTTCGAATTCTCACGACCATCGTAGACCGGTTTGTAGGCTGTGAAGATGACGAACCACAGACCGACGATTACGAAGAGCAGAAAAATGGCCAGTGAAATTCCAGTGAACTTTCCAAGAATGAACTGTCGCCGACCGACGGGTTTGGAGAGGACCGTTAGAGCCGTACGGCCTTCGATCTCTTCAGCGACTGACTTGCTGGCCGCCCAAATTGCAGTAAAGATCGCCAATACGCGAATCAGAGTTAGCCCCGAATCCTTGTACAGTTTGATGTCTTCGCCAAAGGTGTTGTAGGGAATGAAAATCGATAGGACAACAAACGCCATTCCTATTCCCACGACTAACATAAATAGGGGCTGGGAGACCTCGGTTTTGAAGGTCGAAAGTGCGATCGCAGCTACCTTGGGCGCCATCGCATAGAACACCAAATACATCAAGTACATTAACACCACACAGGTCGCCGCCAAGGGAATCAGCGCGACTTGCGGAATAACAGGTTCCGTGGTGACGGCCAGCACGACGTCCGCCGGGCCACTGCCAAGGTTGTTGATGTAGAGCTTCTCATATCGCTGTTCCTTAATGCGAGTGGATTGCTTCGCAAGCCTCAAACCTTGATCGGAGGCGTCGACGCTGTAGATGTTCAGCGCGTCCAGCTCTCCAGTGATCTTCTCCTCGCTAAACTCTAGCTTCTGATTTGACTTAAGAAAGATATTGGCCAGTTCAGCACCATCGAACTTAACTTCGAAAACATCGCCCGAGTGATTAGGATCGCTCGGGGGAATCGTTTTTTTGATTGTCGTGGTTCCGACATACGGCATGCGTCCGAGCGAATGCAGCATCTCGGTGGGGTTGTCGACAAATTTGACTACGCCAAACCCGTTGAAGGGTGCCAATAAAAAACCGAGCAATGCGAAAACAGTGAAAACCAGACAAACACGGTTGATCCACCATAGAAAACCTTCATTGACCACGCTCCAAATTTCTCCGGACATGCGTTTGGAGGTCAACACCCATGCTGCGTACCCGACAAGTAAACACGTGGGCACGACAAAGGTCAGCGCCAACAAAAAGTTGTTAGACAATTCAATCGAGCCGTAGTTGAAGTAATAGAAGGCAAGATACAGAGCCAGATAAGCCGCAGCCAATGCCAAGCTGAATACGTGCCAGCGTCCCGAAGACTCAGTGATTGAATTGAAGAACGGGATTTTCTGCAATACGCTCAGCTTGAGCACCATCGCCAAGGATAGAAGAAAGCCGATCGCGATACCCACCGAAAGTAGCCAGACAGGGGTGAGCCAGTAAGTGATTTCGGTTTTTTGAGCCAAAAAAAAGAGGTTGGAGGTCAGGTCAGGCATTCTTGTCTTCGTTGATCAGGATTGGCCGTGATATATCGGCTGGATGGTGGTGTCGGGAGGACATCGCTGAGGAAAAATCATTGTTCCCCGAGGCATCAATTTCTTTGCTACGTCCATTATGCAAATAAAGTTCAACTTGTTCAAAGGGCTAACGGCAATCGCGCGAAAAAACAGCCAAAGACTTGGCTAACGGCGAAAGATCAGGCTCCATGAGAGAATATGCAATAGTGCCGCCGCCATTACGTAGGGGCAGCTTGGCACCCGCCGAGCAACCAACCGGCCGGCCGCCCAAAGCACCATCCAAATTAACATCGTGACCAGTACAGACTGCCAGCCCAATGCCAGGCCAACCAGCGCGAAACTTACGATCAATTGCTGACGGACAACGGTGCGCGGTGCCATGTCTTCTGAGTTGGAAACTAAAGCGCCGATGATTCCTGCACCAGCGCCCGCTGCTGATCCCAGCAACATGGTCAGCGCGCTGTTGATCCCGATAGGGACAAGTGTTTTATTGGCAGGGAGTGTCGGAACCGCTTGCCACGCAACTTGCAACACAACTGGACAGAAACATGCGATTCCGATCAGAATCAGTGACGCGATTGCAAAAAACAATAACGGAATGCGAAACGATTCGCTGGATATCATCGCGACAGTAAATAGAATCGACATGAGGGTCGCGTGAAAGGCGAATGTCTGGATCAGTTGGGCGTTGGGTGCGAAGAGGACGAATTCAATGCCCTCGTGATAAAGGTCTGGCGCCGTGGGCAAATTTATTCCACCGAGCACAATTTCGGCCAAGAATAAAATTAGGAACACTCCCCCTAAGAGAATTTCCACCCATAGGTAGCGCGGTGCGATGGGCGACTGGCAGTGGCGGCAGCGTCCCTCATTCTTCAGCCATCCCCAAATCGGAATATTGTCTCTCATACGCAGCCTATGCTCGCAGGCTGGGCAGTGGCTGGATCCGAGAATGCTACGCCCACGTGGAACTCGCCACGCAACGACGTTCAGAAAACTCGCGATGCAGCTTCCGAAAAATGCCACGTAGACATAAGTGAAAACGTGCATCAGGACGACATTGCACTTCTCAAGAATCGCAATCGTATCGCTCAGTTGTGGTGAGTGGTATCCACCTTTGGCCAGCGATAGGCTGAGCGTGGGTACTAGGATGAACAGGACCAGTACCAGAAATAGCATCAACCAGACAAACGTCTGGAGAATTCGAAATGCGATGCGACTGGCGGGCACGGTTTAATCTTTCGAGGCAGTAAATCTTAGCTGTGACGATCTGCGTCTAGGGGAGCCGATTTCACTGGATCGCTAGAGATTTATGAGCGTGCTAACCAGCATCCTAGATCTTGCGTCGTCGGCTACTTTGCCTACTGCGAAATGTTTTTGTGCGAACCATCGCAGTTTGGCGCTGATCCCGTTTGCTTGCACTGGCAAAAGTGAGCCGTTTGGGTTTCTTCAGCAGTGAACACCATCGGGACAAAGTCGGTACCGGAATGCGCCCCATCACAGAAAGGCTGGTTAGCAGATAGCCCGCAGGTGCAGTACGCATATTTCTTCCCGGCTTCGAGTTCGACTTGCTTGGGGCAGGTTGCGGCGACTTTAGGTTTGTCCATGGGATAGCCTCTCTAGGCAGTTGGAATAAGCAATTTGAATATAAAAGTTGGCGTCGATAACAGAGCACTCAGCGGTATCTTAGATCGACTCTGTCGATTTGAAAATCAGGGCAAAATCAACGGTTTGGTTGAGATAAAGGGGGGCCGAACAACAAACACGGACCTTTCGTACAGTCAGCCAGCCCAACCGTTAGTAGACTCACGTAGAAAAAAACGACAATACTTCCTATATTCTCCAGTTCCTCAGTCGCGGTTTCGAAGTGCGACCATCTGAACCGTCCCGTTCCAATGTCTCCATGACCATTCTCGACCGATATTTGCTGTTCACGTTTCTGCGAATCTTCGTCGTCTGCTTTTTAAGCTTCGCGGGGTTGTACGTCGTGATTCACTTATTCAGCAATTTGGACGAATTGTCTGCGCTAAGCAAGGAGTCCAGTTGGTTGGAATTGATGTGGGCGTTTTACTGGCCGCGCATGGCGGAGCTATTTGACAAAACGGCGCCGATCATGGCATTGGTGGCCGGTATTTTTTCCGTACATCTCATGCAACGCAATAGCGAGTTGACTGCGATCGAGGCTGGCGGCATAACAAAATTCCGCGCTTTGCGGTCGGTGCTAATTGCGGGCGTTGTTGTCATCGCTTTAACGGTTGCTAATCGAGAGTTGTTTTTACACACCTTCAAAGACAGGCTCGTCCGGACGCCGCAGAATTGGCATGACCGCGGCAAAGTCAAAATGTCGATCTACGAAGACAGTGAAACGGGCCTGAAGGTGCGTGGCAACGAGTTTCAGATAGGTGAGAGGAAAATTACCAGTTCTGAAGTACAGATTCCAGCCTCGATCAGCCGCGATTTGTTCTCGATCCGATCGCAATGGGCCACGCTTGTCCCAGCAACCGATTACCGGCCGGCGGGTCTGTTCTTACATGAGGTCACACAACCGGATGCAATCAAGGACGTGGCATCGGTCGTTGTTGACGGTCAGCCATTAATTTGCACTCCGCGTGATTTTCCATGGCTTAAGGAACGGCAGTGTTTTGTAGCGATTGCAATGGATCCAGACGAAATCGCCTACGGAAAGAAGCTGGCTCAATACCGGACGACGCCTGAGATGATTGCGGCGCTCAAGAAGCCGCGTTCGTGGTTTGGCAATGGTGCCTCAGACGAGGTCGCGGTCCATGTTCGTATTCTTCAGCCGCTACTAGATCTGACCTTATTGTTGATCGGGCTGCCAATGATCGTTGGCGGCGGCGAGCGAAACATATTTGCTTCTGCAGGAATTGGGTTTCTGGTCGTTGGCGGTGTGTTCGTGGTCAATCTTGGCTGCCAAGTATTGGGGGCAGCTCATCTGATTGAGCCAGCGGCGCTTGCGGCATGGCTTCCGCTAATCATTTTCGTGCCCGTCGCTGCATTATCGATGCGGAAGTTGGGAAGTTAGTTTTCAGGGTACAGCTTTTTTTCCTGTACACTGTAAACTGTGCGCTGATAAATTTTTTTAAAACACGAGTTGGTCAGACGATCGCTTGCGGATTTATCCGCCAGAGGAAAGTCCGGGCTTCGTAGAGCAGAGTGGTCGGTAACGCCGACCGATCGTGAGATCAGGGATAGTGCAGCAGAAAACAAACCGCCGAACGGATGGTTCTCCATTGCGTGGTAAGGGTGAAATGGCGAGGTAAGAGCTCACCAGCATCTGGGGCGACTCAGGTGGCTTTGTAAACCCCACTCGAAGCAAGGCCAAACAGAGAGGAGTGACTGCTCGTCACATTCGACTCTCGGGTAGGCTGCTTGAGCCTGTCAGCAATGGCAGGCCTAGATAAATGATCGTCCCGTTCGCAAGATCGTGACAAAACCCGGCTTA
>CAZDBE010000234.1:0-9239 GCA_964503675.1 uncultured Pirellulaceae bacterium | reverse complement strand
GCGAACAAATCGTCCACGGGCTCACCTTCGTCGGCAACGGTGAATGGACGCCCTGATGGTGAGACGATTTTTTTCTTGATATCGATGCCCATCGCCGTAGCGATCGTAGCATTGAAATCCGGGACCGTAACCATGTCCTCGGTGACCTCTCGGCCTTCTTCGTCAGTCGAACCGTATTTCAAGCCACCTTTTATCCCACCGCCGGCGAGCAAGCAAGAGAACGCTTGCGGGTAATGATTTCGGCCAAGGTTACGATCAACTTGAATGGTGGGCGAACGTCCGAACTCGGTCGCAAGAACCACCAGCGTACTGTCCAGCATTCCTTTACTGCTCAGGTCCCCCAGCAATGCTGCCAGCGCCTGATCGAGAACTTGACTCTTTTCTTCAACTCTTTGAAAGTTGTCTCCATGAGTATCCCAGCCGTTGTTGTCGACTTCGATGAACCGCACGCCGGATTCGACCATTCGCCGCGCCAACAAACAGCCTTGCCCAAACGGATTTCGACCGTATCGATCTCGCAAATCAGATTTCTCCTTGGAAAGATCAAAAGTCTCTAGGTCTTTGGACTTCATTAGCTTCACCGCTTCGTCGTACATCGACGCGTAGGCGCGTGATTGTTTTGTGTTGTATTGGTCCGCAAATCGTCCGTTCATTACTTCGAGTCGCTTAAGTCTTTTGCGGAACCTGCTTTCGGTCATTCCATTTGCCAACTTGCTGTGTTGGAGACCAGATTCGGGATCTCCGATTGGAAGCGCGGCGTAGCTGGATTCAAGGAAGCCGCCACCAAGTCCCGCACTGTTGCCGCCGATTTTGACATTGGCCGGTAAGGTGCGATTAGACTTGCCCAAATGATAAGCGCTCCAAGCGCCGAGGTCCGGATGCGTGATCGTTCCACGCATCGTGTATCCAGTATGCATGAAGTACCGTCCTTGGGCGTGAGCACCTTGGTTCGAGTACAGCGAGTTGATCACCGCGACGTGATCCATCTGCTTGGCGAGGTTCGGAAAAAACTGGCTGATTTGCACGCCGTCGGCCGACGTGTCGATGGACTCGACCGGGCCCTGCGTTTCAGCGCCGGGCTTGGTGTCAAACGTATCGAGATGACTCATCCCGCCACTCATGTACAAATAGATCACTGACTTGGCCTTGCCCCCGAGTTTTTGCTTGGCGGCTACGCCAATCGTTCCGGCGGCCTGAGCTGTGCCGGCTAAGGTTGGAAGGACGGTCAGTCCGAGCATCGACGACGCCATCTGAGTGATGAAAGATCGTCGCGAACGGAAGTCAGTCTTTTGAAAGATACTCTTCATTGGAATGTCCTTTAATGGGCCTGTGTCTGCACTGTCAGTTTGGATTGGGGCAGGGAAGGGCACCCAAGGGAAGGTGTTGGAAAAACGCCGGTTACTTTAAAAAGATGAACTCGTTCGAGTTCGCCAGAGTCCAGATCAGGTCTCCGTAAGCCGATTGGAAATCTGATCGAATATCCGATTGCCATTGTCGACGTTCCACGCGTGTCGGTTCGCGGTTGAGCATGGTCAGAAATACGGTGTTAATCGCGTCAGTTTCATTCACTTTTCTACTGCCGCTTCGAGAGCCTTGCATTTTTAGCAGATTGCTCATCAGAACCGTGTTAGGATCCTTCACAATTTGTTTCTCAATCATCCCATTCATCATCGACAAGATTTGTGGCACAGCGGGGTCGCGATTCGAGTTCTCAATCTGGTCTCGATCCGATTGCCCAAACTGCCGCAGGAAGTGTCCCGCCGGTGCAGGCGACACTAGCTCCGAGGCGCGGCTGTACTTTCCCGCCAGATCCGACTTCAACGCCTGTACTTTCTCCGCGCGTTCTAGCATCAGCGATTTCACTTTCGCGTCGTTGCGGGATTTTTGCGCATTGCGAATCTTGTTATTAAGAGATTTCATTGTCTCTCTCATTTCGCGCCCTCTGGCCTTTGCGGCTTTCTTAGAAGCACTGGCCATCATGCCTTTATCCTTCGAACTCTTGCTGACGAATTCAATCAATTCCTCTAAGGCACCTTCTTCATCGTTGGAAAACGACGCAATCAACTCGTTTACTTTTGCCAAACGAGGGTAAACGCTTGCCGAAGCACGCCGGTCGGTGTCAGAAACGGTTAACGCCAGCAGCGAATCCCAAATCTGCTCGGCCGACATTCGTCGAACAATCGGACCGTTGAAAGCATGGGTAAGTGGATCGGAAACGTCCGCAGCGGTCGCAACGGATTGATAACTACGACTGTTATAAATCGCTCGCAGGAATTGCTTCCTGTCGAAATCCAAATCAATCATTACATTAGTCAGGTACTCCATCAATTCTTCGTTTGATGCCTCGGTATTGTCTTCGATGACATCGACGGGTTCGATCAGTGCCAGCCCAAAAGCCTGCTTCCAAAGTCGATTGGCAATGGTGGTGGCAAAACGCGGGTTCTCTTCGGACGTGAGCCACATGGCATAAGCTCTTCTTGAGCCAATCTCTTGGGCGCCAGAAATGTTCTTCTGACCGCGTGCCTTCTTCTTTCTCTTCCTCTTGGACTTAAATTTGGATTGGTTAGGAACTGTGGCGTCGACCAAAGGCTCTTTCTCGAACATTGTTTTGCCAACAACGATCTCGTTCTCCTCACCGTCTGATCCCATAAAGCTTTCAGGTAGACGAGCCAATCCTGTGCCGGAGCCAAAGACCCCCATTTGGCTAGTGGACAAATACCGCCGCATGCGAAAGTAAGTTTCATTTGATCCATCACGCATCGCCTGAATCTTTTCCTTCTCCTCTTTCGTCAGTTTCTTAAGGATGTTCCCTCCGCCGTAGTCAATCCCTCCAGTGAAGGCGACCATCTCGAAATAGTCGCGCTGAGTCCATTTGTCGAAGGGGTGATCATGGCATTGAGCGCATTCCAGACGCGTTCCTAGAAATACACGTACCGTGTTGGACATGTTGTCTTCGGGCATGTTCAGATCACGCAAATAATAACCGACAGCCCTGCTCTCGGGTGAGAGCATTTTCCCTTCGGCAGAAAGTAGCTCGACCACGAACTGGTCGTACGGCATGTTTGTCTCAAGTGAATCCTTAATAAAATCGATGTAGGGTTGGCCAACGACTTTATTGATGCGCGACTGAACGCGTAGAACATCTGCCAAGAAATTGAACTGATGACTGACGAATCCATACGAGTCCAGCAACTGATCGATCAGATCGCCACGTTTGGTCTTCGATCGCGAGTCGAGGAATGTTTTGGTTTCTTCCAAGGTTGGAATGCGACCGACCACATCCAGATAGATCCTGCGCAGAAAGACCTCGTCGCTTGCAATTGCGTTTTGCTTGATACCTTCTTTATCCAACTTCTCCAGAACGAGACTGTCGATCTGGTCGCTGATCTTAACGATTTCTGCATGCTTGACCGATTTGGCGGAGGCTGTCGGGGATACTGCGCTGCTGGAACCTGAGTTGTTGGCGTAGCACTCAGCGGGGGGAAACACCACCGCCAGCAATACAAGAAGACTTGCAAGGAAATGTGCGTGAAGATTTGGCATGGTAAACACTCGTTTTTCTAGACCCGCTCTGGGTAGTGCGTTAACGGAGGACGGTCGGAGCCAGTTGAAACTCTCGTCGCTGCGTAAGAGATGCTACAGCAGGAAGTTTTATTGCAACATTCTTTGGTATTGTAGGCTGGAAAAATCCCTACGTTCAAATCACTTCGGTTCGGAAAACCGCTGGGAGACCAAAAATTTGCCTCTAAAATACGAGACACAAAAAAAGCCTGCTGATCCGCTAACAGGACCAACAGGCTCGTTTTTGCTTCCAAGCGGATAGCACGAGATTCGAACTCGCAACCGGTAAACCGGCACCTCCTTTCCAAGGAGGCCGCTAACCATTCGCTTACTATCCGTAACGAAAATCCATCTCGTTGGTTGCGGAATATACCGCTGTCAGGGTGGTTTTCCCACACCAATTCTTGGGTTCCGCCAACTTTTTTAACAGTTATGGTGGCTCAAACGAGACGTTTGCTGCTTTGAAAGGTTCGCGATTCGTCCAATCCTTCGCGTCCCTAAGGCGTAACCAGAGCGAGCTTCGAAACTGATCTAAGCTCAAGCACCGCCGGCTACTGGTTCCATTCCGGTTTGGGGAGTCCGTATATTCAAGGTCATCAGAATTGCATTGCCGGCCTGATCAAATTGGACCTCGTCGGAAAAGCTCTTAATCAGTGTCAGGCCGCGTCCGCTTTCTCCAGAGCCAGAGAACTGTTTTAGCTGGCCAGCATTCTCTAGATGGCCCTTGCAATCAAACCCGCGTCCCTCGTCGCGTACCTTCATCATCACTTTTTGTTTTGAAAGCTCGAGGGTGACGAACAATCGTCGATCGCAAAAGGGTTTTGTCGGGGCACGTGCGTCGACCTCTTTGAATACTTCCCCATCGTGAAAAGCCCGTCTGGCTTGCTGAACCTGATCGCCGTTGAGTTCAAGGTTGCCGTGGAACATTGCATTAAGCATCGCTTCCTCAAGTGCGATCGAGGCTTGTCGCTGTTCAGCGCCACCGCCAATTCCCATCGCTTCCATTTCCATGGTCAAAAAATCCACCGTCGCCAATATCAGGTTTTGGTCATTGTTCAGCTTGAAACGATAACGCGACTCCATCGAATGGGTGAGCAAACATGCTTTGATGCGTTGCCGCCCGGAAATTGCCAAGACCTGTTCCACTGTCTCAACTAATGAATCAGCCAATCTGTTTTTAGGAACGTAGCTGGCAGCCCCTGCTTTTAGAGCATCAACCGCTAGGGCCTCACTGCCCACTCCGGTAGTCAGGAGGATCGGCACGTGGGGATGCTCGCGTTTGACTTGAGCACACAGTTCAATGCCGTCCATCACGGGCATCTGTAGGTCGGTCACAACCACGTCCGGAAAAATCTGTCCAACAAGCTCACAGGCCTCGGCGCCGTCGCTGGCGTATTGAACGATCCAGTCAAGCTTACATTTAAGAAGACCGCCGATCAGCGTTCGATCAGTCTCGGAATCATCAACGACCAAAATAATTGGCATATCTGCTCCAGTGAGCCATTTAAGACTCGTTTGGTGGAAGGGAAGAGCACTTGATTCATCTTAACGGATTTACGGAGCGTGTCAAAAAAAAGCATTTAACTTTCTCAGTTAGCTTTATTGACTCGTTAGACGGCAAGTTCGGATTAACTGCTAGGCGCTAACCCTCCATTGCCGCGTCGCTGATGATTGCTTATGCCCATACGAATCGTCTAGCGTTCCCAAAAAAAAAGAAGCCGCTGTCTGCAGTGCAGGACAGCGGCTTCTTTGAACGAACCGTTTTGGCCATTGATCAGAGAGCGACTCTTCTGGGGCGAGCCATGTGCGTCAACCTGATCAATGCGTTCCGGGCAGCAGTACTGCAGCGGGACGGGCTTAGTGCCGAGCGACGCCGCGTGAAGCGACTCGCATCTGGCCCCAAAACGGCTCTCTATCTCTCAGGATGTAGAACATAAACTCTTTCTCGTTCTTGACGATGTCTTCACCTAGCACAAAAGCCAAGTTTTCCACAGTCTCGGTCTTCCAGCCATGCATCGCTACGATGATATCGCCTTCAAGAATTCCTTCTTCATCTGCCGGGCTGCTTCGTCGAACCTCGGTGACACGCAAACCTCGCACGTAGTTGTCGTGCATGCCGGCCATCTCAGAAGCGGAAACGTTGGTCACCTTGAAGCCTAGTTCGGACCAACCGACAGTGCTAACCTTGGAGTTGCTCGGTTTGAGTTTCATTGCAAGATCGAGGTTTCGTCCACCACGTTTGATGGAAAACTTGACGGCTTCACGTGATGACTTGCCAACCAATGCAGACTGAAAGTGAACAGCATGCGTCGACGGAGTGCTGTTGATCGATGTTATCTGATCACCGCGTTTCAAACCAGCTTTGGCGGCCGGACTAGAAGGAACAACGTCCTTTACTTTGAGTAGTGGAAGATCGTTAACAAACACTGTTTCGGCGACCAACCCGTGGAGTACGTCGCCTTTGGTCAGTTTCCCCATCAGGCGAGCGGCGACGTCCATGGCGTCGTTGACGGGAATGGCGAATGCGATTCCTTGTGCACCAATTCTCACGGCGACGTTGATTCCAATCATCTCGCCATACGTGTTCAAAAGTGGACCGCCCGAGTTGCCGGGATTGATTGCGGCGTCGGTCTGGATCAAGTTACGATAGATCTGTTCGTCGTTGACTTGTACTGTTCGACCCAATTGACTGATGATGCCTACGGTGACGGTGTGTTCGTATCCGTACGCGTTGCCAACGGCAGAGACTGTTTCGGCTAACATCAGGTCCGAGGACGTTCCGAGTTTGATCGTTGGCAGTGGCTGTTTGGTTTCGATTTTTAGAATTGCTAAATCTGTCTCGGGGTCGTGTGCCAGTAGTCGAGCGGTCGTTTGCTCGCGATCTCCGGTGGCGACTTCGATGTTTTCGACGCCCTGAACGACGTGGTAGTTGGTCAGGACGTAGCCACGAGAGTCAATCACGACTCCCGTGCCCATTCCGTTGACTTGCTTGGTTTTGGTTGCTGAATCGCCATCTGGAACCGTCTTCTTGCCTCGCAGATTGACGACCGACAATCGACACTTTTGGACAGCTTTGACCAGCGGGGTCATGCGAGCGTCTTGGCCGTCACGGCTCGCACCTGTTTGTGCTGCGGCAGAATGGGTCACCAAGGAACCAATAAACATCGCGATCAAGATCGCTGCGATGGTATTCGAGCTACGAAAGTGCATTGATACTGTCTTACGGCTGATGGAGCAACACACCCGCCCCCGACGCGGTTCAGAAGGAGGTGTTGTTGCAAAACGTATAGCCCCTTCAATCGGACCCTTCCACAGTCCCCGTGAGTAAGTCGACAGCTGCCGTAAAACTCACTCCAACTTAACGTCTGCACCTACTACGATATTGAAATTCCACGAAAAAACGGCTCAAGTCACTCGTGGGCGAACCTTGAACCGTATCATTTTCTCGGTAGATCAGTGACTGCAAGAAAAGTCAACCTGATCGTAAAACTCCGTGAACACTACGCAAATTAACAAACGCTAAGCGTTTATTTTGCTAGTGCTGGTACTTTCACCTCGTACTTGCGGTTTGACGATTTTTCGTCGTTTGGAAAATCATCTGGAACTTCGAGCGTGACTTTGCCGGTGGCAGCCCACTCGGTGCCGCGTTGAAGTAGTGTGATCAGCGCGACACTTTCGAACGAGTAGTCATCGTGGCCAAGTGGCGTGTGGAAGATGCGGCCTTTCTCATATTCAATTACCATCACGACTGGTTCGTGGCGACCGGTCCCTTTGTACTTCTTGTCCGCAAACGCCGTCGCCAACACCGTCATATCCTCGGCCGGTCCACGCAACGACTGATAGAGCTCGTCTTTGGTGTGCATAAACATGGTGGGCATACCCGCCATGATCGGGTGCTCTGGCTCACGCACAACAATGGAAAACTCATGTTGTCGGCCGTGGTCCCCACCTTTGCCTTTGGCTGTGTCACGAACCAATTTTTCATCTTGGTCGAAGTAGACATAGGGTCCGTCTTTCTCCGTACGACCACCCCATCCGCCAAGGCCAATCATGCGGTTGTACGCTTCCCAATCTGGGAAACTGTTGTCAGCTGCGTGAACCGAAACAAAACCACCTCCCGATTTCATGTACTCTTCAAACGCAGCTTTGGTCTTGTCCGGCCATGGTGCAGCGCCGTGCCCAAAATTAGAAACCACGACGTCGTAATCTGAAAATACAGGAGCAAACTCTTCATCAGTCTTTGGCTTTTTAAGCTCCTTGTACTCTTTGCCGTCGTCAAGTTTGAAATCATCTCCAAATCGTGTCCCTTTGGACGTAAACCTAGTGCGATAGAGGTCTACTTCGAATCGGCCAGATTCTTCTAGGTAGTCGCGCATCATGTGGGTCGACTTTGGCCAAACGTTGTGGTTGTTTTGGCCATCAACAATCAACACCTTCAATTTCTTTTCCGCATCATTTCCCGCGATTGCGAGTGTTTGCCCCAACAGCCCAACTAAAGAAACGACGAGGCAAACTATAAGCAGCGATTTTTGAAAATAGTGATTCATCATGACTCTATGACTTTCTTCGTGTGCGATGCGGTGGGCGGAAACAACTACCGTCCATGATAGCCAATTACAGGCCGCAATCAATGAGAGACTGAACAAGGTCTGGCCTGATTTTGCATCCCAATACAGAGAGGCTTTCACCGGTGACGAAAAAGAACCTTCACCGGATAACATTACTGAACTTACCAACGAAGAAATCAAATCTGTGAAGGCAGAAAAACGCAACTCACCAGAGAAGGCAAAAGGCCGCTGGCAAATTGCAGCCCCACTACTAATCGGTGCTTTTGTTTTGCAAATAGTTGGTGCCCTAATGCCCGGCCTGTAAATGATTTTGTGTCACATTTTTTCGCCGCGCCCAATCGCGGCCTCTTGTCAGTGTCTAACAGACCGCTATAGTCAGAATCATACGTGTGAATCTTCCGGCGACAGAAGTCACTCTGCGGGCAATGTTCTGTTTCTCGCATGTAAAAACGATTTGGGCAAAACCTTTTCTGCCTGAACAGAAACACTTTGAATTTTGGCACGCCTTTCAATTGGTTTCGCAAGTAGTGCTGAAGCCAGTTTGGTTATTTCTACCTTTTCCACCATTCCCTACTCTGAAAGGCTCTGTATGCTCTCCCGATTCTCCAAGCTAAACCTGCGCACCGTTTCTAATTCCGTCGCCAGAAAAACAGCCCGTCAGCGCCGTCACCTCCGACAGCGCACAAGACCTCCCCCCCCCGGTTTGACATTCCAAAAGCTTGAGGACCGGAAGATGTTGGCGGCAGTTGCGTTCGATGCCGGGACCGGTGCGCTAGTGGTTACGGGCAACGCAACTGACGACACGATTGCTTTGGTTGGAAACGCTGATTCTCAAGGCTTCACGGTCAACGTCAACAATGATGCTGCACTCACGCAATCCTTTAGTTATTCAGATGTTACCAGCTTGACGGTGTACGCTGAGGGCGGCAATGACACGGTAACCAACACGTTGCTGATGGACACCGACATCCGAGGCGGAGACGGCGACGACGAACTCCATGGCGGAAGCGGTGATGACTTTCTCTATGGAGGCGATGGAGAAGATACGATCTGGGGCGGCCTAGGGATCGACCGGCTTTACGGGCAAAACGATCAGGATACGCTTCATGG
>CAZDBE010000233.1:0-9268 GCA_964503675.1 uncultured Pirellulaceae bacterium | reverse complement strand
AGTTAGGCTGTGCGATCGTATCGACCAGAGTGTTTTGTTCGATGATCAGATCACGACCGTCGCCGAAGCTCCATCGGTAGATGTCGTTGCCGTTGCCGCCGCGGAAGACATCATTTCCACCGCGACCTTCGAAAATGTCGTCGCCGTCGTTACCAAACAGGTAGTTTTTGGTTTCGTTTCCGGTAAGGGTATCGTTACCTGAACCTCCACGAGCATTCTCAATTACCGTGTTATAGGAAATTCGAAGTGATTGAGGTACGCCAAGGATACTTGAGAATTGACCTTGGCGTAGGTCGATCGTCTCGTCAACAGTACTGAGAGTGAAGTTGATCGCGTCTGAACCACCGGCGTCCCAAAGTGTTTGCTGCCGTGCTTCGGTGAAACGATACTGGTTGTTGTCGGTGTTGAAGTTGTCGTTTGCGCCGTACAAGGCCTGCAACGCGATGATGTCATAGAGCGGCAGTGTTATCGGATTGCCATCTGTATAAGCAGCAAACGGATCGTTAATCCCGCCGGCAACGCCCTCAGACTGAAGCGAGTTGTAGTCGAAGTCAGCAAAAATCGAGAGATCGTTCGGAACGAAACTTCCTATCGAACTTAGCGTCGTCGAAAGCCCCAATGTCAAAAACGCTGATCCTTCAAGAGTATCCACGAAAGTATTTGGGTCGAAGTCAGCTTCATCATACCAGACATCGCTTCCCACGCTTTCGCGTCCGTCTATCATCGTAAAGTCGGGAATACGTTCCATTGCTCCGATGATTCTTGGGATAAACACCGGCTCAGTGACAATAGTGACCAATGGTCGGAAGGTTGGGTTGCCAAAGCCATCGAGGACAGGGTTCCCGTTTGCATCCAAGACCTGCTCCAACGCGGGGTCACCATTTTCGTCGAGAACGGGCTCAGTTTGGGGGAGTCCGTCAGGGCCAAGTACGGGGATCCTAACTGGAGTGCCATCAGCGTTGAACTGCTGGTCGAAGATCTGATTGCCGTCAGCATCAAGCACTGGTTCTCCAACAGGTTCACCGTCAGCATTGAGAACTGGTGTCAGGATAAAATTACCGTCGGCGTCGCGAAGGAACGCAGGTCCGGGACCGTAAGTGAATGCTACCGCTGGCGCTCGTGCGCCTTGGAAGCGATGGGAGGCATAAACGATCTGAGCTTCCTCTGCGGTTGTTTCGTACGGGACCTCGATAAAGTCAACGTTGGCGTAGGATTCGAAATTGTCGAGAGCCTTGCGAATTGCTGCTCTTTGAAAGTTGTTAAGTGCTCGTGTGACAAAAACTTCTTGACCCTCAGCTATGCCATCGTCGCCAAATCCGGTGAGGTAGTAATCTGGAAGAGCGGGAGAAATATTCATCGGGTTGTACTGGACGTTTTGATTACCACCATCGAGGAAGGTGTATGTTATCTGTGTTGGCTCAGTTGCGGTCTCGCCACGGAGTTTGCTTAATTTGAATTCCGTATTGAGGTCTTCTTCTTTGATGCCAGGGTCTGTGTTGACGTTGACCCTACTCCATTCGCTGAATCCTGTGAGCGAGCTCTCGCCTCGGATTAGAATTGGATCCAGTTGCCGGCCCTGATCCACGATGGCTCCTTTGAACTGCAGTCGCTCAAATTCAGCGGGTGTTAGTGTGTGGACGACTCCTTGTGTCAAGTTCGCTCCATCAAGTTCCAATCTACCGGATTCAAACTCTGTGTTCGCATCATAAACCTGATAGCGATCCACTTGGGCGCCGGAAATGTTGATCAGGCTAGTGACCGGGTCACGCTCGATTGTATCCAACGAAATGTCATTTACAGTTGCTGTGATGACTGGCGTTGTGATCGCGTTGGAAATTCCAGTAGCAAGCGTGCTCTTGTTGGTGCCGTCGGTAGCAAAGATTCGGTAAGGCTCGCTAGAAGTGACTCCAGCGACTTGGTATTTGACTCGTCCCGCAGTAACGAGATCGATATCAACTTCGACGAACTGGTTGGCAGGCTGTCGTACTCCATCGATCGTGAAGAATCCGCTATTGTTGAAATCTCCCGTGTCGTAGAAACCGACGGTGCGAATCGCGTCGCCACCAGCATCGCTGACAGTGAACATGGTCTGGAAATCGACAATGGTTCCCACTCGGGCGTTGATGTTTTTGGCAACAACGACTGGAGCCTCGGCGTTTTGAACAGTGGTGATGTTGAAAGTTGAGACCGGGCTCCACACTTCTCCATCGAATCCTGAAATTCGAATGGGCTCGGTAAACGGCCCAAACGTACCGCCGCGGTATTGCAGTCGCTCAAACTGAGCTGCAGATACTTCAAACTCGGTTGATTGAGGAAAGCGATTGCCATCGAGTTCAAACTGACCGGTGTTGGCCGATAGGAACTGGTCCTCAATTCGGTAACGGGTCGCTGGATTTCCATCAGGATCAGAAAAACTGACCAGTGGAGCCACGTTGAGAAACGCAAATGGCCGAACCGAACCGGCAGTCCCGCTGATGGTTGGAGGGCTGCTAGAGCCAACGGTAATGTCTGTGACCGCGCTAAAATCGCTGCCGTCGCCGACTTGGATTCCAATTTGCTCGGTTTGAGAAGTGTTAGATGCACGGTAGGTCAGTCCGCCGAGCTGGTCTGCGGTGATTCGGAAGAAGCGTCCCGGTGTCTTCTGTACGCCGTTGAGGAAGAAGCTGCCACCGTCGGCGTTGGTGCTTCGATCAACAAAGAAGTAAACCTGTGGTGAGTCTCCGTCGGCATCGGTGACGTTAAACAAGCTAGACGCCGCGACCGTTGTGCCTACAGGAACGCTAGTGTCCGCAGGAGTAATCACTGGCCTAGCGCTGGTGACAACCTGAAAAACCGCTGGCTCGCTGAATGTGAAACCATCGAACACTTGGACTCGCACGCTATCAGTCGCGCGTCCCGAGTCGGCGCCCACAAAGAACAGCGTGTTCAAATCAGCCCCTTCAACTCGAAAGACTTGACCGGCTTGCTGGCGAACTCCGTTCAATTCCCAGTAACCGCTACCCAAGGAAGCATTTTGATCGGCGACAAAATATCGAACTCCGGGATCTCCATCGGCGTCGACGATTTGAAATAATTCGCTGGCCGCAATCCTGTTCATTGCTGGGACACGAAGGTCTCCGATTGTTGCGATCGAAGGGCGACTGTTGCCAGTCACGACCGATTGTGTTGTCCTACCACTGTTGAAAATGCCATCACTGGCTTCGATGGTAAACGTCTCAACGCCTGCGACCGATCCGCCTACGTACCTGAAACGGTCAACTTGGCTTCCAAGGATATTGTGGAAGACGTTAGGGGCCAAACGGATGCCGTCTAATTGGAAAAACCCGCTGACGTCGTTGCCGTTGACGATGTTCTGACCGTTGTCGCGTACTTGAAACGATTGGATTGGTGATTCAATGTCCTGACCGATGAACATCGACTCGAACAAAATCGAGCTGCCGATACCGGTGGTGGATGGAACCGCATTGACTGAAGGCGGCGTGTTACCGGTGGAGACAAAGTTCGTCGACGGTAAGCTGAACACTTCTCCGTCGGACGCTGAAATGGTGAATGTCTCGGAGGCGGTAAAGCCGGCCCCTTGGTACGAGAAGCTCCCGAGCTCGGCAGCGGTGAACTCGACAGTGAGGCCATTTTGCAGGTCATCAATAAGACCAAGCAATCGCGTGTTGGCTGGCCCGGTGATCACAAACTGGCCCGCAAGGGGACCTTGTTCAGAAAGACGGTACGATGTAATTACGTCATTAGGATCCGGATCAAATACCGTAAACATGCTGGCCAACGGGAATACTTGGCCTTCGGCAAGGTTAGTTTGCAACGCTTCGACTTGTGGTGGTCTGTTCATAGGATCTTGAATAGTCTGAATCAGAATTGGGTAAAAGTCGTCGCTGGCCGACGTACCCCACTACGAGGTACCTCAGCAAACAACAGATCTGATTATATTCAAACATCCTCAAACCGCGCTAAAAATTTGGCGATTTGGCGGAATCCGTAGCCGCAACATCACCCGTAGCCTTGTCGCCCTTCTGCTTCACAAGCCCCGCATCGACTAATTGCTTGACCAAATTTTCCATCGCGCTGAAGCTTCTGAGGAAGCCATCGGGCGACATGACCACGCGCGCTCGGGGTTCAAATTTGGGCGCCTCGCCTTCTTTCGTCTTTCCACCAGCCAGCGAAACCAGTTCAATCCTTACCATTCCACCTGATAAAGTGATTTCGCCCATGGTGTCTGCGTAAACTTCCTGAGGAGCCGTCATTTGTTGTTCCTTAAATATGCTGTTTGATTGAGTGTTAAACTGGGGGGTTACAGTTCGTGAAAGCTACGCGTCATGTTATCAATGTTGCCAACGCGGCGGAAGCGAAGTGCGTGGACGAAGTGAAAAAGTTTTTTCCCTGCAGAGTAACGATTGTATGGAATGTTACGGACATTATGTGTCCTGCCCGAGAAGCTCTGCACGACGGCGCAGGGAGGTGCCAGTAATATTTGTGCCAGCAAGTTGCTGAAATGCAAAACCTCCATCGACACCTCTTTGCCTATCTTCTACAAGCAACTTTGGAGTTTGGATGCTGACGCCGGGGATCCCGGTCTTCAGCACTGCGCAACAAACGTATTCAGGTTCTCAATGTCTGTCATCGGCCGGAAAATTTATCCGGTTACAGGCATCGTTCCAAAGGGATGGCTGTAAATTGTCAAACAATGATCAAATTAGAAATGGTTTGCTACGACGGGCATTCCAGCCCCTCAACTCGCCGGGCAGTATTGCATTGGCGATCATGATTGGGATTTTGGTTGGCGTGATCCCAAAATTCTCGCTACTGCCATGGGTGATTGGAATTGTCGCCATGCTGTTACCGCTCAACTTAGTGGCCTTCGTGCTCACCGTCGCGGTCTTCAGTTTTGTTGGTCCAATGTTGGATCCATGGTTCCATAAAGTCGGCTATATGGTTTTGACTGATCCATCGCTCAAAGGGATTTGGGAATCGATGGCACAATCCGAGACTTTCGTGTGGTGGCAATTAAACAACACCGTCGTGACGGGAAGCTTGGTCGCGTCGTTGATCGCTTTGTTGCCAGGTTATTTCATTTGCAAAGCAGTCGCTGTGGCAGTCAAGCCAGTTTGGAATCATATCTTTGGCTCGGTTAACGGATTCGCAGAGCACGCACCGGCCGCGAGTTCCTGATCAAGGATTTTCCGAAAATTAATTCTGTTAGATGTAGAAACCGATGTACCGTTTGGCCTATTTAATTCCGAGACTCATTCTGCTGGCGCTGGCATTTCTTGCCGCTTCCATCGCTGGCGATAGTATTGCCGAGAGGCTCGTTACGGCTCATCTCGAAAATTCAATCGGAATGGATGTTGAAATTGGGCGCTTGCGTACACGCACGGCCAATGGAAAAGTCTTTGTAAACGATCTGGCGTTGGTTGATCCGGCGCGTCCTCTCACAAATCTGTTTCAAGCAGATCTGGCGTTCTTCGAGATAGACATGTCGGCTATCTCAAAACGCCAGCTGGTGATCAAGAATGCTCGCGCGAGCCAAGTACGAGTTGGAGTCCCTCGAACTTCAGTGGTTAGCGACTCGATATCTGAGAACCAATCGATATTGGAAACTATCGATGATGGGACTGGATTTCAGTCCGGGCAGTTCGGTAGGTTTATGGCAGACAACGATGGAATTCGGATGGCGTGGCTTGATCAATTTAAAAACAAAACACCGTCCATCATCGCCGATGCAAAGAAACCTGAAACCAATCAGCTATACAAACTAGCGTCGGCCACCAATCAAAAATGGAATAAGGATTTTCAGCAACAAAACGGTCAGCTGAAAGCTTTGTCGGCTTCATTTGCCAAAGTTGCCAGCGGCCAACCATCGGCAGAGGAAATCGAACGCAACGGGCTTAATGGTCCACCGAATCCGCTGCGGGGACGCGTTGACAACCAACCGCAGGAAAGCGAGCTGGACAAAATAATTGAGACGCTTGAGCGCTTACAGCGCCAACAGGTATTGCTAGAACGTCAGGCGGCCGCCGATATGGCTCGCCTTGAAGCGGCCTATCAAAGCGAATCCACTTCTCAGAAACAACCGGAGCCTGTCGAGCCAGACGTTTCACCGGAAACCCTCTCCCAATTACTGCTGGCGGATCTTCATCAGAGTATCGCAAGCCAAGCGATGGACTGGTTCTCTGGAGTGCGCAGTAGCGTCACCGCGTGCTCACAAAGTGATCGCATTGCCGAGCAAACGCAGCCACGTCGATCCAGCGGTCGTGGGCAAGTGATAGAAATTCTCGGCGCCGTCGGCAAGCAACCAACGGTGATCAAGAAACTCACTTTTGATGGGGCCGGTAGGTTCAACCAGCAGCACGTCAACTTTGCCGGGGAGGCTTTTGACATCACAGACCAGCCCGCCGCTCAAGATCTTCCTACGACATTCAAGTTACGTGCCCAAGGGGACCAGCATTTCGTTTTGCACGGCAGCATTGACCGAAGATCTGGGGTCTGTTCTGACTCAGTGACTATTGATTTTCCAGCGTTCCCCCTCGGCCCTCGAAATCTGGGTACCGAGAGTGAGATGTTGGTCACGACCGGACCACGCACCACAACCCACGGTGCGATTCATCTTAAAGTTGACGGTCAGGCAGTTTCGGGAACGATGCGATTGGATTTCTCGGACGTCGTCTTGGTTGTCGAGAATCTACATGATGTCGCCGGTGGGAAAGAAGTGGCCCTTCGGCTGAACCATTCGCTGGCAACGATACACCAGTTCGAATCAACCGCGATCTTTGGTGGCACTTTGGAGAAACCACATCTGAAGTTTGAAAGCAGCCTCGGCGAGACCCTTGCTGCCGCGATGACGGAGATATCCAAAGGCAGAGTGATTGAAAATCAAGTGGCGACCAAAGGCGAGGTGGAACAGTTCTACAAGACTCAGGTCGTGCCGCTGAAAACGAATATAGAGATGGAACTAGATTCCATTACTCGTTCGATCGAATCACAGATCGGGCTCGCAGAAAGAATGCGAACGTCAGTTAGGGCCGCCAAGTCACGTTGGCCGGAAATACGCTAGTGTGGATCGTGATACGGTCAGTCAGACTGAGGATTGATCGGGAAAACGGCAGCGAATGCTGCGTTGATCGTTGCTTTATTCAAGATCGCTTCCGGTAAAGTTCGTCTACTACGACGTGATCAATCAGTTTCAATACACCTGCCACTTGTTGGCAAGAATTGATCGCAACCTGACGTTCGTAAAACGAGCACACGGTTCCTACGACTGTGACGCAGCCGCGCTCCGCCTCGATACTTAGTTTTTTAAAAGAGGGAAAGTGCTGACTTTCCAGATAGCGACATATCCTGTTTTCTAAATCCAGATCCTGATGCTCCTCAGGAGGGATTTGTTTCAGCTGGCCCATGTTTGACTCCAATTCAAGCGTTCTTGAGGTGGCTGTTGTTTTTAAAAAGAAGATGGCCTAGCAAAGTTGTTGATCTGGATGGAGCGGTCTGATGAGTTTCTTTGGTGCTGCCCTTGTGTTAAGTAGCCAAGTTTTGTTGTTAAGTTGGATGGATTATGTTTGAGCTGCTCTCAATGAAATGCGATCGTCCGTTATCTTACTGCAGCGTTGCACAGTCTCCCATAGGGGGTGTTTAAATTAACGATTTCGGTTTGTCATGCAAGCTAGTGCTGGCAGACGGCGCTAACTGCTCAGTGCAGCATCGAATTTATTCTCTACTGGGATAGTTTTGCTTTGCTGTCACATGACGCAAGCAAAATTTCTGACTCGCAAAAGTGCAGTCACTTGAATGATCGAAGCTGTAATCTCAAAGAATGAATCGAAGTTCTTTATCTTTAGCAAACGCTTCCACAAGAACGATCGCCCAGCGGTTAGCTGTAGGCGGTTTTCGTTGGATCCCGCGCAAGTCACAAACGAAAAACGGTAACGCAACTAACTTCCAATAGTCTAGAACTGATTTTACTTCTGAGTAGCGGCAAAGTGAAGCAAGTGGCCCTTTCGTCCGCCTCAACGGCGCAGTGCATAGAATTTTGCTTATCGGAAATCCGACTTCAGATATCCTGTTTCTGACGTTTCATCGGAATGTAGCACGCCGCCCGCTTGAGTCCGCCCTAATTAGTCCATAAGCAAGATCGATGGTAGGACACCCTTGGCGGGTGGGTGGATAGTGAATGGGCATACACTTTTATTGAGCTATTTATTATTGAGCGGCAGTCAACAGCATGTTGCTGTAGGGATACCAAAATTATTGGAGTCCAAATTTGTGTTGGACTCATGTTTACACGCATCACGAATATGGAGATACTGAGTTCGAAAGATGCGGCAAAGTTCCTGATGAACGTGTTCATTGAGAATCGGGCTGCATCATCCAAGTGGAACAGGCAGCCAGATTGCATCCGGGAGAGATTATGCTGAGGGATATTGCAGTTAATGAGTTCTCAACATTGCGCTGGAATTTTCAAGAGGACGTCGTCAAATACGCTTCCCAAGGCATCAATAAGATTGGAATCAGCCGCGACAAGGTCAGCGACTTCGGAGTCGACTCGGCAGTTGACTTGCTTTTCGAGATGAAGATGAGCGTTTCTAGCGTCAATTGGGCGGGTGGTTTCACTGGCAGTGATGGACGCTCTTTTGTCGATTCAGTAGAGGACGCTAAAGAGGCAATCCAGTTTGCTGGGTTGGTCGAAGCGGACTGCTTGGTTCTGCATTCTGGCGGCATGAATGGACACACTGACCGACATGCGTATCGCATTTTTGAGCACGCCATCGATTCGTTGTTGCCGGTGGCCGAAGACTACGGAGTGCGATTGGCTATTGAGCCAATGTGCGATGTCGAAAGTCAACCGTGGTCGATCTTCAGCCAGATCGAACCGTCATTGGATCTTGTGAGAGCGTACGATTCGCCCCATCTGGGACTGGTGATTGATCTATTCCATTGCGGATTCAGTATGCCAATGGTTTCGAAGATTCAATCGGTCGCGGACAAGGTGTTTCTGATCCAAATCGCTGATCGGATCAAACAGACCTGCCCGCACCGTCGTCTACCTGGGTTTGGTAACGTCAATCTCTCTTACTGGTTGGAGGCGTTAGGCACGGCCGGAGCAAGTTGTTCAGTAGAATTTGAAACTTTTGGTTCGGTCAATCAGCCCATCGATTACCTACAACGTCTAGCGGCATTCAATCGATTTGCCAGCCTTCGCCATCTTTCACAACCTCGGCAGGCAGACTCCCAGATCGCAGTCGACTCCAAAATCTACAAGAATTAG
>CAZDBE010000232.1:0-9272 GCA_964503675.1 uncultured Pirellulaceae bacterium | reverse complement strand
TTGCTATCGTTGGTGTGATTACCGGAGCGCACCTATTGGTCAGGCCGTTTGATGAAACTAATTACCGCCACCTGCATTGCTGTGCTTTTGCTTGCCGATTCAACAGCCGCGCAGTCAATTTCCGTTGGCGAATTTCACGAAGTCTCAGGCATCGTCCGAGATCTTGCTGCTGGCGAAATAACAATCGTTGACGACGACGGCACCGCTCACAAAGCCCAAGTGCAAAACAAAAGCGACAGGTACATCATTCTTGGCGGACGCAGGGTTCGGTTTCCAGCGAAGATTCGTGTGACGGGTTTGTTGCCTGTTAATCTTCTGGAGGCCGGTATGATCGTCCGAATCCTTGCCGACACCAACCTCAGCGGAAAAACCCGTGGATCTATTGACGAGGTGCTAGTCGAATCGGACAGCAAAGTAAAGCTCGATCACACTTTTGAGCAACAGCCAAGCGGCAAGAAGGATTACCAACGGTGCCGGATCACGGGTCGGATCATCACAGTCAATCGCAAGGTATTAAAACTAGCGGTAACCGACTCGAAATTGAACCGTAAGCAAATCGTCTCGGTCAAACTTCGTGAGGATTGCCAAATGAAGATCGACGACGACAGCCTCGATCGAGTCATCAGGGGTGACCGAGTCGTAACCGCGAGCGTGGCCAGCGTTTCAACAGGCGAACTTGCAGCGCGCTCCATTAAAATCGAACTGACAGCGGATCGCAAACAGGCCACACGATCGTTCGATGATCAGCTTGAGTTACGTTTCTCTAGTTTCAGTGACGAACCATCCGAACCGCGCGAGGTCCGCAGCGACCATTTCATATTAGCCACAGACATTTCCGACCGCAGCGCCCAAGTGCTGTTGGCGAAACTGGAGACGATGTACGAACTGGTGGGCGCTTATTTTCGTGCCACCCCCCAGCAGCCAATTTTGTGCTACGTCGTACGCGACCTAGCTCAATGGCCAGCAGGGAGGCTAAAGCCTGAGGGCGTGCAAAAGATAGCCGAGCGTGCGGGCGTCACCGTTTGGCGCACCCTTAGCCGGGGTGGTAAAAAAATGAGAGCCGAGGCGGAAGTATATTCGTGCTCTGATCACGGTGTCTGCCAACATGAGGCGGTTCACGCATTCTGCGCCTTAACGTTCGGATCTACAGGGCCTGTGTGGTTCTCTGAAGGAATGGCTGAAATGGGGCAGTATTGGAAGCCCGATCAGCTTGCCGTCGACATCGAACCGGCAGTGATCCGGTTCCTACAGAATGCCAAACCAAAAAAGATGGCTGACATTGTCTCCGCCGGCCAGATCACCGGCGACTCATGGCAAGCTTATGCTTGGCGCTGGGCGCTGTGCCATTTGCTGGCCAACAATCCGAATTACGCGAAACGATTCAAAACGCTGGGACTGAATTTGATGAACGAGCGAAACAACGATAGTTTCACCAAGGCGTTTGGACCGGTAGCGAAGAACATTTCGTTTGAGTACGACCAGTTCGTTCAGAATTTCGGCAATGGTTATCGCGTCGACTTGTGTGTCTGGGATTGGAGAACGCCATCGAAACCTCTTTCCAAATCCAAGAAGATCAAATTGGACGTAGAAGCGCGCTCAGGCTGGCAAGCGACGCGTCTTCGCGCAGTCAAAAACACTTCTTACGATTTCAGCGCCGAAGGCAATTGGGGAATCGGCAAAGGCTCCGAAGATTTATCGCCCGATGGTAGCTCAGGCGGCGAAGGCCGGTTGATAGGCGCGTTGATGAATGAATTCAAGTTGAGTACTCCGTTCGAATTGGGTGGCCAGGGAACTTGGGTCGCTCCTTCGGAAGGTCAGCTATTTGTACGATGTCGAGATGCTTGGACTGAACTGGACGACAACTCAGGTTCGGTCAAGCTTACGATAAAACGCACGCCCGAAAAGAAGTAGCTTTGGGACACGCGTTGGATTTGAGAGTTCTTCGTTTGTTACCCGGCGTCTCAGTCTCGAAGGTATGACACATCTGAAGTCCGGCGACTCCAGCTACGAAACCTACTTCAAATCTTCCCACAGCCGATTCAAAATCGAATACAGTTGGCGGTGGACGGATTGGGGGGCATGGGCAATCAAACAATCGTATTCGCCAAAGTAGACAACTGACACGTTAGGCAATCGCAACTGCTGCCGTAGTGTATCTTCCAAAACTCGTTTAAGCTCGGCTGCCGTAAGGTTCTTCTGCAACAAAAACTTGACGGGATAAACTTCCGTTTCAGATCTGCCGCGCGTCGTCTCGAACGAAGTCAATAACACTGTCTTTTCATCGATCACAATCCACGATGCTTTCAACGAACGCGCCAGTTGCTCAAGTGCATCACGACAAGTCCCCTCGTTGAAGTCACCCGGTAAACTTGTATTGGGCGTCCAGCCTAGCGTTTGAAAACTGGGCCAATCCATAAAAATATTCAGCCCGGACTGTTGGCGAATTTGACGCAGCAAACTCCCGATTCGATAAGGCCTCCTAAATG
The DNA here is from genome assembly GCA_964503675.1 of uncultured Pirellulaceae bacterium. GTDB lineage: Bacteria > Planctomycetota > Planctomycetia > Pirellulales > Pirellulaceae > Mariniblastus. Next base: position 6,786 of record CAZDBE010000232.1, on the reverse strand, counting down.
GGTTATCGCTCGCCAAATCTAGTGGACGCTCCAAAATTGGATCAATGCGGAATACGGTTGGCGTGATAGACGCGTCCGCCATGGTAAGCTGAGCCGATTCGGGTTCTGCTGCCGCAGTCATCCCGGTAATTAACGCGTCCAGTCGAGTATGAATGTCGGCATCGCACGAAAGATTGACCTGATCCGAAGTAACCGACACTGTTTCTGCCAGTTCCTTCCGCGCTGCCGCTTCGTCCGCCTCGTCGTCGGCGATTTCCAACGGCCACGTTCTGACAATGAACTTTTTTAGCTCACCAACGGAAGCTTTTGACAATGAGGGCGATAGTTTCCACTTGTGGTCAGCGACCTTAGGTGCTTGGCCTCGTGTCAGCGTCAATCCTCGATCAGTGGCGACCACTTTCAAATTGACTTTGTCAGCGACTGTCGCAATCAAAGATTCGAAGCTCTCGTCTTTGGCTGTCAGCGAGATCTTTCGCGAGAAGTCGGTCGTTCTAACCTCGTCAGCCTCCCAGTCAAAAGAAATAGGGAGTCCCGAGAGACTTTCAAGTTCGAACAACACGTCCAGCACGGGTGAATCAGTAAACTGGACTCCACTGACTGAGACATTCAACTGCTTCGGCACATCAACCGGATCCTCGTCGATCGGTTCAACGAAGTACTTCGGCAGCCCTATCAGGGCCGACTCTCGTTGTAACAAAGCTTGATCTTTGATCTCCGAAAGAACTGTCCCTGCCTCCTCCAAGGCGCGTGCAAATTCCGAAAGCGACCGCCGACTCGGTACCAGTGGTGACTCCTTGGGCGTTTCTTTCATAAACGAGTCACCGTTGTTGGCATCCGGTTCGGTCGCGTTAACATTGTCGTCCACCTTGGCGCGAGGAATCGGTTGTTTTGCGTTGGGGGCTGCCGACGAATCCTTCGAGGGCGGTGAGGGCAGGGGAGTGGCAGGTTGTTTTGCTGAGGGCGTACCAAAGCCTGTGTCGGCGATGGTCGGAGCGGCGAAATCAGCCGCTCCACGCACAGACGCAATATCGCCACCATCCAAATTGGTCACCGAACCTGTTTGGGGCGTGGAAAGTTCATCGACAGAATCCGCACTAGCATCGGAATCTGGTTCCACTTTGGCTGTCTCAGGTTGTCCTCGATCGAGACTCGCGTCCTGATACTGAGTCGCCGGAGATTCACTAAGCGAGCGTGGTTTAGGGGCAACGTCACTTCCGCCGGCAAGGAAAGACACTCCAACGGCAGCGAGGACAACGCCCAAAACACTCAGCGATCCAATTTGTACAATGCGTTTTCGTTTCTTGAGTGCATCGCTATCCCATGATCCGTCGGGTAACATCGGCGAATCCAACGATACCGGATCACGAACGTCAACTTCCAGCGATTGTTGACGTTTCTGTTTTGGCTCAGGCCTACTAAGAGAATTTTTCTCAGGTGCCTTATTGGAATCCACATGCGGTGCAGACTCCTTCTCCGGTTTAGCTACCTGCGTTTTCTTGTTCCGTGGCTGCGGCGTAGGCGCCTGACGTGGAGCGGTTTTCTTCGGGGCTGGTAACTCTTTCGGCACTGACGAATCTTGGACTTCTCCTAGTAATTCATCCAGATCATCGAAGCTGTTGGTCGTAGTGGCGTTGGGACTCGCGGATTCCGTCAAAGGATTCTCGTACCCAGCCGGAGGTGTCAGCGTTAACTCGGTGTTGCACTTCGGGCAATCAACCGTTTGCCCAATTAAACCCTCCACGGAAACTTTGAGCTTCGCCGAACACGATTTGCAGATAATGACGTAAGGGATCAAGAGAGTTCCGGAAAGAGGGAAAACGTTTGTTGACAGGCTGGACGCCTATCCCACTTTATTTTTCGACAAACACCCCCGGCAGGGAATAGCCTTTTTCGCTCGCCGCCGCCCGGGTTGTGATCAAAACGGCCTTGTTTGCGTCATCATCGGGATCTTTGGCGACCACCCAGACCAATTTACAGTTTGGATCGGAAGGACCGGAGATCGTTTTGTCTGGGTTTGCACTGGTCATGATTTGCGTCAAGATCGCAGAAAGTGGCTGATCACTGATCGCCAGTGGGCCGGGACGCTGATTCTGGGTGATGCCATCCTTCTGTAAATCCCCCCCCATCAGTCTAATTCGAAACGAGAACGCTAAGCCCGGGTAGTCGTCTAGGATCTCCGCCCGGATATCCGAAAGTAACACATTCAGGTCCGGCGGATTAGTCACATTCAAACTGCGTTTCGTCGCCAACAATTCTTCAATCGTACTTGGCAACTGTTTCTCTTCAGTTACAGCAGATGATTCAGAAAACGTCATCGTTAACTCGGACGCCGACAACAGATTCTGCGCCGCATTTGGAGGCAGCCACGCGTTGCCTATCAGTTGATCAAACTCTATATCCCAACGTACCGCAGTATTCAACTTCTGCAGCATCAATCCAAATCGGTCTTGGAGCTGTTGCCAATATTCGGTTTTGGCAAGCGATTGCGAAAACCGTTCGACTTTCGATAACGTTTGGTTGATCGACTGTCGAAGTTCAACAGCCAGATCTTCAGAACTAATCCCGGCCGAATGATCGACGTGCAGCTCAACGTACTCGCCACCATCAATGTGCAGGCTAACCGAAAACGCACGCATCTCATCTGGAATCGCCAACCGTAGCGATGGCAACAAACGCTCACTCCACTGGCCCCACATACTTTTGGCATTCTGATTGACCAGTGCACTAGCCAACGTGAGCAAAGTAAAATGCCGCTGGCGGTCAGTTTTCAGAGTTAGTCGATTCAACGCGTCGGCCAACACCACAGTTCCGCCATCTTGAACAACCTGTTGAACCACACGTGGTTCGCCAAACACAAATCGCAATGAGTCATCATCTGAACTAGTCGCCGAGCTCTCAATGAAATACCACGCATCGTCCTCTCCGGCGAATAACGTGCGATTGCCCGGCAGCTGGAGTTCATCTGGCTGCCCCCAAGCCGCCAAGAGTTGTTCTTTAGTTGCCCCTGATGTAGCGATATGAAAAAACGGTTTGTATCCGCTGGTTTCATCGGGAACCAGTGCCACAGTCAGTAAATCCATTTCGGCAATCGCCAACCCGGCGCGCTGCTCAAAGGTGGCACGCAATTTTTCGAAATCTGGGCCAAGGCTCTTCAGAAGAGCGCCTGCACCGGATTGCTCAAGCATTTCCTTACCGCGCAAATGGAACAACATTTCGGTACTCGACGGAAGCCAAGAGAGGTCAATTGCTAGACCTGTCGTTGGCGACTCCCAAAGCGTCGCTTGATCATCTTCGACCAATGTTTGCACGTACGAAACGGTCGTGTAATCAAACGCCGGAGTTTCTTCGACTGTAATTCCGGGCGTTGCATCATCCTGATCCACAAGTTGCGCATCGGGTTTCAGTTGAACGACCGGCACCGATTTCCCACCCGCCAACAAAGCCCATCCACCCAAAAACAGTGCCGCAGTAAGCAATCCACCGGCAATTGCCAATGGTCTCATTGAGCGTGATTGATGACGCTTCACCGCCGCAGCTCGCGCAGAGAGAACTCGCGCATCATCGCCCTTTTGATGGTCGTTGGAAAACGAATCCAGAGTCGTGGACAAATCGACATTTGTGTCGATGTCTGGAATTGTGTCGGTAACGGCTGAGGCGGCCGCTGTAAGCGGTTCTCCTAAAGGCAATTCTAGATTGCCCAGCGAGTGCAAAAATGCCGCGCGCTGGCCAGTAGATTTGATATCTGCTAACTCAGCACCAGAAATCTTGCCAAGCCTCTGAGCGAATTCATCGACGTCGATCGTCGATTCGGCTTCGCTACTGATCGCATGTTTTAGCAACGCTTCCAGTTCGGCGTGATTCTCTAGCTTCACGATTAACGCGTCTCGTTGCTTTTCATCAAACTTAAACCATTGTGTTTTTGGATCCAACTTCCAAGGCAACTGCCGACCACTTGCCAATCGCAGCAACAATGCGCCGAGTAAAAAAGCTTGCCGCTGCCGATTAACCGTTGTCTTTTCCTCCGCCGCAGTTTCGTCATGCTGAAGCAGCGGATCGAAGCGCACCATTTTTCCCGGCGCAACCCAAAGTCGATTCATCAGCGTTTCAGGATCGAGCGGCATTCGCGGACGTTGCCCATCGTGCAAGTCACTACTCCTGAATACATCGGCTACCTGTGTCATAATTTTCGCCGTTTGCGAGACACCTAACCGCGACTTCACTGGAACAGCGGCGGCCAACGATTTTCCGCGCGGCAACTCTCTAACCACGAAACGCGTATCGGGCAACGAGATCGCTTGATAAATCTCCAATGCTTTAGACCGAGGGCTCCCCGGAATCAGCCGCTTTGCCCCCAATCGCACCTGCCTGTCAATACCGGCCCACGTTTCGAGTGCGTCAGGTGATTGGCCATCAAAGAACTGCAGCCGCACCGGGTATCCAGTTTTTCGATCGGTGGCCGCGAAGGATTGAAAACCTTCTGGATCAGAAGCTAACTTTAATCGTGACATGACCAAGTAGCGGCCATATGAAAAGGGGCCCGCATGCCCTGAGAGCAGTACGTCTTGATGTAATTGAGAGATCAATTTTTTCTCAACCAGCCATTGGGCGGCTAGTTTGGAATCCGGCTCCTGACATTTGTCTCGCGCCGCACTGTATTGCTCATCGCTCAGCAGCTGGCTCTCGGCAACCAGATTCCAAAATTGATCAATCTCTGGAGCCACAAATTTCTCGGACAAATGCACTAAAAGGTCTCTTCCACGGTCCCGCCTGCCGAAGCGACAATCAATAACTTGGTCAGGTCAGATTGTGCCAAGCGGGCGAAAGACTTATTGTAGGAAAATCAGCAGTTAACCGAACACCCCAGAAAGCCGATCCCCCCGGAAAGTCACTTTCGGGAATACATCCATTTTCCTCACGCCCCCGCTACAGTACTCCACGATCAAATTATGAATGATTCACCACATCGCGCGAGCGCCTTCGAAACGGTCAAGCATTATTTCGACACTGCGGCAGACCAACTTAAGCTCGAACCGAGCGCTCGCAAGTTGTTGATCCAGCCCAAACGCGAAATCACCGTCGAAGTACCGGTAGAGCTAGAAGACGGCACGCTGGAAACTTATGTCGGCTTCCGTGTCCAGCACAATAACGCGCGCGGGCCGATGAAGGGCGGCCTGCGATACCACCACGAAGTCGATCTGGATGAGGTGCGGGCTCTGGCTTCGCTGATGACATGGAAAACTGCCGTGGTGAATATTCCTTATGGAGGAGCCAAAGGAGGCATCTGTATCTCGCCTAGGGAGCACTCAAACAAAGAACTACAACGCATCACCCGCAAATTTGTCGATCAGATTCATGAAATCATCGGCCCTGACAAAGACATCCCAGCTCCCGACATGGGCACCAACAGCGAGACCATGTCATGGATCCGCAACCAATGGGAAAAATATAACGGTTTCAATCCGGCTTGTATTACAGGGAAACCGGTTGAAGACTACGGCGCCAAAGGGCGCGAAGAAGCGACAGGTCGCGGCGTTGGAATCCTATCCTACAAATTGCTCAAACGACTCGGCCGGGCGCCAAAAGAAACTTCTGTTGTGATCCAAGGATTCGGAAACGTCGGCTCCCACGCCGCAAAGTACATGAGCGAATCCGAATTCAAGATTAAGGGTATCAGTGATATTTCGGGAGGGTACTACGCCGAAGACGGAATCGATATTCCAGCCGCTCTGCATTACTACATAGAGCAGGGTTCTTTGGAAGGTTTCACCGGTGGGAAACATATCAGTAACGAAGAACTGCTGACCGCCGAGTGTGATTTGTTGATTCCGGCGGCGTTGGGAAATGTAATCACACTGGCCAACGCAGACGACATCAGAGCGAAATACATCGTCGAAGGCGCCAACGGCCCGATCGATTCGGAAGCTGACGCAAAACTGTTTGAGCGCGGGGTGGTCGTGCTGCCAGACATTCTGGCCAACGCGGGAGGCGTCACGGTTAGCTATTTCGAGTGGGTGCAGAATCGACAATACTACCACTGGAGCCTAGACCGAGTCCGCCAAGAATTGGACGCGATTCTGTCAACTGCGTTTGAAGAGGTATGGCAGCTGTCACAGACCGAAAACGTCAGCTTACGAACTGCTGCGTTTATGGTAGCGATCGGCCGAGTCTGGCGATCGGCTCAACTGGCCGGTTTTTAGCTCCCCCTTCAATGAACATAGCTACGCTCGCCAGAGCGTGGTTTGACCGTCACGAATTCTCGAACTTTCCACCGTCCGGCGACGGTGGCTACGAAAACCTCACACTGAAAACCAAAACCGTGCTGCCCAAAACGCATTCCGAAGTCATCGCACGCTACCAAGCGAAACTGGACACTCACCGCGCCTCGGTCCAGCGCTGTGACAAGCGCTGGAGCTCAGTGGGCTATCTGCGCGGAGGGTTATTTCTCCTATCGATTGTTCCATTCTTTCTAGCGATCAACGAAGTGTTCGGCATCGGATGGTCTTGGATGTATCTTTCCGGATTGCTGTTTCTCGGCTTTCTCGTCGTTGCCTTCATCCACGAAGGCATGCAGGCGGAACTGAAACGAGCTTCGTTGCTGGTGAAGATCTATCGTGAGTCGATCGCGCGCTGCAAACGCGACTGGGAAGAGATCGATGTCCCAAAGATCGACCTTGAGCGCAACCAAATCGCTTTGTCGACAGACCTTGACCTGTTCACCGACAGTTCGATCTTCAAACTACTTGGCATCACCCGCACCCCACTTGGCACATCGACACTCAAGGAATG
>CAZDBE010000231.1:7583-9297 GCA_964503675.1 uncultured Pirellulaceae bacterium | reverse complement strand
GCCCTTCCGGCAGATGCTGATCACCGATCAATGCGGTAAAATTACAGCCTCGGAGCGAAAGACGACTATTTTCACGATGTTTTCAGAATCCCCTGAAGCAAAAACTCCAGCGTCAACTCGGCCGCTTCCAATTGTCGGTCGCAGCGCGAATCGCTAGTCAACTGGAACTGCTGCCAGCGAGTTTCTTGAGACTGTTCCAATCGCCTCGCCGTCGCAAGAAAGATAATGCCATCTTTTTCTGGCGGTGCCCCCGGCCCGAAATGTCCAGTGACGGCAATCGACCAGTCTGCGCTTTCGGTTCGCTGCAGAATTCCGATCGCCATCGCCACAGTCGTTTCTGGCGATTCGGCCGTGTGAACCTCAATCAGTTCCTCGTCAACGCCAAGCCAAGCCGATTTCACTGACTCCTGATACGTAACGGCCGATCCGCAAAAATGAGCCGACACTCCGGGTTCCAACGTCAGCAGCGCTGCAGCTCTGCCCCCCGTGCAGCTTTCGGCCAGCACTACTTTTTTATTGGTGTGTTTTAGCGTCGCCGCCAATTTAGTCGCAGCAGAAACTTTCATTACTTCCCACCGCCGGTGAACAACACACAAATCGGATGCGGCACATATTTCGACCCGCGTACGTACGTCAGCAGGCCAGTGTCCGGATTGACTCTGAATGGCGCCGCGCTATTGGAGTCGGCACCAGCCGCAATCAACCATTTGCCATCCGGCGAGAGGTTGATATTCCGTGGCCATGAACCGCGCACTGGTTCAATCTGAATCCGCTTCAGCTCTCCTGCAACTTCGTCAAATTCATACACTGAAACGGTGTCGTTACCTCGATTGGCCGAGTAAACGAACTTCCCACTCGGATGAACCAAAATTTCCGAAGCGCTATTGAACACTTCCTTTTCAACCGAAGAATCTGGAATCGTTTTTACAGTTTGTTTCAACTGCATACTGCCGTCGGCGTAATCGAACACCGAAAGCGACATGGCCAATTCGTTTAACACGAAAGCGTGCTTGCCGCCGGGGTGAAATTTCATGTGCCGGGGACCGCCTCCGGGTTCACAGACTGCTTCACCATGCTCAACCAATTCCCTTTTCGCATGATCGATTTTGTAGATTTTGACGCGGTCGAGTCCCAAGTCACAAACAAATGCAAATTTGTTTTCGTTGTCGAAACCGCAGTAATGAGCGTGCGGCGAGTTCTGCCTATTACCGACCACCTTCGAACCGCCAATATGTTTAATCAATTGCGTTCGGCTGGCGATCGATCCATCCTCAGCCAACGAGAAAACCGAAACGCTGCCAGAACCGTACTGAGACGAGACCGCAATCTTTCCAGATGCATCAACGGTCACGTGGCAGGCGCCTCCTGCCTTCTCTCCAGTCGGCACTGCGTTCATCAGTTCCAGAGACTTGTCAGCGGCAACTTTTAAACTAGCGATAACATGTTGGCCATCGATCTTTGTAGTCGCATAGAGCACGCTTTGCTTGAGCGTTGGATTCGGATTGGCCGCCAAGAATCCGGGGCTATCCAAAGCGATCGCTAGTTTAGGCACCGCGAGGGCCCCCTTTTCGATCCCGAGTAACGAGTGATAGATCCCAATATCCATCCCATCATTCCCACCTTTCTTGGTTCCGAACCAGACGTCAACGGATTGGGCATTAATCAGTTGAGTGCTGATCATTTGCAACAGAATCACCAACGCGAGTGTGAGCGT
>CAZDBE010000231.1:5518-7483 GCA_964503675.1 uncultured Pirellulaceae bacterium | reverse complement strand
GGGCAGCATCGTTTGATGCCCCCAGTCTAATGTGTTTGGCTGGTTTTACGAGGGTTTTAGGGAGACTTTACCGATAGGCCAGCGTGGCATTGGATCGGTATTGGTGGGCCTGTACCAACTTTCTATGATCGACCGATATACAACACCACCGACTTCAAGCCGGCTACATTTGCATGAAATCGCCTCGCATTCTCATTACTAGGCTCAGCCACATTGGCGACTGTCTGTTGACGATCCCAATGCTCAATGCGATCCGCGATCATTATCCTGACGCGTTTGTTGTGTGGGCGGTCGAATCCCCTACCCACCATTTATTGAAGAACCATCCGGGCATCGACCAGATTGTCTCCATCCCAAAAGGTTGGCTTGGCCAACCTAGATCTTGGCGAGCGATTCGAACGGAACTCAAATCGTTCAATTTTGATATCGCCATCGATCCTCAGGGCCTAACAAAAAGCGCTTTGCTGGGATGGTTATCTGGAGCCCCAGATCGCGTCGGCGCCAAGGGACAATGGGGAAGAGAGCTCTCGCCGTGGCTGAACAATCGCCTAGTGAAGCCCGCATCAACACATGTGGTTGAGCGATCAATGGAGTTACTAGAGGAAATTGGAATCGAAAAATCCCAGATTCGTTTTGAATTACCCTTCGACGCGGTGGCCGACAAATTTATTAGCCGATGGCTGGTAGACAAATCCCTAGACAACTTCGCCGTGATTAATCCGGGCGGTAGTTGGGCATCAAAGCGTTGGGAGAACGAACGGTTTGGCTCAGTCGCCAACCATCTTTGTAACAACCACGGCCTCAAGACTGTCGTTACTTGGGCGGGGATCGAAGAACTGGCGATGGCCGAGGAAATCGTGGACCTGAATCCTGCGGGGTCAGTCTTGGCCGGTCGTACGAATCTGCCGGAACTTCAAAGCTTGCTCGCCCGCGCGAATTTCTTTATCGGCTGCGATACTGGTCCGATGCATTTGGCAACCGCCGTTGGAACGCCCTGCGTAGGATTATACGGGACCACGCGCCCTGAAGATTCGGGCGCCTTTGGACCGCAAAATATTGCAATTCAAAAATGGTATCAATCAGGCTCTTGCAAGAAACGCCGCAATGCAAGCAATGACGCGATGCGTGATATTCTGGCCAGCGACGTCAACACCGCATGTGACCAAATGTTAAGTCGTTTGTCTCAGACCCGCGAAGCGGCGTAAGTTCGGTTAAAAGCCGAATCTACGGGCTACTTCTGATCAGCTAGACGGCGAAAGTACTCTTCGATCACGGCCCTGTAGTGCGGCGGCATGTCTTTGGACATCTCAGCAAGTGCCTTAGCTCGCTCTGCCGGAGGTAAATCGCCCCATTGGCCGCCTTCATCCATTCTTTTCTTCTTCACCTCTCCACTAGCGCCACCGCCGGCGATCTGTGATGTCTTGAGTGGCTGAGTAGGGCCTTGTCCTGAGCGCGACGCTGACAGTTGTTGCTTCTGCTGTTGCTGCTTTTTCTCCATCTCTTCGATCAGTTTATCAAGTTTTTCGATAACCTCTTTTTCCTGATCACGCACGCGTTTCCCGCTACGGTTGAGGCCAGTTCGGCGGCCAACATCACTCATCAATCGCGCGATTTCGTCCAACGAATCAGTTTTCATTGGTTCGATGTCCGCGATCATCAACTGACCAACAACTGCGTAGCGGCGGGGAATAGAATCTTCATTTTCCAGTAGTTGCTTCACAGTCGCGAGACACCGATCTTTCTTCAGTAACTGATGTTCCATCAGCCCGCGATAAAACAACAACGCAGCGGGATCTAGCACCTCGTCGAGCTTCACTTTCTCAAGACGCTCCAACGACTCGTCATAGAATTCATGCTGCGCTAACCAGCGCCCGTAATACAACGCAGCATGATTAGCCACAAAGGAACTTTCTGTGACGCTGTCGAAATCAAACTCCGGCACAAGCAACGTTGGAGCAGCATGCG
>CAZDBE010000231.1:0-5418 GCA_964503675.1 uncultured Pirellulaceae bacterium | reverse complement strand
GGGCTGTCCAACAAGGGGGGCCCTTTCAAAAATCATCGATTCAAGTTTTCCCAAATCACTCTCCCGATTCTACTGCTTGCTTCCCTGAACGATTTCCTGCGTGATGCGAGTCAGTTTTTTCTGTTTGGCGGTCAGGCGTTTTAGTGCCGCGACCAATTCCGGGTCTTCCGACGTGCCAACTGGATCGTCAGGTCTCTTCAACTGTTTCGAATATCGTTGATGTCGACGGTAAATCCGATCCTGCAGACTACGCAGCATCTTCAGTTCGGCAATCTTCCCCACCAATGGTTCTTCGCCCGGCGGTGCAGGTGAGCCGGGATTTTCTTGCTGCGGAGAGTCATCTTTCTCTTCATTTTCACGCTGCGTCTCGGCAAGAGACGACACAAGATAGTTTAGCGTATCGATAACCTCTGATTCGAGATCAATCGTAAAATTGCCTACTTTCGCTGACGACAGCCTTGCGGCAATTTGAGTCATATCTTGCTGCATTTCGTCAACGGTCTGCAGAAAAGCGACGGATGACCCGTCTTCAGCCAGCAACAATAAAGCTCGACCGGCATCGGCACCAATCGCATTTTGTTCAGTAGACAGTTTGCCGGTCTGGACATCGAATTCGGTCGAACGCTGGTCCTTGGCGGTTGCCGCGAGTTGTTCCGTCGACTGTTTCACTTTAATTTCGCGCTCAAGCATTTTGCGAAACCGCTCTTCGAGTTTGGCCAGTGTGCGTTCCACTTCTTCCTCACGCATCTGCCGCAGAATCTCTTCCAATTGTTTTTTGGCTTGGGCGATTTCTTTTTCCGCCTCCTTCATTTCTTCTATCGCATCGTCACGACGAGCTTCCTGAAGTTTTTTCTGAGCCTCTTTCATTCGTTCCTGAGCCGCATCGATGCGCTGGCGTATCGGATTGGCTGGTGGGGCAGGGGGATCGGCTTGTGTTGGCGACTGCGTCGGCTTCTCTTGAGAGTCCGATGACTTGCCAGATTTCCCTTGACTTTCCTCTGGCGCGTTAGGTTCGCCGTCTTGGGCCTCTGGCTCGCCGGGGGAACCATCTTCAGAGGGTTTCTCAGAACTCTTTGGCCCTTTATCCGAACTTGGTCCATCTTTTCCTTGATCCGAATTGTTGCTCGGGTCATCTTCGGCCTGTTCTTCGCGTGCGTCTTCTCGATTAGATGGGTCTGCATTTTCATTGTCATGTTTGTCGGCAGAAGAATCTTCGTCGCCTACGTCTTCGTCCGATTCAACTTCTTCTTCGTTCAGCCTAATTTGATCCGATAGATTACCGGCGCGCTCGGCAGCCTGCGATTCTGATTTGGCGACACGCTGAGCATCACTTCCACCCTCCGTTTGGCCACGCAGCCCCTTTTGAAGCCGCAATAGTTTTTCGACTTCCTTCAGATACTCTTGATAGCGTTCGATTTCATCCTTGAGCCGCTTGCTCCGATCCTCACTTTGCAGCAGCGCCAGCAAGTCCTTCAATTTTCCCAGTACTTCTTCTTGCTGCACCTCGGCGCGAGACAACTTAGCGGATTCGATTAGTCCGACCACTTCCTTCAACTGGTCGTTGGTAGCCGAAGACTGCGATCGCTGGAAAGCTTTTTCGAGCAGCTTGGATCGAGTCGGATTCTTGTCGCGTTCGAATCCGTACAGCGTAAACAGCTTCTCTTCTAACAGTTCGTATTGCCGTGCAAGCCGAGTCTGACGTTTTAGAATTTCGGGACGCTGCAGAGCCGGTTGGTCTTGAGTTGCGTTTGAGTCTTCGCTTGACTGTTGTGCGTGAGTCTGTGAGGAGAATTGACAAACACTGAGGCACAAAGCTGCGCAACTTGTCAGGAAAATCGTCAGTCTAAAAAAGCGAAGCATCAGAATTACAGCCAACCTTTATCAAATGGCCTTTGGTGAAACGAAAAGGGATTCTAAGAACGCCACTCACCCATGATATCAGATATCGCCTACAACAAGACGAGGCCGCGTGTCGATTGAGGAAAATAGAACCCGTGAAGCATGCTGATAGGCGATCTCTGTGATCGCGTTGGAAACATTGACATTGTGTGAAATTGTTGTTGCAAATAGCATTTCAACTAACCCACTATTTTAAATTGGTCACCCATTGCTCGTGAACCGCGATATAGGAAGAACCTATGAAACGTCCTGCATCCAGACTGAGACTTGTTCTTCTGTTGGCGATCCTTTGCTCATGCATTGGCTGTGACCAAACCACAAAACACATTGCCACAAAGTCGCTCAGCCAATCACCGACGCAATCTTACTTCGGCGACACTCTTAGGCTGGGCTATGCTCTGAATCCTGGCGGATTCCTTAGCGCGGGCGGTTCGTTTTCGCCAGAATCTCGATTTGCAGTATTTGTTGTCTTCAACTCCTGCGTGATGATTGGGCTGGTCGCCTTTCTGATCAAGACGTGGAATTCACCACCACTGGTGTTTGTTTCGCTGGCACTTATTCTCGCCGGCGGTGTTGGCAATTTGATCGATCGAGTCACAAACAATGGGTTGGTAACCGATTTTTTGAACATCGGTATAGGTTCATTGCGTACTGGTATTTTCAATGTGGCTGACATCGCTGTGATGTTGGGCGCTTTCGGTTTGTTTGTCGGTGTTCTCAAGTACCCGGATTTTGAAAACAAAACTAACCCGGATGCATCGGCTCCACCTGAGTGAACTTATCGAGCGGAGTTCATTTGCTAGGCAACGAAGCCGCGAATTTTGCTGCTCGTCTCACCCACGCTTTCAGCTGCTCATCAGTCGCGATACCATCTGGTTCGATCATTGCCCAGCCGCGCATCACTTTCCCAGTGATGTCCATCGGTTTGACGTGCGGCTCTGACTGCGTCGAGTCGTGATCGTCTCTGCTAAGGCGCACGATCAACGCCCCATTCCACGGACCAACGCACATGTTGCCGTTGATCATGAAGCAGACACCGCCAAACATCTTCTTTTCGGAGTACCCTTTGCGGCGCTTGAGAATTGCTCGCAGGCGCTTGATCAGTATCACGTCGTCGTCATTCATCCGATAGCTCACATTCCAAGAAGCTGCTGGAGCACCTAGGACGCTGCCGTTTCGTGCAGGGCGACCCGATTTCCCTCGGTGTCCTCAAAATGTGCGAAGAAACCGTGCTCGCCAATACTGGTGCGCGGAACGAGCGTCTTGCCACCATTTTCGCCGATCAACTCAAGCGTTGAATCGATCGAATCAACGCTTAGATAGACTAGTGACCCCTCGTGAGACGGTATGTGCCCCTCACCAAGGATCAGGCTTCCAGTCGCGCCGGGGGCTCCCATCTCCATCGGGAACCAGCCCATTTTGTTGGGCCCCATTTCGGTCTCAGTAATCTCAATGGCTAGAGTCGTTTCATAAAACGTCTTAGCTCGGGCCAAGTCAGTAACAGGGATTTCGAACCAGTTAACCGGGTTAGCATGTAAAGGCATTTGAATGCTCCTCTCAAAAAACGCTTGACGTTACAACATTATTACGTTACCTTTAAGTAACATACTAAAGGGATTTTGTTTGTCAACATCGCAGCAGATAGAAAAAGGAAATTGAAACAATGACTGCCATCGAAGAAATGACCGTGGATATTTCTCAGACAATCGCAATCGAAGCAGAAATGGGAGATGCGTATGCGGCGCTCATTCGTCGGCTCACCAAGGAAAGCTCTTCTGCCAATAACAAACCGATGCCTATGGTCCTAGAGCAATGGCCGGGAGGTCGTTGGTTCCGAGACCTTGGCAATGGCCAAGGGCATTTGTGGGGATTTGTCCAAGTCATTAAGCCGCCGACGCTGATAGAAATTCACGGACCAATGTTTATGTCTTACGCAGTCGCTGGACATATGCAGTTTCGTTTAGAAGAAATTGCCGAAGGAACCGAATTGTCGCTGCGCCACCAAGTCCTCGGCGCGGTCAATGAGGAACATCGTGTCGGCGTGAGCGCAGGCTGGAGTGGGTTGTTAGCTGACGTTAAGCGACTTGCTCAGCAAACGGCGGAGTAAACCGATGGCGAAGGACAATGATAAGATTTGGAAAGCACTTTCGGATTCGACGCGTCGAAAAATACTCGACATGCTGCGTGACGGCCCTAAACAGACGACCCCAATCGTCGAAGCGTTCCCCGACCTATCGCGGTTTGCCGTAATGAAACATTTGGATGTGCTGCGGGAAGCCAAATTGGTGAAAACTCGATCCGAAGGACGGCTGCGGATCAACTCGCTCAACGCCGCCCCTCTACGCGATGTGATAGAACGCTGGATCGGCAAGTATGAAGGTTACTGGGCAAACTCGCTGCTGCGAATCAAGGAGTCTGCAGAGTCAACATCGAAAGCGAAGAAGGCCAAAAGGGGAAAAAGCGTTTAGAGATGTCCGGCGCCTTCAGGGCCGCTTTGTTTACTCAAGCACATCCGATTTCGTTTGCCGCTTAGTATCATTTTTTTTGAGATGGCGATCGAAGAATTCTACTACTTCTGATCTAAGATCAAAGTCTTTCGTTTTGAGAGGCCATGCGTGTCCAGCGCCCTCGATCAATCGCAACGTTGAATCAACACCAGCTTTCGTTAGCGCCGCATGGAGTTCCTTTGATTGATCTCTGTCGACAGTCGTGTCACGCGTCCCATGAAAGATCAGCGTTGGAGGAGAGCTTTCATTGATGTGGTTCACTGGAGATGCGTTTCGCCACATTGCCATGCCATCCACCCGATCTTTTTTAAACAGTCGATGCTCTTTCAGTTCGTCGGTCGGCTTTCCTTCGTCGTCGGTTACTTTTCGCGTAAGCAAGTTGGTAATGCCGTACATGTCGACACAGGCACTTACCTTGTCGGAGATGCCAGGATATAGCTCTTCGGTGCTGAGCTTTGGATGATCGCCAGTGTAGGCCACCATCAGGGCGAGATGCCCTCCGGCCGATCCGCCAATGACGCCAATCTTCGAACCGTCGACACCAAGCTTTTCAGAATTCTTTCGCAGCCACCGTACGGCATTCTTACAGTCGTGCAGATTCCCGGGCCACCGTTTTCCTTTGCGTGTTTGGTAATTGATGCTGATCGCAACATAGCCAGCTTTAGCCAGAGTAGTTCCCGTGACGAATTCGCGCTTACGAGCTTTGTCACCTTTGACCCAACCTCCCCCGTGGATGATCACAACCGCTGGAAGCGCCTGCCCCGATTCATTTTCTTCCGGACGGTAAAGATCAAGTTTCTCTTTTCTTTCAGGATCGAGAAACTGTACGTCTCGTTCAACCACGACTCCAGCGGGCACAGTAAATTCTTCCTGCGCTACTGAAATTGAGCCGAAGAAAAACGCGATCAACACAAAGTTGATGAAAAAAAGTCGATTCATTTAACAGATAGCCGTTATAGATTTGAGAGCGAAAAGAGGATTTTCGTGGATTGTCTATGAGATATTGTAGGCG
>CAZDBE010000230.1:0-9392 GCA_964503675.1 uncultured Pirellulaceae bacterium | reverse complement strand
TGCGGGATGACTTGGAAGCGCTCAAGCTCAAGAACGTGCGGACCTACATTCAGAGCGGTAATGTTGTTTTTAATGCAACCGCAAAAACGGCTACCTCGATCAGCAAGAAAATCAAGCAACGCATCAAAGAGCGACATAGGTTTGATCCTAACATCCTTATACTCTCGCAAGACGACTTAGTAGCTGCTGTCAAAGGCAACCCTTTTCCCAAAGCTCTTTCTGATCCCAAGACATTGCACTTCTTCTTCCTCGCCGAAAGCGCGTCCAATCCCAACACGGACGCCATCAAAAGTGCGAGAAAGGTGACCGAGGATTATGAGCTTACCAAACGAATCTTCTATCTCCGTGCTCCTGAAGGGATCGGGCGTTCAAAACTTGCCGCCAATGTTGAAAAGTATCTTGGTGTTGCCACGACGGCGCGCAACTTTCGTACGGTTGAGAAACTGATGACGATGGTGGAAGGTAACGGATGATCGTCACTAGGCTCGCGACCTCCAACGACGCGGAGGAAGTGCAAACCGTCACCGACGCCGCCTTCGCGACCGTGAGAGAGCTTTACCGCCCCAAACCGAATGCAATACCCACATCGGAGAACGCAAATCTCTGTAAAAAAACGATTGTGGCGTTGGTCAACGGAAAAATTGTCGGTGCGACATGCGTCTACCGGAACGTCGCAGCACTCCACGTATCGCAGCTTGCCGTCGTCCCAAAGTTTCGCAAGCGCGGGGTCGCACGTGCTCTGTTGCAGGGAGCTGTTGAATTAGGAATCGAATCTGGAGCGATCGAAGTTGTGCTTAACACGATACAGGAGACGGGAAATGTTGCTATATTCCAAAGGCTCGGGTTTACCATCCAAGCAACTTCCGAAGCGACTTGGTGCATCAGCGATCGATTTCCAATCTTGACCGAGATCACAATGACGCGGAAGTGTATAGAAGAAGAGTGTTCGTAGGTCTGTTACCTACAGGGCCAAGCAAGCCCCGTGAAGTGCAGGATTTATAACCACGAAATACACGAACGACACGAAAGAGAAACAACAGCGCGCAACTTTCGTGTGATTCGTGTATTTCGTGGTTACCTTGTTACGGAGTCAGAAGGCAGCGTTCGCAACACATTAAGAAGACGAAGAAAAGGATTCGGCATGTCACTGACCACCTCGCTCAACTTTTTCGGTCAAACCGAAGCTGCCGTCGAGTTCTACCGCGATAATCTGGACGCTGAAGTGCTGATCATGATGCGGTTTAGTGAGTGCCCCAATCCGCAATTGGTAAGCCCAGAATTTCCAGACAAGATTTTCCATGCCACGTTTCGCATCGGTGGCACCGAAGTAATGGCCTCCGATGTAGGATGCTATGATCCGAAAAACGCCGCTAGATTTATTGGATTTGCACTCGGGTTGCGAGTGGACTCCCCAGAAACAGCGGAAAAGTACTTTGTAGCGCTGGCCGAAAGTGGCACAGTCCAGATGCCAATGACCGAGACGTTCTTTGCGAGACGATATGGAATAGTCTCCGACAGCTTTGGCATCACGTGGAAAATCATTGCTGCCAATGAAGACGTATCGCAATAGGCTTTCAGTTGCTTTTTCTGCTGACGTGCGATTAACTCAACAGCCCATACATTACGCCTGCCATACAGGCCGTCATGCAACAGGCCAACATTCCGCCGAACATCGCCCGCATTCCTAACTGGGCCAGATCGCCTCGCCGCTGCGGAGCCAGCGGTCCGATGCCGCCGATTTGAATCCCAATAGCGCCAAAATTAGAGAACCCACACAACGCGTACGTCAGAATAACTTTGCTTCGCTCAGACAGCGAACCGGCAACAAACGGAGCATCGTCAGGTCGAATAACGGCGTCCGACATTTGCCAATACGCCACAAACTCGTTGATGACCATCTTTTTCCCTAGAAGATCTCCTGACAATGCACAGTCGCTGGCTTCGATGCCCATTATCCATGCCAGTGGATAGAAAATTAGGCCGAACAGCCCTGAGAGCGACCATTGAAGATCTACGTCACTAACACCAGTCCGGTTGACGGCATACTGGATCAATTCACCAACGCCACCAAGCAGCGCGTCAAACATAGCAATCATGGCCAGAAATGCGATCAACATCGCGGCAATGTTAATCGCCAGTTTCATACCGTCGCTGGCACCGATTGCAGCGGCCTCGATCGTATTGGTTGCAACTTTCTCCGACGCAGCATCGCTTTGCGATAAATCAGCCGGTGTATCAATTTCAGGTTGCAAGATCTTGGCGATCACAATTGCGGCTGGCGCCGAAATTATCGACGCCGAAAGAATATGCCCAGCGCTGATACCCTGACTAACAAAAATGGCCATCAGACTGCCGCTGATCGTGGCGAACCCGCCAACCATTAGCGCGTTAAGTTCGCTGCGTGTCATTCCGGCAACGTACGGCTTAATCACCAGAGGCGCTTCGGTGTGCCCCACCAAAACGTTGGCAGCCATCGCTAAGCTCTCTGGTCCCGAGATGCCCAGCGTCTTCTTCATCACCCACGCCATACCACGGATCAAAACCTGCATCACACCGATATGGTACAAGACCGACATTAGTGCTGCGAAGAAAATCACCGTCGGTAAAACGCCGAAAGCAAACGTCTTCAGCAGTGCTTGCGGATGTGTTGGGTCTTCGGCTGCCAAACCGTTAATGCCGAACATGAATACAGAACCTTGTTCGACCCATGCCATGATTGATTTAAAGAAACCATCCACTGCCGCAAACAAAATGCCATTCTCGAACTGGCCACCAAAGGTCCATGAGCGCGATTGAAACAGGATAGCCGCAAGGACGGCCTGCAGTAAGATTCCCGCAGCAACCAGCCGCCAATTTACCTTTGTCCGATGCGAACTGACTGACCACGCCAGCGCCAACATCACGAAAATCCCGAGAAGGCTGACTAGGTTCAGATAACTCATAAAGGCTCTTTCTATCGCTGCACAGTGGAAGTCGCCTAGTTATACAACACATCTTCGTTGAAGCAAAATCCCCCGACTACAAGAGAGAAACAGGCTTCGTTGTCGGGTGACACCAATTGAATCAATCTATTGCGCGCTGAAAACTAACTGGTTTTGCTACCTTGGCGTGAGTCACAATTGTCGATCGGGCACCCTCGCCAATGCACAAGTAGCTAATGGATTCACAACCCTGCTCTTGGGGGATGACAAATATCTCTGATTGTTACACATTAAGGCAAGCAAAATCTTTTGGCTAAGCACGGCTGGCAATAACTCAAAGAATGGTAACGCGACCTGCCGCTCCTAAATGTACAGTTGACGACGATAGTGTTGTAGCGGCATGAAGTGCTCGGAATGTTGCGACATCAGAATCTAAGGGCCCCTTCCTTCTTAGCGGCTTGCGTCCACTCAACAGCCTTGTACCCAAAGCAGCCTTCACATATCCACCACACTAGCTTCACATGCCCTTCGTTGAATATCGGGTCATGTCGAATAGATTGGCTATGAGTGCGTCGCTGCAATAGGCGTGCGACAATCTGTCGAACTTCTTCCTGCATTTGTTTAACTGACAAGTACGTTTCCTCGGCTCTTTTGCGCTCAAACAGCGCAATGTAACAAGCCTTTTTAGGTATGAGCTTGTCGACCAAACGCCTGCATTACCTGCTACTCTTCACTACAATCCCAACAGACAACCAAGGAATGAACTCATGACGCCCGACACTCTTACCCCAGAAGCCATGATGGAACTGGTGCAGACCAACATGAATGTCGTGTGGGTCGCCATCTGCGCCGCACTCGTGTTCTTTATGCAGGCCGGATTTGCGATGCTTGAAAGCGGCATGGTTCGTTCTAAAAACGCGATCAACGTGATCATGAAAAACTACACTGACATGTGCTTCAGTGCTTTAATTTTCTGGGCGTAGGCTACGGATTGATGTTTGGTACCAATACAAACGGCTACTGGGGAACGGATAGCTTTGCCCTCAGCGATGGAACGGCATGGGATTACTCTGTTTTGATGTTTCAAATGATGTTTGCTGCTACCGCAGCGACGATCGTCTCAGGAGCATTGGCCGAACGTATTCGCTTCAGCGCTTACGTTGTCGCTGCGTTGGTGATCACTGGATTGAGCTATCCAATCTTCGGATCATGGGCTTGGAACGAAGGCGGCTGGCTCGCAGAAAAAGGTTTCATTGATTTCGCTGGTAGCAGCGTCGTCCACTCCGTCGGTGGCTGGTGTGCACTAGCCGGTCTAGTCGTTCTGGGACCTCGTCTTGGGCGCTACGGCGACAACGGTGAAGTACGTGAAATCGGCGGACATAACCTGCCATTGGTTGCCTTCGGCGGCTTGATCTTGTGGTTTGGCTGGTTTGGCTTTAACGCAGGTAGTACGCTGGCTGTTGAAGAGCGCATCGGACAAATCATGCTCAACACTCACCTCGCTGGAGCAGCAGGCGTCGTTGGATTCGTCATCATTCAGTTGTTCCTAGGTGGGAAAATCCTGATGACTGACACTGTCAATGGCGGTCTTGCGGGTCTGGTAGGAATCACTGCTGGGTGCGCGACGATGAACCCTATCTACGCGATCATCACCGGCCTAATCGCGGGCGGCGTTTGCGTAATGGCATCGAACATGTGTACCAGCATGAAATGGGACGACGCTGTTGGCGCTGTTGCAGTTCATGGTGTTTGTGGAGCATGGGGAACGCTTGCTGCCGGGATTTTCTTCATGGACGACATCGGAAACTGGGCTCGAATTCAAACTCAATTGATCGGAATTGCGGCGTGCTTCTTGTGGGCTTTCCCAATGGCATTCATTACATTCAAAACGGTTTCTGCAGTAACGGCTCTTCGTTGCAGCACGACCGATGAGCAGCGTGAACTTGATTACAGCGAACACCATGAAGTTGGCTACCCAGAGTTCCAGCCAACACTTCACTCGTAAGCCGCACGGCAGAAAGGACACCCAATCATGAGTGTTTCAGCAGAAGAACGCAGTATGCGGCGCAGGTTGGTCTACAACGCCATGCCTGAAGACACCAGTATCGATGTGATCAATAAGTCCATCGAGATTCTAGAAAATGAATTCGGCAACGAGCCTCAGATCAAGTACAGTAAACTGATCAAACGGCTCGGCGAAGCGATCGACAGCAACGTGAAATTCGGACCTGTCTTGGGTAGGATAATGATCTTGCGTCGTAAAACGGCCGAAGAGATCGGACCCGATCCGGGCGTAGTGGAATCAACTAACAACGTTTCAAGCCAGGTGCCACGGGACATTGTTTTCAACGCTGTGTTTGCTTCGATTGCGCAACAGGTTGGCAATCGCTGCGAAGCAGTTCGAACTGATTTCACGAACTGGTTATCGAAAGACGCCAGCACTTGGGATTTGAGTACGGAATGCGTATCTGAACTAGGTCATTGGGCATCCAATAGCCAATCGCATCCTAACGTAAGCGGCGGAGTTGATCATCTTCAGAAGATCATCAATCAGTGTTTCGTTTGGATGTGTGGAAAGTTCGGCCCAGTTGATACGGATAAGATTTTACTTAGAGCACTTAACTCGGCAGCAGACCTACCTGCCGCTATTGAGTTTCCACCAAAGAAGTTGATGTAGTTTCCTCCACATTGGTGTGGCATTCAACAAGAAAAGACGAAAAGCGCGAAAGCCTCTTCGTCTTTTTTCTTTTACGTGTCGATAATCGCCGATGCGTTTAAGCCGCGCTTCTGCTCGTGAACTCTAGTTCGCTGGTGCTACATTGCATTCAGACTTATCGGAGGCTGAAGTTACCCTGAATCAACAATTAGCGTTGGTCGGAAAACTGAGCACGTTGCCCGCCGCCAATGTATCCGGAACGCCTCACCGGCGCTGACTTTGTCGGATATCGATAAGTGCTCGGAACGTATGTTCGCAGCCGCTGACTGGTCGGCTGCCCGGTGTATCCCGACTGACGAACCGGATAAGCGGTCTGCTGCATCGGATGGGCGCCAATCGGCGACGCGGGACCTGAGGATGCGGGACTAGGTTCAGCACCGCCGAAATCAACATTGTACTTGCCGCCACTTTCCGACGCTGCACGCGAGACGGCCCGTTGATGAACCTCGCCCGCAATCGCAATGAACTTTTCCTGAATGGGCCGATTCACGCTCAATTTCTTTCCCATTTCTTGCACGCCGTAACCATTCTTCTCGGTGGTCTCGTTCAATCGTTGCAGAAACTTCATCGATTCGGCGAAATTGTGGTCCGCCGTTGGCCCGACGATCGGCTGAATTGTACGGACGACAAATCCAGCGGCTGCGTTCTGAATTTTCAGGAACACGTCTAACTGGCACACCATTTGGCGTTCCTTGTTAACAACACCAGCTGCCTCGCCAACCAGCCCAACCCCTTGGTTTCGCGGAGACGTCCTCAACACGATCACGCAACGGGCGTTGAGTTTCTTCCTGAGGACCGGGCCTTCGTACTGCCCTTCCCCGTAGAAAATATGAGTATCGTTGCTACCGTAGACCAATTCCATCTGACTGGTCGTACCGGCACCGTCATCCGTTTCAATCAGATACGGAGCAATACGCTTCGCTTTCATCTCAGTGATGCCCATCAGCTCCCAGATGTTTACCACCACCTCGGGATGACGGATCAGAAAATGGAGGTAGTCGGGGTCAATCTGAATCGCCATTCGTGGCAGGCTGCGGTACATGTTGGGTTTATCCACCACATCGCCGATCTTAGACTTGGTTTCGGCATTCAGCTGAGCCCACGGAAGTAGCTGGACAACTTCTTGTCTTAGCTTCCTCGAACTTGAACCTGCGGTAAGCTCTTCACCTGCTGCCAATGGCGAAAGGAATAGAAGTGCCAGAAATACCATCACCGCGCGACACAAAGAGACATGCGCGATTGCCCGAAGAGACAACCATTGTTGTGCAGATCGCGCAGGTTGATCGAGTTTCTGCTGAGTCATTCGATTGAAAGCTTTGACAAGCAAATTGACCACGGAAAACAAAGGAGGACACGAACTACCACCCCTTGAAGATGCAACGGAAGGTCACATCGCCAACGGCGGAATGTTAATATGTACGGCTTGTAGTGTTTGTTCGGCCATTGCTTCACACGAAACGAGCCAAATTTTGGCGTTTCGGCTGTTTTGCAGACCTGAACATTGCTTGCGAATCCGCCCACGTCTACTTCCGGCTGTAAAGCTCGCAGATGTGCACTTTGAACACTAATTCGGCTATCAACGGGTTGCCAGCAGAAGGTGCTATCGCAAACAATAGATTGCTTACAACGGGCGGCGCGGATAACGCGTGCGCATGTTCAACCCATTAAACCGGAGTGCCTAAATGAGTACCCAATCCGTCGCCGATCAGCTTGTTCAGATGTGTCGTGAAGGAAAGAACATGGAGGCCCTCGAGCAGCTCTACGCCGACAACATCGTCAGCAAAGAGATCGATTCGGCTCCGGCTCCACTGGTGGAGGGGAAAGATGCGGTTCGCCAGAAGGGCGAGCAATGGTTTGCATCAGTCGAAGAGTTCCACAGCGGCACGGCCTCTGACCCGGTGGTCGCCGGTAATTACTTTTTTTGCTCGATGAGCTTCGACATCACGTTCAAAGGGCGCGGCCGCACGCAAATGGAAGAGATCTGCGTCTACGAAGTAGCCGACGACAAAATAATCAGCGAACAGTTCTTCTATGACATGGGATAGAGAGCTGTCAGCAACTCAGCCTACAACCGAGACTCTGGAGGCTATTGACTGATCAACACTTGAACGAATGGTGGAATGTCTTGGAAGTTAACCATTCCACTCTGATCCATATCCGCTTCGGCTTGGAACACTCCCGATATAAGAAGCGAAACAAATGCCGGGATGTCCTGAAAATCAATGGCACCGCTGAGATCAACATCGCCCAGTAGAAAAGTATCCGTACTAAAAGTGACGACGGCAACCGACTGCGCCGCGATATGATTGATCGTAAAACCATTTTGGCCAGAAGAGACTACCAACGGAACGATGTCTGAAGCGAGTAACTGGTTGTCCCCATCAGGAGCCAAATAGTACCTTCCATCTACGACAGGCCCCACTTCACCCGAAAGCAGGTTAATAGGTAGGTTGTTCATGGCTCCACCGGGATTTGCAATCCACAGTGTAACCTCATCATCTTCAACGAAGGCTTGAAACAACGGCTCGCCATCATTGTCTCCCTTGCCGGCGTAGCTTGGCGTGGTCAGCACCGGATGGGCGCCTAAAGTGGTGGTCGTAACCTCTCGTTTGATAACGTCCCGTACTTGATCCAAGTTATTGCCCGAGTCCCACCAGATGTAGCTGTCGACACCGTTACGAACCGAGGCGAAGAGAACCGACAGCGAGTCACGCAATGTTTGTGAGAGATCGTTAATCGCGGCCGTATTGCCTGGCATATGGATTTCAGTATGCCAAAGCGGTTTGCCGCTAGCCGCCGCAAGCCCCAACCATTGTGATTCGTTCCCGCTAGAGTGTTGTGGATAGTAATGACTGGCGACAAAGTCGACTGTGTCCAGCCGTCCTGCATCGTCAAGGTCGTCAACAAAATTTCCGGCGCTATTGAGGCCAAACGTGTCGGGGCCAACAAACTGGAAATCTCTGTTGGGCGCGCTTACTCCGGCGAAGAAAAGATCTAGAGGCAACCGGTCGTAGGTAGCGATGTAACGGTCTGCTGGTACAGCTCCGTCTGTCTCGTTATTGAGGCCGAGGAAGTCGATCCTAATGTCGTTGTCCTGCAAATATTTAACGTAGCTGGCCACCATCACGCTGTAGTACTCGGGATTGGGACGATCTACGGTGTTGCCAAAAATACCGCCGGTCTCGGCGGGCCAATTTGCCGTAGGTTGGCTTACCCAATCGGGAAACGTGTCGGCTCCCGCGAGCTTAAGACTGGCATAAATTTGGACGTCCGGCCTGACTCTCTTGACCGACCGAATCGCAGCGATCTCCGTGGAGTATCGAGAAGTATCCACACTGCCGTCTGCGTTGTGGGCCGTGGCAAAAAACGGGACGCGCAAAAAATTAGCATCTACGTCGACATACAGCCCATTTGCTTCCCCGATGGTATTCAGGCGGGACGGCCACGCCTTGATGTCCCAACCCGCTCGCGCGATCGTCGGCCCGATGGCAGTGTCAGGATCAATATTCACCACTTGAGCCAGAGACAGGTGCGGCGTGAGACTAACCGCCAGAGCAACCAGCAAAACGAGTGATTGGATAATCTTGGTGGTCATAAAGCTATCAACTTTTTTTTACTGAAAAGATTGTCTTCAACTTGCTTGCAGCATTAAGGTCATTTAGCACATCTATTATACGTCAAATCTTTAGTTTGAGACCGTTAAAAAGAAAGGTTCTGCAAACAGCAAAACGATTTGGTTAACGATCTAACTCACG
>CAZDBE010000229.1:0-9401 GCA_964503675.1 uncultured Pirellulaceae bacterium | reverse complement strand
CCAACATACGACGGGCGGTCAAGCATTGCGTGCCAAAGGTATTGGTATCGGATTCAACGATGCCGTATTGCTCTTTCGTTTTGGCAGACTCTTGTGACAGATCAACAACCTCCGGCATGGTCGCCTGCATTCGAAAGGCCAATTCGTAGGATTGAATGATGCCCTCCACTTGGGGTTGATGCCCGTCGCGTTTGAGTTTGGCGCTATTGAGCTGTTGCATAAAATCAAGTTGAGCGCGTTGAGTCTTTCGATCTAGCAATGGATCAATGTTAGGAACCGTTGGCGCGTCAGCAGCGGCGCTAGCACCTCTTCTTCGCCTACCACGTCCCTTATTTACCCCTGTATTAATTTCCGAAGCTTGAAACGCTGCGGGAAGGAAGGCGCTGCCAAAATTTGCCCCTGCACCGGCTCCCAAAGACACGAACCCCGGTAAGTTTGCGTTCTCGGTTCCCAATCCGTAGACCGACCAAGCTCCCAGAGACGGTCGAACGAACTGCGGCGTTCCAGTGTGTGCTGCTTGTTTGGCTTGGGCATGGCTCGGTTGATCACAATGCATGCCGCGCAACAAGCACAGATCATCGGCATGGTTGGCCATGTTGGGAAAGAGATCTGAAATCCACAAACCGCTTTTACCGCGCTGTCGGAACTTCCATTGAGATCCCAGAAGTTTGCTGGCGCCCGCTTCGCCCGTTTTCCCAGACAACGAATTAAGCTTGGGCTTGTAGTCGAACGTATCAACGTGAGACGGCGCCCCTGACATAAACAACACGACAACGCGTTTAGCTCGTGCTTTAAAGTGAGTGTCTTTGGGGGCCAGTGGATTGGTGGCGTCTTGAGCAATCGACTCGCCTGTCGCCAGTGCAGCAAAAGCCAACGACCCAAGACAGGAAGAAAAAGTCTTCAATGCTCCACGACGATTGATTTCAATTGACATAATTGCCTACTCCAAAGTTGGGGTCTCAGTTCAAGATTCGATATTCGGCGCTACCAAGTAACGCTTGGCAAAACACTGCCAGACGAAGTTGTGCTTGGTTAAGTTTAGGAAGATTGGATGCCGTTTGTGGCGCCCGAATCTGTTCTCGTTGACCGGGGCCACGCATGCCTTGACCTTGAGTTCGCGCTTGAGCCCGTCGACGTGACTGACTGGCCCGGTTGGTTGATTCGGTAACCGGCAGAAAGTTTTTGGGAACGCTGATTGTCTTCACGTACTTCATACTGGCTTTTACCTCTTGGGGCGTCGGCTGGCGTCCGTAAGTCGTCAAGAACGCCCACTCGACCTGCTCTGTCGCACTACCCTTATCCGACATTTCGACTGCCATCCTAGCTGCTTGTTCGGCGACGAATGAACTGTTCATCATGTACAACGCCTGTGTCGGCACGATAGAATCAGCGCGACCGGAGCTGGTAATGTTTGGATCTGGAAAATCAAACAACGCCAATGATTCGTTAACTTTGTCTCTCACGATGGGAAGGTATACCGATCGACTGCGATTGTTTTGGTCAAATGCGCTTTCGTCAAAATTACGCCCAAACCTTCCGTCACCCAAATCAGCAACTTGAGATCGATCGGGCCGATTAGTATCGAGCGTGCCGCCGATTGCCAGCAACCCATCGCGGAGTGCTTCGGCATCGAGTGTTTTGGGAGTCACCCGCCATAGAGAATCATTGAACGGGTCTACTTCAAAATTGTGTGGCTCGTAGGTCGAACTGCGTTGGTAGGTATTCGATAGCACGATCTCGCGTATCAGCGCTTTGACTGACCATTGCTTGTGCACAAAACTGACCGCAAGATAATCCAATAAGAGCTGGTTGGAGGGCTTCATGCCGGTTGCTCCATAGTTGTTTGGAGTCTTGTTCAACGGCTCCCCTAGCAAGTGTCCCCAAATCCGATTCACCATGACTCGCGCCGTCAACGGGTTCTCTGCAGCGGTCAACCACTGAGCCAATTGTCTTCGCCCGCTGGCATCGGAGGGGATTTCCGACGCTGTCATATGATCCAGCACTTGCAGGAATCCTCGGTCAACCTCTTGTGCAGGTCGATCAACTTCACCGCCAACTAACACCTTTGCATTTACTTTCTCGGGCGCTTCTTGAGTTCCCATACCGTACGTTTTCATTGTGCCGTCCGGATTGAGAGTGGCCATCATGCCTTTAATACGGGCTTCTGTATTGCGAATAGTTAAAAATTTTCGTTGCTCTTTCTTCCCAGATTCGGCCGCCTCTTGTCGTGCCTTTTGGCGTGCTTCATTGAGCAAGTCCATTCGTCGTTCCAATTCCGCCATGGAAACATCGCCTTTTCTCTTCTGGTCCAAAATTGGCAACAGAATCAGATCGGCCGGCCGATGGTTCTGTTGACCAAAGACGGTTCCGTAATGCGTGTCGGTGCTGCGAAAGATACCGGCCATCGCGTAGTAGTCGGTCGTTGGAATCGGATCGGTTTTGTGATCGTGGCAACGCGCACATGCTACGGTGACACCAAGAATCGACTGAGTGACGGTATCAATCTGTTCATCAACAACGTCAGCTTGGAACTTGCGAGGGTTTCGCTCGTCCAGCCGTTTCATTCCGACCGCCAGAAATCCGGTTGCGATCAAATTCTCCTGCCACTGCGCTTTGTTCTTTGCAGGTAACAAATCGCCAGCAATTTGCTGAGAAACAAACTTGTCGTAAGGAGTATCTTTATTGAAAGCGTCAATCACGTAGTCACGATACCTCCACGCATGCGGGAAGGTCACATTGACATTACCCGAGGTGTCAGCGTAACGCGCGACGTCTAACCAATGACGTCCCCAACGCTCACCGTACTGCGTAGAAGCGAGAAGCTCATCGACTTTACTTTCGATTGCCTTTACCTTGTCCCTATTCCACGCCGCATCAAAAGTAAGGATCTCGTTAGGTGTTGGTGGCAAGCCGACTAAATCGAAGTTCAGCCTTCGGAGCATTGTGTTGGCATTAGCAGGACCTACTGGTTCCAGTTTGGCTTCGACAAGTCTTTGGTTCACCAACTTGTCAATCGAGTCACCGGATTCTGACTTTGGCTTTTGAAATGCCCAATGTTGCTTCCCGTTTTCGATATCCTCTTCGGAAATTTTTGTGAAGAACTCAATCGTTTCTCGCACACGAGGATCGGGAGCACCCATTTCGATCCAAGTTTTGAAATCCGCAATGACGTCATCTGGCATCGGCTGGCTGGGCGGCATTTCACTGCCTTCGTAGTTAATGGCCTCCCACAGCAAGCTCCCGTCCAAATCGCCCGGCACAATGGCTGGACCGCCATCACCGCCTTGGATTAAATCAGCCCGAGTATCGACCAACAAGCCTGCGCGGCTATCGCCCTCCTCCAATGAGTGGCACTGGTAGCAGTACTTAACCAAGGCCGGACGAATTTTAGCTTCGAAGAATTCTATCTGATCGGGAGAGGCCGTTACTTGCTGCGCCAAGCACCGTGTCGAAGAGGAGATTGCGACAAGGCTTATCAGCGTGGCAAGAACTAAGGTCGTTAGAATCGCTGTTTGTCGCAACATAAAAACGTCTCATTTGAGAGAGCGGTATGAAAGGACGACGGGAGGAGAGCCCCCCGCCGATGAAACTGCGTTTTACTCCGATGGTGGAAGATTGGGAGTCGCACCTTGGAAATCTGTGTCACTTCCCGGCTTATTCTTTCCTTTACGGCCACCTCTTTTGCCGCGTTTCTCCCCGTTCATTTCAGCCTCACCTTTGCCACCTTTTCTTCCGCCCCGTTGTCCCTGACCTTGGCCGCGTCTCTGTGCTACGGAAGCCAAAAACTCCTGAAGCTCTGATGCATCAAGTTTTTGGTCGGCATCGGCATCGAATTGCTCGATAATTTTTTGCACGCGATTGGCAGGATCACGATCCCCTCCACGACGTTGCCCATCGGCTTTTCCACGCTTTTTTTGGACGCCAACATTATCTTGGTCGCGGTCTGGAGTGAGAGCAGAACAATCGGCTGCAACCCAAGCAAACCCAACGGCGACGAGCATCAAAACGGTTGTAATTTTTCGCATAAGGTTCACTTTCACATAATAGGAATCGTTCTGAGTCACGCATATCTGTTGTGACATTTTCCTACACGTGATCGCCCCTCAAGGAAGACAACTAGCGCAATCTTTTCTTTAGCCATTGTCATATTCGCCAGCCTTTGAGCCAGCAAAACGGGCTGCAATAACTACCGACCGATTACAACGATGACTCCACTTGCAACTGTCGCTATCACCTGAAACGATCGGAAGCAGCGACCCCCAAGGGTCGGGGAAACACCTAATACGCTGGTTCTTCGTCGCCAGATTCGTCCACGAGAAACGGCATCCAACAAACTCCAAACTGCTCGATGGAAATATCGCTCTTGCGAGGCGGCACTCTTAGCTCCTCGAAGTCCATCTCCTCCACCGTCAATTTATCGTCGAGGTCTTCCATGTCCTGAGTGAAGTCTGCCTCCAGATCCTCGTACTTCTCAATGGCAGCCTCCAAATTCTCTTCCGCTCGCCCGATATCAGCTTTCTCTTTGGACACGCGCCCAGCAGCTCGCATCGAACTGCCGGCTCTTCTCGCGCTAGTGGCGCTCACCAAAGAGCGACCAAACAAAGCGCCAAGTACTGTCGTGCCGATTGAAATCATGCTACTCCGCTGACTTTGTTTGTACTGTTCCTCTTGAACTTCCACTTTGTCCTCAGCGCGGCGAATTCGGTCTCGCAACGTGGAAAGTTTCGAAGCGTATTTCTTCTCTAATTTTTCTTTTGCTTCATCGCGTTTCTCGGATGCCAATTGCTCCAACCGAACTTTAAAGTCGCCCAACTCCTCGCCGGGCTCGCTGTAAACTTTCAAATCGGTGCATTTATGGATCGTCATCGCCCGTTCACGATAGAGATACTCCTTCAGTTCTTTCTTCCAAGAAGTGTAGCTTTTCGATTTCTGCATCTCACTCGGCAACTCGTCAAATTCGGCATCAGGATCCGGCTTGCGACAAAAATCCAGCACCTCGACCAATGGATCCGCATCAGGCCAAATCTCGTCCGGGCGATCTCCGCTTTCGACTTCCGCCAAGAACTTCATGTCGACCCATTTGTCTACCTTGTAGGTCGCTCGGACGTAGTGCAAACGCCCTTCACCAATGAGCGTTGGCCGATAGACCAATCTCTGCCCTTCATTAATGCGTCTGTTGCATTCGACGAAGTATTGCTCAACTGAAGAAGGTACCAATTGCTGCTGATTGACTTTGGGTGTCAATGAAGCGCGCTTCTTACGCGTCCCGGGCCGATCTGCAGACGTCGCCTCAGCCGTTAGCGAGGCATCATAATTTGGATCCTGATCAGTAATCGTTTGCAATTGAGAGCGCGTCAGCGGTCCACGCAAATACGACATCGCCCACCTTGTTTCGAAAGTCACGGGTTGGTTTTCGTGGACGTTGTTCATCAAGAACACGCGATTGCCCAATCCCGCCAGCGTCTCCTCCATCGCTCCTTTGTCGAACTTACTACCCGCCTGAGTGGAAGCGCCCTCGAGTCCTTCCAATACGCGCGCTTTATCGCGTTCAGTTTGCAAGCGGCCAAGGAACCACGTCCCCGCGTTGGAGAGCCCTTTGTAGTCAAGGTCGACGGGATTCTGTGTTGCCAATACACACCCCAGTCCAAACGCACGAGCCTGCTTCAACAGCGTCAACATCGGCTGTTTGGATGGCGGATTCTTTACTGGCGGGAAGTAACCAAACACTTCATCCATATACAGAATCGCGCGGAGGCTGGAAGTACCGGCTTGCGTACGCATCCATGCCAACACTTCGTTCAACAGAATCGTAACGAAGAACATCCGCTCTTTTTCCGATAGGTGAGCAATCGAGACGATCGAAACACAAGGCTTACCTTCACTGGTGTGCAGCATGCGCTTGATGTTGATCGGCTCGCCCATCATCCAATTTGAAAAACTGGGTGACGCTAAGAGGTTATTCAAGGTCATCGCCAGCTCACGCCGCTCCTTCTCTGGGTAGAACTTATCCAGTTCCATGATGCCGACGCGCTCGAATGGCGGTTCCTGAATCTTGCTGATCATTGATCCCAGATCAAGATTCTGTCCTTTGTTCCAAGTGTGGCTGAGAATATTCGAGATCAAAATGTGTTCTTTGGATCGAATAGGATCGGCATCGATTCCCAACAGCGACAACAGACCGGAAGAGGTCGAGCTGATTCGATCGGCCAATAGATCTGAATCGTTCAGGACCTGCTCGTTGGGCGCATCAAACGATTTCAAAATCGTCAGAGGTCGGCCGAAGGTAGCCCCCGGCGTGTAGACGCGCATGTCGACGGTGTCGCGCATCATGCGAATTCGTTCTGCGTCCTGCCCCCAACTTTCAAGGCCTTCCTTCCATTTCTCAGCTTCTTGGGTAGCAAAAACTTCTGGAGAAACGCCTTCGCGATCGGCTTGGCCTTCATCGATCCACGGGCGAAATTCCTCAGGAGTCAAATTTGGAAACGACAGCAACAGGTTGGAGATGTCACCTTTGGGATCAATAATGATCGACGGAATCCGATCAATAGCCGCCTCTTCAAGGAGGTTTACACAGAGTCCCGTTTTACCGGAGCCTGTCATCCCCACGACGACCGCGTGGGTGCAGAGATCTTTTGAGTTATATAACAGCAGGTCTTCTTTACCTTCGCGCTGGGCAAGGTCATATTCGCGGCCGAGGTAGAATGCGCCAAGTTTTTCGAAGTCTTGCATCGCTGTGTGATCCTGTCAGATTTCCGGGGAGACTTAAATCAATTGTCGATTAGTTGTTTAATCAAAATGAATGAGGGAAAAACAGTATCGCAATTTGCGAACGAATCGCCAAGGCGTCTGGTCAATGCTGGCGAAGTGTGTCACGATTCTGCTATTGTTTAGATTATTGAGTGACCCGAAAAAAACCGTCGAGAACGCCTCATGAGCGCCCTGATTCGCAACGTCAACGCCGTCATTGACGGACAGTTGGTCGAAACTTCCATATTGATTGCCGAAGGCAAGATCGTTGATATCGACCCCGCTGCACAAACGAGTGCGGACGAAGTGGTCGAAGGTGGCGGGAAAATCTTGATTCCGGGTGTGGTTGACGACCAAGTTCACTTTCGCGAACCGGGACTAACCGCCAAAGAAGATTTAGCTCACGCCTCACGGGCTTGTGCCAAAGGTGGCGTGACCAGTTTTCTGGAAATGCCAAATACGATCCCCAATGCCATCACGCAAGATTTGCTCGATGACAAACTTGCAATCGCGGCCAAAAAAAGTATCGTCAATTTTGGGTTCTACATTGGAGCCACGCCGACCAACGCTGCCGAGCTGAAACATGCCGTCCGTACTCCCGGCATTAAGATTTTCATCGGCTCAAGCACTGGCGATCTGCTCGTTGACGAGCAATCGGCATTGGAGACCATCTTTGCCGAAACGACGCTGACCATCTGCGCCCACTGCGAGGACGAAACCACCGTACGTGCCAACGCGGCGAAATACGCTGACCGCACCGACGTCGCGGCTCACTCGCTCGTGCGGGATTACGAGGCAGCCAAGATCGCAACAGCGCGAGCGATTGCGTTGGCTGAAAAACACCAGCACCGTTTTCATGTGTTGCACGTCTCGACGGCTGATGAGGTTGAACTGATCCGAACTGCAAAGTCAAAGCATGATTTGATCACGGCCGAAGCATGTCCCCATCACTTGTTCTTTTCAGTTGAGGATTACGAAACTCTCGGGTCCTTGGTGAAAATGAACCCGTCAATCAAAAACAAAGCCGACAACGAAGCATTGTTTTCTGCATTGTTAGACGGAACAATCGAAGTCATTGCGACTGACCATGCTCCGCATACGACCGAAGAGAAACAGCTGCCGTATCCCAAATGCCCTTCAGGTTTGCCCGCAGTTGAAAATTCGTTGGCGTTGATGCTGAATGAGGTCAACAAAGGAAGATGCACAATCGAGCAAGTGGTTGCTTGGATGTGTGAAGCGCCAGCGCGTGTCTGGGACATGAAAGACAAAGGCAAGATCGCTGTTGGATACGATGCTGATTTAGTCCTTGTGGATATGGATCTGAAGGTTGAGATCAAAAATGAAGACCAGCAAACGAAATGTGGTTGGTCACCATGGCACGGAACGACCTTGCAAGGTTGGCCTGTCAGGACTTGGGTCATGGGACACGAAGTCTTCCGCAAACACGATGGCAAAGATCAGTTTGAGCAAAACGTTTTCGGACGCGCGATTGAATATTGTCACCCTGCTTAGCGCCTGCGCTACGGCCGTTGCCAGAAAGCTCTCATGAATAGTTTCGCACACGCCTTACCTTTTCTTGACCGTCCGCTATTTGCGATCGGTACAAGCCTGCCCGATTGGATGGCAGCGGCGGACAGAAAATGCAGGCTTCGAGAAAAACGGGCGACACCCTTCTCGGATCACGAAGATTCACTTGTGGCCGAACTGGCCCAAGGAGTTGTTCAGCATCATCGCGACGACTATTGGTTCCATACGTCGTCTGCGTTTCGTGACTACGAAATGAAGATGGCGATTGAGATCCGAGAAATCTACGGTACCGAACACGGTATGCGATCAGGTTTTGTGGCTCACGTGATGGTCGAAATGTTCCTCGACTCGTTTCTGCAGAAGAAATTCACTGGTCAGCTAGAACGATACTATGAAATCGTCGCCGATGCTGAAGCTGTCCAAATTCAGGATGCCATTAACCAGTTTGCGACTCGACCAACCACCAAACTTGTTCCCGCCATGGCCGGTTTTGTTAAGGAACGTTACATTTTTGATTACCTGACCGACCGTGGCGCAGTAAAACGAATGAACGGAGTCTTAAGACGCATCGGCCTCGAACCACTGGATGAAAAAATTTTGCCGTGGGCCGAGACCGCGCGAGAGCGTGTCTATGGCCGGGTGGAAGAACTGCTCTGCGGCTACGCCTTGGACGTCGGTCAATCCAAGTAGAAGAAAGCTCCTCCCTGAAAAAGAAAATCTCTTATGACAAAACGTGTACTGATTCTTTGCACCGGAAACTCTTGCCGCAGCCAGATGGCCGAAGTGATCTGGAATTCCCTAAGCGCGAAACACCAACTTGGCTGGAAAGCTGTTTCTGCCGGATCCAAGCCAAGCGGCTACGTCCATCCGATGTCGATCGTGGCAATGAAAGAAAAAGGATTGCCTACTGAAGGTCTGGAAAGCAAATCATCCGCCCCGTTTGTCAATGAGGATTTTGACTTGGTCGTCACAGTGTGCGGTAACGCCAAAGACGCTTGCCCTGTCTGGCCAGGTGCGAAACAACTTTTCCATTGGCCATTTGAGGATCCGGCTGACGCCACTGGTACCGACCAAGAGAAGCAAGTTTGCTTTAACGAGATCCGCGATCAAATTTGGGCCAAGATCGA
>CAZDBE010000228.1:1982-9457 GCA_964503675.1 uncultured Pirellulaceae bacterium | reverse complement strand
C
Organism: uncultured Pirellulaceae bacterium; assembly: GCA_964503675.1. GTDB lineage: Bacteria > Planctomycetota > Planctomycetia > Pirellulales > Pirellulaceae > Mariniblastus. The sequence continues at coordinate 9,456 of CAZDBE010000228.1, read as the reverse complement.
TACCTCCCGCCCATTTGGGCGGGGGGGGTGTTACATATCCGGGGTCAGCGGCAACGATTGGCGATTGCTCGTGCTGTGTTGGCCAACCCTAAGATTTTGATCTTGGATGAAGCGACCAGTAATCTGGATACAGAGAGCGAACGCTTGATTCAGTCCAGCATGGCGACGCTAATGGAGAACAGAACGTGTTTCGTGATTGCTCATCGCTTGAGCACGATTGCAAGTGCCGATCGAATCGTTGTTTTAGAAAACGGTAGGATCACGGAAGTTGGTACGCATCAATCGTTGATGGAACTTGGCGGCAGGTACCACGAAATGGTGATCATGCAGACTAATACTGCATCGATGCCGGGGTAGGGCAATGGTCAAACGGTGAGCGCCTTGTCGCTTACAGTTTGCAGACCATGACTCAAGACGTTTTGGGCCGTTGCCATCGCATCCTCACCTAATCAGCCCCCGGACATTATCGATCCGTCTCCGATAGGATATCGACCGGCAAAGGATGGCTGATTGCCTTGCGGCAATGGATTGGAAACTTGATTGATCGGCATGCCAGAGTAGATCGGTCCCGGTGCATCAATGAAGCTGTTGATCACATTGCCAATTAGTGCAAGGTTCGTCAGTGGCTCTAGCGCAACACCGTTGGAATCCATTGCCTGATCACTGACACCTTCGGCGATTTCGCCGGCAGCATGGTTCTTCATTGGAGGCATTCCGCGGCTAGGATTGACTTCGACTTCGAACTGAAGCGTGAACGAATCACCGGCGACCAACACGTTTGACACGGAACCATCTAATAGTTCTGTTGAGATCTTTCCATTCCAACCGGCTGAATCAAGCGAGACGCTGCTGCCGGGATCGCTAGGTGCGGAGGTGATCGATAAATTGCCGGCTTTAACGAACGCACGCCCAAACAGAGTGAATACGTCTTCCAACAGACTCAGGCTCGCCAGATCAACGGTTCCCGAGTTATCGATGACCATCTGATAAGCCACCACGTAATTTCCCAGCTCTGTCAGAATCGGTTCCCCAACAATCGATTTAGAGATCGCCAAATCGGCCTGATAAAGCTGCGCAGGAACCTCCGCCCTTCCTTGGTCTTCGGTCGCGGTTAGACATTCAACATGTTCTTGGACGATTTCTACAAATCCCGCGCTCGAAGACTCGCAAGCCAAAGCATCAACGATATCGTTCTCAGAGATGCTCGCGCTTTCTACGTCAACAGTCTCAGATCCGCTGACAGTTCTATTCTCTAGTGTGCATGGGAGCCCAACAGCCTCCGAATCAACTTCGACCGAAAACTGAACAGTGAACGAATCGCCGGCGGCCAGCAGTGAGGACCGCGTTTGATCAACGATGTCGGTGACCTCGGTTCCGTTGAAAGCACTATCGAGCGACAGGCTACTGCGCGCGTCGCTGGGTGGTAAAGATAGAACGACCTTGCCTCCACTTACGAGAGTCGCGCCGATTTGGCCCGTCAAATCCTGAACTAGAGTTAACTCGGCTAGATCGACGGAGCCTGTGTTTGTGGTAACCAGCTCGTAAACGACCTCGAAATTCCCATTGGGTAACAGTGTCGGTGTTCGGGCAACTGACCTCGCAACCGCAACATCGGCAACCACCTTGGTTGCTGGATCGTCCTCAATCGTTCCGTTGAGATCATTTTTTTCAGTGCCACGCTCCGGTTCAACTTCGCCGATGCTTACTCGATGAGTAAACGCAGACGCTCCATTCGGGAGGATCACCGGATCCCCGTTAGCGTCGACCGCAACAGCAGAAGCAATGGATTGGCTGTCTAGCCCTCGCGCTGCGGTACCGACCGCGTTGGGATCAATCGAAACCGTGAAAGCAACTTCGAAACCGTCACCAACCTCAAGTGGACCAGTGCTTGTGACTAATGACGTAGATGTGTCCAAAGCAAAACTGTCATTAGCCGTAGGTGCCGATCCAGCGTTGCCTGCCGCGGCAGTCACACTGTCAAGTGTAACGCCTGCGAACTGCCCACCGAATCTAGCAGCAAGGTCGTCAAAAATCTCAACTTTATCCAGAGCGACTGTTCCAGTGTTCTCCCAGACCAGCGTAAACTTGACCTCCCAGTTCTCAGCACTAGCGACCGCATCGCCGCGCGATTTCACCAATCCGATTCTTGGGACCAGCAGAGACGTAGGATCACCAGAGTTCAACTTCGTTGGATCTTTGCCACTGTCGGAGGTGTCTGAGGCCATCATCCGAGCGCCAGTCACGTCCAGCAAGGCGACACCACTGCGATCGATGGCGGTCGCCTGAATAGTCGTCATGTTTTTCATAACGGATAAAATTGCCGAAGCGTCGATTTCTGCCTTGAACCCAATCACGAACGAGTCGCCGGCAGCCAAAGCGTTCTCCTTTGCCGACCGGTCAATAACGTCGGTTGCGGCTGTTCCATCCCAACCTAACAGATCAAGCCTGATACTGCTGTTAGCGTTGGTTGGTGGTTTCACTAGCGTCAGACCACTGACGTTCTTAAGGACGCTAGGGCCGAACTGCGTTGCTATATCATCGACGACACTGACGTCAACGAGATCGACCACGCCGTTGTTTTCAACAACAACCTCGTAGTCAATCTGAAAGTTCCCGTTGGCCAAAAGGGTTGGTTTTCCAATCACTTCTTTTGCAACTCCAATGTCAAGACCAATGGCCCGGTGGGTGACGACGACAGACTTGTCAACTTCATCACCCACAGGGGGCCATTGTTATCTTCTCGATTGAAGTCTGGCCTAACCCGCCTAAGACCTAATATCGTTCGTCGGGATAATCCAACTTGAGAACCGTTTAAGGAAAGACGGTGCAGGTACGTGGTCAGAATCACCCTTTGCGAGGGTGTCCTCATCGCCTTGTTCCAGCGTGTCGCCAGCTTCCTCCATGGAAGCACCTTCGAAGCATCCGTCGTCAGGAGTTTGCTCAATCACGGGGCCGAGAATCTGCCCGTCAATCGCACCCATTGGCACTTCACCTTCAGTGTAGACAGGACCGCATCCGCAACCATCCTCTACAATCGGTTCAACCGGAACTGCCATGATTGGGTTGCCACAAGCGTCAACCGGCGTTGAGGCTTCGCAACCACAATCACCTTCGCATCCGCACCCGATATCGCTATTTTCTTCGCCGCCCTCGGTGAAGAATCCGTCGCTGACAGAGTATCCGCCTAGGACTCGTCGACCGCTGTCGAGCGACAAAGGATCTGAGTTTTGGTTGATCGGAATACCCGAGTAGATCGCTCCAGGTGTACCGAAGGAAGCCTGATTGCCAATCGGAGGTAGGTTCGGTGGAAGGAAACCCGGTAGGCGCGGTGGATTCCCTGCCGCTCCAGTGGGTCGCACCTCTCCAAACGTATTACCAGCAAACACTTGTCCCGCTCCCAATTGGATGTTGGAAAGAACATCGTTGCCCACAGTAAACGATGGATCGCCGGAATCAATACCGTCGTCGAACCCTTGTGGCTGCGTTTGAGTTACGGTGTAAGTACCCTCTTCTAGGTTCTGGAACGCATAGCGACCGGCCGCGTCAGTAAACTGAGTCACTTGAACCTGAGTCCCAAACACGTCGACGCCCGTCAGCACGACCTCAACGCCCGCAATCCCAATCTCGCCCACATCTTGAACTCCATCGTTGTTGTCATCCTGAAAGACAGTTCCAGAAATCTCACCCGACGGCACCGGAGCATTGACGACAACAGATTCATTCAAGTCATCGCCACCTGTTGACGGGTCGGTTTGATCACCCGTTGCAGCCGTCGTGATATTGGTGATCGTGTTGCCACCTTGACCGGCGTCAATTGTTCCAGTCAGAGTAATCGTCGCTGTCTCACCATCGTTGAGTGTTCCAATGGTCCAGACGCCACCAACGTAGGCACCCTGCGACGGTGCGGTTCCAGTCAGGGTGAAACCGGTTGGAATCGAATCAGTCAGCGAAACGTTCGTTGCTTGAGCAGCACCATTGTTGGTGACCGCAATCTGGAAGATGACGGTGTCGCCTTCATCAGGTGTCGCGTCTCCACTGGCAAGTGTTTTTACCGTTACAAGATCAGTCGTGTTGTCGACGACGACAGATTCGTCCAAATCATCGCCGACAGTTGTCGGATCGGTTTGATCGCCGGTTGCAGCAGTTGCCACATTGGTGATCGTGTTACCACCTTGGCCCACATCGACAGTTCCCGTCAGCGTAATGGTCGCCACGGCACCACTGTCCAGAGTACCAATCGTCCACAATCCACCAACGTACGTGCCCTGAGACAGCGTATTGCCAGTAAGCGTGAAGCCGGCCGGAATCGAATCAGTTAACGACACGTTGGTCGCCTGAGCCGCACCGTTGTTGGTGACAGCTATCTGGAAGATGACGGTGTCACCTTCAGCAGGAGTACTGTCACCACTGGCAAGCGTCTTCACAGTCACAAGATCTGCCGCGTCATTTACAACGACGGATTCTTCTAAGTCATCACCAAACGTTGTTGGATCAACTTGATCGCCAGTTGCAGCTGTGGTGATATTTGTGATGGTGCTGCCACCTTGGCCAACGTCAACAGTTCCTTCAAGAATCAGCGTTGCAGAATCTCCGACAGCAAGATCGCCGATACCGTAGATGCCGCTGGTTGCACTGTAGGAACCCTGCGACACAATACCGTTATTACCTGTCGCGGTCAGCCCTGCTGGCAGAAGGTCATTTAGAAAGACCCCCGTCGCATCGTCAGATCCGGTGTTGGTAACGGTGATCAGGAACGTGACAGTATCGCCTTCATCTGGAGTCGCATCTCCACTGACCAGAGTCTTAAATGTGATCAAATCAGCAACCGGAACTCCGATCGCGACCGCCTCCTCCAGATCATCACCTGCGGTCGACGGATCAACCTGGTCGCCGGTGGCCGCGGTCGTGATATTGGTGATCGTGTTACCAGATTGTCCGGCATCAACGGTGCCTTCGAGTGTTAACGTCGCCGAATCGCCAACCAACAGCGTTCCGATACTGAACAAGCCTGTCGTGGAATCATAGGAGCCTTGACTGATGCCGCCGTTGAGCCCTGTTGCCGACAGTCCTGCCGGCAAAAGATCAGTTAAGCTGACGTTGGTCGCATCGCCGGGACCGTTGTTGGTCACCGTAATAGCAAAGGTGACCGTATCGCCTTCATCCGGTGACGAATCGCCGCTGGAAAGCGTCTTGACGGTGACCAGATCAGTCGTGTTGTCGTCAACGATGATGGACTCATCTAAATCATCGCCAACTGTAGACGGATCGGTTTGATCGCCGGTTGCTGCTGTTGTGACATTGGTGATCGTGTTCCCGCCTTGGCCCGCATCAATGGTTCCCGTCAGCGTAATCGTCGCCACGTCACCGCTGTCCAAGGTACCAATCGTCCACAATCCGCCGACGTACGTGCCCTGAGACGGCGTAATAACTGTGAGCGTAAATCCGGCGGGAATTGAATCAGTTAAAGAAACATTCGTCGCCTGAGCCGCACCGTTGTTGACGACTGCAATCTGGAAGGTGACGGTGTCGCCTTCGGCTGGAGTATTGTCGCCGCTGGCAAGCGTCTTGACAGTTACAAGGTCTGCCGCGTCGTTAACGATAACGGCCTCTTCAAGATCATCGCCAACGGTTGTCGGATCAACTTGATCGCCGGATGCCGCTGTCGTAATATTCGTGATTGTGTTGCCACCTTGGCCAACGTCAACAGTTCCTTCAAGCGTTAGCGTTGCAGAATCTCCGACAGCAAGGTCGCCGATACCGTAAATGCCGCTCACCGCACTGTAAGAACCTTGTGAAACAATCCCATTGTTACCAGTCGCGGTTAGGCCTGCTGGTAGGAGGTCATTCAAGAAGACCCCAGTCGCATCGTCAGATCCATTGTTGGTGACGGTGATCAAGAAGGTCACAGTATCGCCTTCATCAGGAGTATTATCGCCACTTGCAAGCGTTTTGACCGTCACAAGGTCGGCTGCTGGGACTCCAACAACAACGGCTTCTTCGAGATCATCTCCAACAGTTGTCGGATCGACTTGATCGCCCGTAGCAGCAGTTGTCACGTTAGTGATCGTGTTACCACCTTGGCCTGCATCAATGGTTCCCGTCAGCGTAATAGTTGCCACGTCACCACTATCCAAAGTTCCGATCGTCCACAATCCACCGACGTACGTGCCCTGAGACGGCGTATTGCCGGTTAGCGTGAATCCGGCCGGAATCGAATCAGTCAACGAAACATTCGTGGCTTGAGCCGCACCGTTATTGACGACTGCAATCTGGAAGATGACAGTGTCGCCTTCGTCGGGAGTGCTGTCACCGCTGGCAAGCGTTTTGACAGTTACAAGATCTGCCGCATTGTTGACGACTACGGCCTCTTCGAGATCATCACCGAACGTTGACAGATCAACTCGATCGCCTGATGCGGCTGTAGTGATGTTTGTGATCGTGTTCCCACCTTGACCAACGTCAACGGTTCCTTCGAGGGTCAGCGTCGCGGAATCTCCAACGGCGAGGTCACCGATGCCGTAGATACCGCTCACTGCACTGTATGAACCTTGTGAAACAATCCCATTGTTGCCCGTTGCCGTTAGGCCTGCTGGCAGCAAGTCATTCAGGAAGACCCCCGTTGCATTGTCAGCGCCATTGTTGGTAACCGTAATCAGGAAGGTGACTGTGTCGCCCTCATCTGGCGTCGCGTTTCCACTGGCGAGAGTCTTCACTGTGACGAGATCGGCTGTTGGAGTTTCTACTGCAACTGCTTCTTCAAGATCATCACCGACCGTAGACGGATCGACTTGATCTCCCGTTGCCGCAGTCGTGATATTAGTAATCGTACTGCCAGCTTGGCCCGCATCAACAACTCCTTCAAGCGTCAAAGTTGCCGATTGGCCAACCAACAAAGTCCCAATGTCAAACAGACCAGTTAGAGAGTCGTAAGCACCCTGCGTGATTCCGCCGTTGTTACCTGTAGCCGTTAAGCCCGATGGCAGCAAATCAGTCAAGCTAACGCCTGTTGCATCGCTAGGACCATTGTTGGAAACAGTAATCGCAAAGGTGACTGTGTCACCTTCATCTGGAGTTGAATCACCACTAGCAAGCGTTTTAACTGTCACTAGGTCAGTCGTGTTGTCTACGACAACTACAGACTCGTCAAGATCATCGCCTAGAGTCGATGGATCGGTTTGATCACCGGTCGCTGCAGTTGTAACGTTGGTGATCGTGTTACCAGCTTGGCCCGCATCGATCGTTCCCGTTAGCGTAATTGTCGCGACCGAGCCATTGTCCAGCGTGCCAATCGACCAGACTCCACCAACGTAGGTGCCCTGAGATGTTGTATTACTGGTCAAAGTGAAACCTGCTGGAATCGAGTCAGTCAACGAAACATTCGTTGCCTGAGCCGCGCCATTGTTGACGACCGCAATTTGGAAGACAACGGTATCACCTTCGGCTGGCGTGCTATCGCCACTAGCAAGGGTTTTCA
>CAZDBE010000228.1:0-1972 GCA_964503675.1 uncultured Pirellulaceae bacterium | reverse complement strand
TAGGTCATCGCCAACCGTTGAAGGATCAACTTGATCGCCTGTCGCGGCCGTGGTGATGTTGGTGATTGTGTTTCCACCCTCGCCCACATCAACGGTTCCTTCAAGAACCAGCGTTGCAGAATCTCCAGCGGCAATGTCGCCAATGCCGTAAATACCGCTGACTGCACTGTAGGAGCCTTGCGAAACAGTCCCGTTATTGCCTGTCGCGGTTAATCCTGCTGGCAGGAGGTCATTTAAGAAGACGCCTGTTGCATCGCCAGCTCCATTATTGGTTACCGTGATCAGGAAGGTCACAGTATCTCCTTCATCAGGTGACGAACTGCCACTGGAAAGCGTCTTCACTGTAACGAGATCAGTCGTGTTGTCTTCGACCACTACTGACTCGTCCAAATCATCGCCAAGAGTCGATGGATCAACTTGATCACCAGTCGCGGCAGTTGTCACGTTAGTGATCGTGTTACCAGCTTGACCAGCATCGATTGTTCCCGTTAACGTAATCGTCGCGACCGAGCCATTGTCCAGCGTGCCAATCGTCCAGACTCCGCCAACGTACGTACCCTGAGACGGTGTGTTACCAGTTAAGGTAAAGCCGGCGGGAATCGAGTCAGTCAACGAAACATTGGTTGCCTGAGCGCCTCCATTGTTGGTGACCTCGATTTGGAAGGTGACCGTGTCACCCTCGGCCGGCGTTGCGTCCCCACTAACGAGCGTCTTCACCGTAACAAGATCGGCTGCGTCAACAGCGACCACGACAACGGATTCCTCTAGGTCATCACCAACAGTCGACGGGTCGAACTGATCGCCGATTGCGGCAGTGGTGATGTTGGTGATGGTGTTTCCACCTTGCCCAACATCTACCGTACCTTCAAGAATCAGCGTTTCGCTGGCACCGTCAGCAAGTGTACCAATGTCCCAAATGCCAGTGACAGCATCGTAACTGACACCCAAACCACTGGCTGAACCATTGTTGGACGTCGCGGTAAGTCCCGCTGGCAAGAAATCGGTCAGTGTGACATTGGTAGCTCCGTCAGGACCATTGTTGGTTACCGTAATCTCAAAGGTGACAGTGTCACCTTCCTCGGGAGTCGCGTCTCCACTGGCCAGCGTTTTGACCGTCACGATATCACTAGCTGGCACGCCTACAGCGACGGACTCTTCCAAGTCGTCCCCGACAGTTGAAGGATCAACTTGATCACCGGTAGCCGCCGTGGTGATGTTCGTGATCGTGCTGCCTCCGCGTCCAACGTCGACCGTACCTTCAAGCGTTAGCGTAGCTGAATCACCTACGGCCAACGTGCCAATCTCAAACACGCCGGTAACCACATTGTAGCTACCTTGGCTGATGGTTCCGCTGACAGCGGTTGGCGTCAATCCAGCCGGCAAGATGTCTGTCAGCTCAACATTCGTTGCTTCGTCTGCTCCATTGTTGGTGACGGTGATCAAGAAGGTGACGGTATCGCCTTCGTTTGGAGTTGCACTACCACTGGCAAGCGTCTTCACAGTCACAAGATCGGCTGCTGGAATCCCCACGGCTACGGTCTCTTCCAAATCATCGCCGGCGGTTGAAGGATCCGGCTGGTCGCCTGTCGCCGCAGTTGTGACATTGGTGATCGTGTTGCCACTTTGGCCTGCATCGACGGTTCCAGTCAATGTGATGGTTGCGGAGTCTCCAACGTTTAACGTTCCAATCGTCCACAGTCCACCAACGTAGGTGCCTTGAGTGGTGGTATTGCCAGTCAACGTGATTCCAGCTGGAATTGAATCTGTGAGTGAAACATTGGTTGCCTGAGTCGCACCGTTGTTAGTAACGGTGATACTGAAAGTAACGCTGTCGCCTTCATCCGGAGTCGGATTGCCACTGGCAAGGGTTTTAACCGTAACCAAATCTGCTGCGTTGTTGACGACAACAGCCTCTTGAAGATCATCACCAGCAGTGGACGGATCAGGTTGATCACCAGTCGCCGCAGTGGTG
>CAZDBE010000227.1:563-9492 GCA_964503675.1 uncultured Pirellulaceae bacterium | reverse complement strand
GGCCAGTATTCGTCAGGCCACACCGAGGCGGTTTTAGCCGAAGATGCGGCGGTGGTTGAGCGGTTCTTTAACGAGATCGATTCTGCGATCTTAATGCACAACGCATCGACTCAGTTCGCCGACGGCGGTGAGTTCGGCATGGGCGCCGAGATCGGTATCGCGACTGGTAAGATGCACGCGCGTGGGCCAGTTGGTGTCGAACAACTAACCAGTTTCAAGTACTGCGTGCGTGGCAACGGGCAAGTGCGCCCGTAGTGTAGGCGTCTCGCTTGCAAGCTTGGCGGAACTTATGCTGCAGGCGGAGCTGTTGGTTGGCTTCCATGGATCGGTCGGTAATGTTATTGGCTGGTTAACGTCTCCTCAAACTATCACTGGATTTTCAGTGATGTTGGTGACTGCCGAAAGTGAACGACGGGTTGCTGACATGGACGTGTCGAACTGCACTCGGGCAAGTACGCCCTGACGCCCTTTTCGTTATGTTTTTTTGATTGCTGAGGGAAGCTCGCGATCTTCGACGCTACAATTTGTTCGGTTCCTTTCCTGAATCTTTGACGAGTCGAGATCCTTCCTATGACAGACCCGGTTACTACGCAACCAGAGGGTGATCCTCTGGAATCTGGTTGGTTGACTAATACGGTTCGGAAGCGATACGGCTGGATGATGCTGTTTTTCCTCCTGACGTGGACTGGCGTTGGATTCGTAGCACCTTTGAAAACGCTAATTACCAACGCGTTACTTTTAGATACTTACGTTCAGTTGGCGATGCTCACCGGGGTGAATTTCGTGGCCGTCATCTTCTGTTTGGGAATCGTCAGATTGCTCAACCACCGTTTTCCCAGTCAAGGGGTGCTGGACTTGGCTGGCAATGGAACGCTTCCATGGAGCAAGTCGATGAAGATCGCAACTTGCTTGATGGCGGCCGTTACACCGTTGGTCTTGGTATGGAAATTTAATTCAGAGTTTGCCTACTCCGGTGGATTGCATTGGCTTTGGTCGTTAGCGGCTATCGTTACCGCGATGGCGGTGAGTTGGTTTGGACTGAAGTTCCTGGGACGAGTGAGGGCGCGATTGTTTGGAAGCGTGCAGGATGCGGAAAACTATCTTCCGTTTGAGTGCCAATGTCCGGATGGAAAAATGTTTGAAAGTCACATCGGTAACGAGATTGGTAAATGCATCACCGCCACTGGTAAGAAGTTCGGACTTGAGGATGTCGATTTTGTGTTTGCTGGCTATTTGTTGTTGCTGGCAATTGGACATTGGTGTTCGGTACGTTGGATGTCTGCTTCGAAGGTGTGGCTTACGTCGACGCCCCTGTTAGTAGTGCTGTTGATTTGGCTTGCGTTTATGTTGCTCGCCGGTGTTTCGAATTTGTTTGATCGATACCGGTTGCCGGTGATTCCATTGCTGCTGGTTGGCCTTACGATTTGGCAGATTCCGCGCGGATCGACGATGCCGCTCCAGACGACAGAATACGCTGCAGAAGGGAAGTTTGGCGAATTGGTTGACGCCGCAGGCCTGAACGAGCCGGAAGTTTACCTGCGCGACGAAGACCTGACAAAACCCTTTCTTCGATCGATTAAGCGGCTCAATGAAGTTGCGTGCGAGACCATCAACTCTCGGATGAGGCGTCTGGTAGAACTTCGCAGCGCGCGAAGCGAGTCAGATCGCTCGCCTGCCGCAGCAGGAAAGACCCTTGTGATGGTTACCTGTCCCGGCGGCGGAATCCATGCGGCGGGTTGGGCCAGTTGTGTGTTGGATTCGATTTCCCATGAGTATTCTGACTTTGCCGATGCGGTATGTGTAATCAGCGGAGTCTCCGGCGGCAGTGTTGGAACACTATATTTTGCTTCGACACGCTATCGCGAAAGTATCGCCAAAGGAAATGCAGAAGACGCGCTTTCATCTTTCGCAGCCGGCTTCGATCGGGATCCTGTAATGGCAGACATTTACAGGAAATCACCCGCTTTGGCGCTTGCATCGCAGTCCGCACTCGAGCCTATTGCCTATGGTTTGATGACTGATGATTTATATGGCACCCTCTGGTCGGGCCTAGCCACCAAAGATCGGGGGCAGAGACTGGAGGAAGTATTCGAGAGCAATTTGCCGAAATCGCAGCGGGGAATCACGATGAGTCACTGGGGGGATGTCGCCCGACGGGGTGAGATGCCAGTAGTGATCTTTAATTCGACCGATGCCGCCACCGGAAGGAGGATCCTATTCGACAGCATCCCGACGCCTCGGCGATTAAGCAACGTGTCGCGAAGCAGCCGCCCAATCAACTATCGGGAGCTGTTGGGGAAGAAAGATGGCGTTTTTCGAGATGTGACACCGGCGGCAGCGGCACGAACTTCCGCCACGTTTCCCTACATCTCACCCTTCACCCGTCCAGACTTTTCCAGCCAGTTGGGAAGCTCCGTTGCCCTTTGTGATGGAGGCTATGCCGATAACGAAGGAATTGTCACTGCGATTAATTGGGTTCAGTTTTGTCTTCAAAATTTCAAGACCATTCCCGCTGACAAGCAAGAGGAATTGGTAAAGGAATTTGTCGACTTCGATCGCATTCTGTTGATTAGGATTGAACCCACACCAAGCGCCAGAAAGCAGGATGTTGATTCGAAGGAGGGACTGATGTCTTGGGTACGCTGGGTGACCGGTCCCGTAGAAGCGATCTTCAACGTGCGTTCAACTTCCCAAGCGGAGCGCGGAAACCTTGAATCGGATTTGGCCTACTGGACTGAGAGTGATCGGTGGCAGCAAACTGATCAGCAGCAAGGGGGAGAGTCACCCTCGGATGATTCATCCCCAAACGATACCGCCGATGAAGAAGACGATCCTGATAACAAAGCCATCACGAAGAACGTTTTTCTGGTCAACAGATCGGCGAAGTCGCTTGAGGAAGGGAAGGGCAAAAACGCCAACGCTACCTTTGCCGACAAACGACCCACCGAAACACGGCGCGTGTCGCAGTGGGGAACCAAACAGCAATGGGATGAGAAAGTGAAAACGTTTCGCTCGCGTGTGGCTGATGGACTGATGAAAAAACTGGAGGAAGAAAAAGAGTTCGTACCGGACGGTGGTGATACCTCGGCAGCGGAATCACTCTCGGACGTCCAAGAGACTCAGGCGATGCCCCAGTCAGACAGCAAACTAGTTGTTCTGAAGATTCAGTTTCCAAGTTTTGACCAGCCAGTTCCACTAAACTGGAAGTTGTCGAAGGAGCAGAAACTCTGGTATTCCGCTGGCTGGGAGACCTGCTCAGCACCAGAGACGATTGTCAGGAGAACCCTCGATCAATATTTCACGCCGTCTCAAAATTACCCTCGTCCGTCTTCGGATAACGAATAATTGCAGTAACTGTTACAGTTTAAGGCGATTACGGACGCTAGGGTGGTGCTTTGAGGGAAATGCGAGCAATAAGGATAACGGTCAGATGCCGAATAATCGATGAAACCAGTACTCGGGTTTACATCTTTTTGGGGGCAGTTGATGAAGTCAGCTTCGTTACGTCTGTGTATTGGCATCTTCTTCGTCGCTTTGTTTGTCGAGGTAGCTCAGGCTCAATTTATCGCTGAACGGCTCCGAGCAGGATTTCGCGAGGTGGGCCGGAAAGCCCATGTGCGTGTCAAACCGCCTGCGGGTAAAGATGCGCAGATGGAGTGTCTGGCTCGAGAGCTGGATTGGCTTGAAGCCCACATCGATAAATTTGGGAGCGTGGTTGCGAAACAACCCGACGTGTGGGGCGAATCGCGCCTAACGAAGTACCGTGGCGAGTACGAGTCCGAAATGGCGGAGCAGTTGGACACTTTCCAAGTGATTGACAACGCGCGAATTACTCGATCAGACGTCGCGTTTTTGGCAAGTGCAACAGGCATTTCCAACGCGGTAGGCGCTGCCACCGGCAGTCCGATCAACGTCAATAACTCGACCGGCTCTTCCACTACAGAAGCCGATGCGCCAGGTATTAACCAAAGCATCAATTTAACATCGCCAACGGCCCCTGCAGCGGCTGAATTATTGACCGCTGGTGGGAATCTTGAGCATACCGAGCGTCTTAACCAGCGCTCAAGATTTCTCAATCACTTGCATCAGCTTCGTCGAATCAATTCTGGCGATGATACTTCTGATGCACCTGGATACGCGCTCAATTTGGTGCGCATTCCGATTTCAATCAATCCTGGAATGGTCACCCGAAGAGGTTACGGAGCCAAGGCAACGATCACTGCGACCCCACGGTTGAGCGAAACGTTGTTGCCTGAAACATTCCACAGTTTGGTGATCAATGATTTGGTTGATCAATTGGCATTACCGATTCTTCGTATGTCCGAGGACAACAAGCTTCCTTTTGCGAGAGCCGCGCAACAATTCAAAGCCAGATACGACGCGGTGATCAAACGAGCTCTCCAATACCTCAAGCTAAATAGTGATATTGAAATCGAAGCCGCACTTGAAGCTGTCTTTAAAAAAGGCACTCCAGCAAAAAACGTAGATTCAGCCAAAGCAATGGCGGTAGATGCGGTCCGAGCGTTGCGAGTTCGCCTTAAGCATGAGGAACTTCCGTCCAACGAAATCGCCGAAGTGAAATTGCGAATCGTAGACATTGAAGAGAGCATCAAGAGTGTAGAAGGTTTGATCGCAACGTCGCTTGAGAGAAAGTTACCTAGTGATGTTGAGACCTACGTGGCTGGCAGGATGGAATATCGAACTTTACTTGTTCCCTCCGACAAAGCTAATAAGCAAGAGGTGAAAGAGAAGTTGAGGAATATCTCCGTTGAATTTCCGAAATTGGTAAATAAAATTGCGGAAGGCTACGATGAGCAGAAGATCGGGGTAAACCCAGTTTCTAGGCGGCGACGCTCTTCCATGCCCATCCCGTCAGTGCTAGTTGAGGATGTGATTGATCGTCAAGTCATGATCATCATCGCAGACGCGTTTGCGACTTCTTACAGCGGCAGGATGGTCGCTTGGAATGAAAACTCGCCTGGCGCACATCGCGTTCACCTCATGGATGTGCGGCACTATCTGCAGTCCAATATGGAGAGCGCCTATCGAATGGTGAGCTCTCCTCACAACATGCAAATTGTAAGTTCGATCATTGATCAAGGTGTCGACGGACGTGGTTTGGCCAAAGCTGTTGAGGAAGGTCGCACGGAAGCCGTTCGTGCAATGCGAGAGGATTTCATGGTTCGCATCGATCCGAATTCAGCAGCCAGTAACGGACTGGGAACTCGTCCAAGCGTGGCGCCCATCATGCGAAGTCTTGCGTGGCCGATCGTCGTAGAAATGGCTTTGCTGAACGAGCAGCTTAACCGGGATGTGCATGATATCGTTGCCACTCGAGGTGATTGCGGATGTCATCCAGATCGTAGGCATTGTTATTACTTGCCAGTTCCCGAATCAAATCATTCTCAGGCGTGGGATGGCGAATTTGCTGCCGCGACCGAGCAGTTTCAAAACTACGTGCGGTGTCGCTGGCCAATCCATGTCTTTCATGTCGACCCTGTTGCCGACGATCAGAATGTACAAGAGTCTTCCAGCCTCAGCCGCGAACTGGCCGTCGCGGTTGCCGTTGGTGTTGCGTCAGGCACAGTCAGCCTGAGGCAAGCCAATAATTTCACTCGCCAGTATCGCGAGGATATCAATGCCATCGGGCTCAACCGCACGGTTTCAGGCTTCTCACACGGAAATGATACTTTTGGTTGGACGTTCCGGCCACGTGTTCAGACTCACAAGAATCGTAGCACATCGCAGGCTTTCGGAGAGACGCTCTTTGGAAGACGCGCTGACGCAAACGCACGTGAAGCGATGCTAGAACCGGGCATGCGTGAGTGCACGGCGATCGTGCTGATGCCATCTTTCGTCCCCTACTGTGATTTCGAAACGTCAACAAGCTGGTTTCGTTTGGACAATCCACGCAATAAAGAGCTGTCCAACCACACACAGTTGAAGCTCAGTCGCAGCATCAAATACATGCAAACCTGTGCCCTAGATTGTGCCTCGTGCTCTCATCTGTACCGCGACGGCGAGACAGAAAGGTTGCTTCGTCGTGTTAAGCAATTGGAACATGAGCTTCCAATGCAATCGATGCGCGTGCAGATCCCGTATGAGAACACGCTTGGTGGATTTGAGATGTTTAGTAACGGCGTTACTGACCTCGCTCCTGAGTTGGTCGGCTGGTACGGAGCACCCGGCATTTCGTCCGAAGCCTGTTGTCCCAGCAGTTGTTCCTCCGCTGCTACAACGAGCACTGCTGCCGTCTCGACCGCGACCGCCGCAGCTACAACGACAACGAATACGACGACCGCTGACTCTCCTGCAACGACTGATGCTCAAGCATCCGCGAAGGAAACCGCCGCGGGAACAACTTTGTTTTTGGTAGGAGACAATTTCAGTGTCCACGAGACAAAAATTATCGCCGGCGGGGTAGCTATTCCGGAGAAAGATATTCACATGATCAGCCGTCAGGTATTTCAGGTGACGGTTCCGTCGTGTGCACGAGCGGTGAAATTTGACGGAAGAGATTACATTGCGATCTACGCTTCTACACCATATGGCGTAACCAGCCACTTGCATGTCCCCGTCGCGCTCGCAAAAGCAACGGTTGCGGCGACCGAGTTGGCCAAGGTCGCTGAATCGGTGAAGAAGCTTGAGGCCACGGTCAGCCCACAGAAATTTACGTGGGCCACGTCATCTGCGTTGCCCATCGTGACCTCGTTTGAAAGTGTCAACGTGATCGCGGGAGCCGTCGGACAGCAAGCGGAGGTCAACCGCGGCAGCGTAGTTGCAGGAGTGACCAAGCAACCGTTCGAGTTAACTTGGAATCGTCTGCCGGCAGACATGGCGGCTGGAGTTCTGCCTCACCTGACACGGCCCGCCGGGCTGATTGGCCGGTTCGTGATCGGCAAAAATGAGTTTGACACGTTTTGGATTGCTACGCCGGGAGCATTTGACGTTCAATCGCAATCGAAGTGGGCGACAGACAGTGATGCATTGGTACTGGCGTTAACCAACGCGATAAAGACTCAGTTGACCTTGGAGAAAACAGGTAAAGAGGATTCGCTTGAAGTTAAATTGAAGACGTGGGTTGTCGCTAGTCAATTCACTTTAAACGATCAGCTGAACACCAACCCGTCAGCCCTGATGTTTTCCAATCCAGTCGCAACGGATAAGGATTTGACGATCCAGCTGATACGGCGCGTCTTGCCTTGTGAGTCGGAGCAATGTATCGCGATTCCAAGACTTGAGTCGGATGTCGAAATACCGGCGCTTCCTGAAACACCTCAAGCCGAATCGGTGGTCGTGCCAACAGACCAAAGTTCAGCTCCTTCTCCCACGCTCAATCGAACCGCCCGAGCCACTGTAAACGTTGTCCGCGACAATGCCGATGGGTTCTCCCATCGACGAGTGCGAACTAGGTAGATGCCGATTACCGAAGTCGCATCAAGACAAAAGTTCCTTATTGCGAGTCTGCGTTTTTTAGTTTTGCGCTTGGGGGTGTGCTAGGAAGTACATCGATAACCTCGCCGTCAGCGCGATGGGCTAAGCGGCGTAGGTCCTGCTCCGATATGTCCTTCGGGCAAAGGCCTATACTGGCATCGGCAAAACTGAGTTTGACCTTGCCCGGGTAATCCGCGGCCATCTTTACTAATTGGTCGATTGTTAAATCAGTAGGCTTTGTCCAGAAATGTTGATGTTGATGATCGGTTCCTTGGCACTTAACGACGAGAATCGTGTTGGGAGTTCCATCGAGTATGCTTTCCAGTGTCACTTGGGCTTCTGGCTCTAAAATGCCGCCCTTGTCCGCAATACCAAGAAGATTGGTTTTTCCTCGAAGCCCCCTGCCGCCGCTGTTGTCTGAGTAGATGTAGGGCATTTCGGCAATAAGTTGTGTGTTGTGAGGACTGTCCCAAGATTCGTCCAAGTGGAATTTCTCATATAGCTCTTTCTGGCCAATGAATGGCAAAATCGCTACCCGCCAACTGAGTAATGGCGTACCGATCTCGTCCACAATGTTTGCTGGAAAGCATTTGTTTTTAGATTCGTAGTTCAGACAGCCAAGCGCAACCTTTTCGAGGTCTTTTGGTAAATTGACCGTGGCAGAATCGACGGGTGAGCGTTTGAAGGTTGCTGGCTTCTGCGAGAAACCTGAGGTCGCCGGCCTATTCGCAATTTTGGGCTGCGCTCTACCGACTCGACGATCCGCAATGGGCGAAACTTCAGCTGGGCGAGGTTGAGCTACGGGCTTGGTCGGAACTGCAGCGAGGCGAGTTGAATTTACCGGCGTGGGAAAAGAGGCCGGAGGGTCAGCGGAGCGGTAAGCTCGTGTGTCTACCCGTTGGGCAGGTGTGAAGCTTGGTGCTGCATAACGTTCTATTGGCGCTCTAGTAGCAGCCCGAGTTTGGTTTTGCCGAGGCCAGCCTATGCCTTGCGCCTCGTTGACGACGCGCTGAAGTTCGAGGGCGACCAGTTCCTTCTTTGCATCCTCGCGAACCTTCAGTTTCTCCCGAAGTTTTGTCAAACGCTCTTCCAGCGCCGATAGTTCGTTTTCACTGTTATCCAGATACGAATCGTATTGATCACCCAGAAGTTTCTCGATGCGCTGCTTGACCGTTTCACGTTGCTCGGCGGCGGTACAAAAGCGACTAAGTTTTTCGATGTCTACCGGAAATTCCGCCATGCGTTCGCGAAAAGTCCGGTAGTGTTGTTCAACCAATACGGTCGTCGGCGCTAAGACGGCGACCTGATAGCCATTTTCTACCGCCTTGAAAGCGGCCCGCATGGCGACTTCTGTCTTTCCAAATCCGACATCGCCGCAAAGCAAACGTTCCATCGGCTGACTAGATTCCATGTCGTCTTTGATAGCTGCAATCGCTGTCAGTTGGTCTGGTGTTTCCTGGTAAGGAAAAGAGTGCTCGAATTCAAATTGCCAGGG
>CAZDBE010000227.1:0-553 GCA_964503675.1 uncultured Pirellulaceae bacterium | reverse complement strand
CTTCCAACGCAGCTAGTTCGCTTTCACTATTTTCCAGATACGAATCGTATTGATCACCCAGAAGTTCTTCTATGCGCTGTTTGACCGTTTCACGTTGCTCATCCGTTTTCGCTTTTCGTAGATATTCAACCTGCTGTTCAAGCGGTGACGGAGGGAATCGCGTTGGGGCAGGCACGCTCCGTCGCCTGTTAGCAGAGTACGGATCGTTTCTAGAATCGAGAGCGAACCCACTGTTTGAGCTGAAATTCGATCGAGGAGCACGAGAGTCTCTGTTAATGTCCCAGCTACCATTGTTCGGAAGCTGCGAGCGGGAGTAGTCACTGCAGGCAAGACCAAAAATCCCAGTAGCGACGATCAGTAAAGCGGATTGGTTGAAAAGAAAACTGGCAACCTGCGAAAACATACATTTGCTTTTTCTCATCGATCTACTCTCTCTAAAAGTGATTTAACTTCTGCGAACGGTCCTACTTGCGATCCAACATCTGCGTTTCAAAACTCTGTACGTCATCGGATAGCGTTTTTAGATCTGCTTGAAACGGATCTGCCAAGATTG
>CAZDBE010000226.1:3109-9498 GCA_964503675.1 uncultured Pirellulaceae bacterium | reverse complement strand
AATTCCCTGATGAAAACATGCGGAGGCTTTCACGCAACTCTCCTTGTCTTGTGACGCTAGTTTATCAATTTTTGAATGACCGAGATTTGGAAGAAACAACCATGGTAACGTTTCCTCTTAATTCCCAACTGCCGAAATCCGTTTCAGCAGGTCAGACTCTGATTTGTGTATTTTGCAGGTGAAGTCCCCACGTTCGGGAACGACAGACCTTGCGCGGCAAGGTTCTGCGAGGACGTAATTAGTGGTGTGTGAATAACTGGTCAACCCCGGTTTGTTGCAATCATGGAATATTTCTAAGTGCTATCAGTTCGTAGTTCGAAACCGTGTGTCTATTGTCTAGAGCAGCAAGCAGGGCCGCTCTATGCAGTCGTAAAGGATGGTGCGACTCCTTAAGTTAGATGGGGGGGCGGGCTCTCGTTACGTCGTTCTCAATGATGGATTTGGGGAACGCAAGACCGGGAACTTGTTTTGGGCATGTTTCCAACAGGGTGGCTACGAAAAAAAAGCCCTCACGACATTTCTGTCATGAAGGCTTTACGATTTTTCTTGTGCCATCAACGTCGTGCGACATTGTTGATGCGAAGTGTGAAGCGGCTTTACTGGGTCAGCTTCCAGCCGTCCTTGCGGGTAACACTAAATTCATAGTTGCCTTCAGAAAGCGATTTTTCTGAGAATCCGAAGGAACCGCCTCGGCTGAATTTTACTTGCACTGCTTCGGATTGGCGAACCCTATAGTGCTGGCCTGGCTTCAACGAGATCTTCTTACCATTTGCAAGGAAGGTCACAGGCAAACGTGTTTGAAGGGGGTTCTTGATATTGAATTCCTTAACAACTGGGCCGGCTACGGCTGGCTTAACCATTACTGAGTCAAGAGATCCTGAAATATCATCGGTGCTTGATTCAGTTTTGCTGATCTTGTCACTATTGACTGGCTCAATCGCCGGTGAGTCAAGATCTTTCGACTTTACAGGTGCCAGCATTGGAGCGTCGTCAGTTTGGTTTTCTCCACGTGGAGCAAAAGTAAACATTTCGTCATTCTTCTTGGGAGACGTCTTTTCTTCTTGGGTTGGCCATGAAGTACTAGGCTTGGCTGTGTCAAGATCAAGACTTGGTTTCGAAGCAACTCTAACAGGTTCCGTAGTAACTTTCGAAGCGGCAGGCTTCGTCTCTACAGCTTTCGCTACCTTGGTGGCTGGCTTTGTCGCAGGAGCTTTCGCTTTTTTAGCTACGGGCTTTGTTATCGTAGCTTTCTTTGATGGCTTAGAGTGCCCGAAGAACGCACTTAAGTCTTCGTCGACCGTAGAGACGACTTGGTCGCCAAAATTGGAATCCGTTGTTGAAACCTGCTGCTCTTTTGACGCTAAATCCTTGCTGGCTTTGTTAGATATGCCGGCCAGTCCACGAGGGCGTTCCGCTACCTTGGCGATCTTTTTTGTAGAGTCTTGGTCTTTGAGATCGTCAAGGATTCCTGAGCTTGCGACAGTTTCCTTTTTGTTCTCCCAAACGAATGGCTCCGGATCAGACGTCGCACTTACCGGGCTTGGCGTGCTGGCTTTGTTCAGATCAGCTGAAGCTTGATATGTGCTGGTGGGATTTGGAGAAGTGTCTTCACTTGATCCAAAGGGATTGAACATTACCGCCATGGCGCCAACGCCAACGACTACGAATCCGGATACTAATACTGATGAGTTCACAGAATCACCTAGGTCTCTTAGGGTGGGGAGTTAAATGGTTTGAGCAGGAAGGTTTCCTAGCCACTACTGAAAGGTAGGTCAGGATTGAGGAAAGCAAACTAAAAATCTCAGAATGTTAGAATTTTTATGAATCGCCTTTCCTTAAGGCAGTTCACTTCCTAGTGCCAGCAGCGTTCATTTAGATAGAGCGCTCTCCATTGTCCAGAAACCTATACACAGCGCCGCTTGTGCAACCGCTGCGAGGAGGTTGTGCCGTGTTCGACAACCCTCTGCAGCGCAATCCATATTGCTCTACTAATCCGTTGAGTCGGTTTAATCCGGCAAGGCTTCTTAAAAAATTGATCTATATCAGCTGTTGCTGCTTGCCAAAACTACGCAGTGCTAACTGTGGGCTACACTTCGCTGATCAAAATATTTTGCCTGTCCAGCAGGTCTTATTTTGGAATCGGATTGAAGGCTTCGCTCTTTAACACGGCGAAATGCAAAACTCACGGAATGGCTACATGATTCAGGCATCACCACAAACGCGCTCTACCCGCCTTGAAAATGGCGTACGAGTGACCACCGAACACATACCGCACACTGGAAGTGCTGGCGTGTCGGTGCTGGTTGATGCTGGACCACAGGATGAAGGTCCCAATCAGTCGGGCTTGGCTCATTTATGCGAGCACGCCCTCTTCTTAGGCACTCCGCTTCGAAACAGTGCGGAACTCGCGGAACTAATTGACACAGCCGGCGGCCAATTGGGAGCGTTCACGGCTCCGGACTACACCTGTTTCTATGCTCACGTTCTTGAAGACTATGTCAGCTACGCTTTGGATCTAATGGGCGACATCCTAGTTGCCAGTAGTTTCCCAGAAACGGCGTTGGAGCGCGAGAAGGATGTCGTTTGTCAGGAGATAAGACAATACAACGACCGTCCGTCACATTTAGCATTACAGTCTATCAAGGGGCTGCTGTGGGGAGCCGACCCATTGGCCTGTTCGATCACAGGAAACGTTAACAGCGTTAGCCAACTGACGCGATCGGATGTAATTGGGTTCATTTCAAAAAACTACACTCCCGACCGAATCATTGTCGCAGCAGCAGGTGCCGTTGAGCACGATTCTGTTGTGGAACAAGCTCAAGATGCTTTTTGGACTTTGCGTGGAAGTTCACCAGCGCGTACAGAGGAATCTCTAGGGTTAAATGGCGGAGTGGAGATTGTTCCGCTGAAAACGAATCAGTGTACGTTCAACATCGCAATTCCGTTACCTAAGTATTCAAGTCCACTGCGCCATGAGCTGCATGTCGTCAACTGTGCGATCGGCGGCGGCATGAGCTCTCGATACTACCGAGCCTTGCGAGAGAAGAGTGGCATGGCGTATTCAATTTCCTCAGAAATACTTGCCTATCGACGTGGCGGCGCGTTGTTGATTGAGGGTGTTACTAGTCCGGAAAATTTGATCGCCAGCCTGCAGGTGATTCTTTTCGAGCTTACATCGTTAGCGGTCGGGCAGAATCCAATCGGCGAAGAGGAGCTTTGGAAATCAAAAATGCAGGTTCGGGGCCAAAGCCGTTTGTCGGCTGATGTCATACCTAACCGCGTTGCCCGTTTGGCGACGCAGAACTTTCACTTTGGTGAATCAATCGCAGCCAATCGAATTCTCGAGGATATCGATTCGGTGACCATGGAGAATGCAAACGATATCGCGAGCACCGTGTTGCTGCCGGGACTGGAACATCTCTCGATTGCGGTGGTTGGGCCGATAGATCCGAAGGGTTCGGTTTACGACGAATTGAAGGGTCTGCATGAATGTTACGCCTCATTAGTAAGCGGCAAAACGATCGATAGCGAGAGACCCTAAAGAGATTTTTCCGTCACCAACCAAAAACGCGACCTATATTTCATTCGATCCAAAAACCTTTGGATATCAAACCATTTTACCTAAGCATCAAGGACTCTTGTCATGGCTGTACCAGAAAACGTAAAGAACAACTGGATCGAAATTCAGAAAAAATTTGATTTTCCAGTCAACGCAATCGGCGTGAAAATCAACCCTAGCGATTCCAAGACTCTGAACGTCTGGAAAGAAGAAGGCATCGATTCTTACCAGAAGAAGTAATCGTTGGCCTGCGGCTACCCAATTTTGGCATCCCGTCGCCAAAACCGCAAACACCTGTTTAGCTCTCCACTCAATTGAAATTTACCTCCATGAACGCGAAAACATCTAGCTCATTGTCTAAAGCGGCCGAAGCAATTCTTAACGGAAATGGCAAGCAGGCTCGCAGAGCTCTTCAATCAGAATTGACTGACGATAATCAAACTGCAGACGCTTGGCTGTTGCAGGCTTGGACAAGTGAGTCATTCTCGGATACCGAAGAAGCGTTGTATCGCGTTCTTGAGCTGGACGCAGAGAACAGTCTCGCACTCAATGGACTTGAATGGCTTTCAGGTATTCAGGAGATCGCGGCAGGTTTGGATACTGCTGTCGACAGCGACGAATCAGAAGATTCAAGCGAAGTTGTTGCAGAGGAAACAGAAGATGTTGCTGCCGAAGCGACAACTGAAGAAGAGCCTGTCGCTGAAGAAGAGCAGGCAGAAGAAGTGGTTGCAGAAGAAACAGAAGAAGCGGTTGCTGAAGACGTATCGTCAGAAGAAGAAACAAGCTCGTCGACTGAAGATTTTGACGAACAGCTAAAAGAAATAGAAGCACTCGAAGCAGAAGCTCGCGAAGAAGAAGAGAAACTCGCTGAAGAGGCCGCTCAACTCGAGGCCGAGGAAGCCGCTCGCCTGGCTGATGAGGCCGCGGCTGCTGAAGAGGCCGAAGCCGCAGCTGAAGAGAAACGTCGGGTCGAGGCTCAGGCTGAACTTGATCGGCTCAATGAAGAGGCAGAAGCTGAGCGAAAAGCAAAGGCCGCAGCCGAGGCAGCTGAAGCGCAAAGAATTGAAGACGAAAAAGCTGCTGAAGCAGTGGCAGCCGCCGCAGCACAAGCTGAAGAAACTCCTGCAGTCGAAGTTGCTGCCGAAGCTGCAGCAACTGTTTCCGCAGTTTCGGAGGCTGGAGAGTCTGAGGTGGAAGAGGCTATCCAAGAAGACATCGCGGAACTGTCGCACGATGTCAAAGAAACAATTGCTCAAGCAGAAGAAGTTGTTGCCGCAGAAGAAGCGAGCCAAGAGTCTGCTGAAGAGCGTCCATTGGTTTTGGCTGTCGATGACAGCCCAACCATTCGCAAACTGTTAACCATGACTCTCGAGCGTCAAGGGTTCGCCGTGATCTCAGCCGCAGATGGTGTGGAAGCACTGACTGTTCTTTCTGAACAACTGCCGGATGTAATCCTGTCGGATATCAACATGCCACGTCTGAACGGATATCAGCTGTGCAAGTTTGTTAAGAAGTACGATCGCACTAAGCACATTCCGGTCATCATGCTTTCGGGCAAGGACGGCGTGTTTGACAAAATGCGTGGGAAAATGAACGGATGTAATGACTACATTGTCAAACCGTTTGAGTCCAACGATTTGGTCAGTAAAGTACGCGAGTACGCTGGCATCACGGTCTAGTTCCGTCCTCCCTGCGATCGAATGCAGGGAAACGAACGAAGCCAAAAGAAAAAAGAAATAGAGCCTGCGAGGTCAGTAAACCGCTGATCTCAAAGCTGGCTCGCAAGTAAGCAAAGCCCCCTCAAATAATTTTGCGTCTAAGAAATTTAGCTATGAACGAAACAAACGCTCCCCAAGATGCTCTTCCAACCCAGACTGATGCTGTACGCACTGTCGATCAGGCCGAACTGGAGATCGCCTGCGTCGATCTGATCTGCCATTTGGAATCGTCGATAGCGGTAGCCAAAGAGGCTGGACGTGCTGAGCACATGAAGAGTGCTTCCACCACAGCGAATAACATTCTTTCAAAGCTTCTTTCGTTCTCAGACCAATTCTTCAGTGGTGAGGAAGCTGAGCAAACGCGCGAAGAGATCATCAAAGCCTTGGACGAAAGTTCGGCCTACACCGCAGTTCAAAAAACTCGGTCATGGGGTTCAACGCTTAAACGCACCTTCGGCGGTGCCGAAGACAACGAAAACATTAAACGCTCTTACGAGAGCCTAGGGTTGGCTTTGATTCGCGCTTGTGCAACGGTTCTTTATCACGCCATCGTCGTGGTTGGATTCGAATCACCGTTGGGTAAGCAGATTGATCAGAGCACTGTGGTGTTTGTCCGTGAACTCAAAGAGTCATGGTAAGCAATCGCCGCAGTTAGACACCACGCGACAAGTTCCGAGGTGTCTGAGGCAACGAAGGATTCAACCCTAACGAGAGATTCAATGAGTGAAGAAATCAAGATTTTAGTTGTGGAGGACAGTCCAACGGCTCGTCGTCAAGCGGCTGAAATCATTGGAGATGCCGGCTATACCGTCATCACCGCAGAGGACGGCGAGCAAGGCCTTGAACTAGTTCGAGAGCACCATCCACAAGTAGTTGTTCTGGATGTTGTATTGCCAAAGAAGAACGGATATCAGGTTTGTCGCACGATCAAAGCTGATCCGGAGCTGGCTATCAAGATCTTGATGGTGACAGCGAAAGATCAGGAGCGTGACAGAATTTGGGGACAACGACAAGGTGCTGACGCGTATTTGTCAAAACCAATCGTCGCAAAAGATCTCCTAACAGCACTTAGTGAATTGGTTGAACTGACCGAAGCCTAAGAAACGGAAGTT
>CAZDBE010000226.1:0-3009 GCA_964503675.1 uncultured Pirellulaceae bacterium | reverse complement strand
CACGGAAGCCAAAGAATACGGAATCTAACGACACACGGAAGAACACACACGGAAGAAGCCTAGGGACTATTCAAGTTACCTAGAGACACTTGCAAGGCTTTATGGAATAGAGCTGTCCTCCCCTTACCTTTAATTTTTAACCGCAAGCAAAACTATGTCAGATACAGATCTCCCCAACAGCGACGATCCCGTCTCTCCAGATCTCCAGGCCGCACTAGCGGCAGCCTTCGGCGACGAAGCGATGGATTGGAATGAGGAAATGCCATCGGCCGGTGACTCTGGCGATGATGCGGCCGACATGGCCGCGCTGGCCAACATGTTGGCTGACGCCAACTCTGCAGAGGATCCGGGCGCTGCCTTGGACGATCTTCTAAAGAAAGTTTCCTCCGCCATCGACGAAGGGAATCTGCCGGAACAGGCGGGAGTCGGCGAGGTTGCTGACAAAGAAGAATCACAACAGGAAACGGGTGTTCGTCACGTCGTTTTTGAAATTGGCGATCGCCAATTCGGCCTGCCACTTGACGGTGTGCTGGAGATCGATCGCTGCGGCAAGGTCACATCACTCCCCCGAACGCCGAACTGGCTTCGAGGTGTGACAAACTTGCGTGGGCAGATCCTCTCGGTTACGGACTTTCGTAACCTCCTGAGTCTGCAGACTGACCGTACTGCGGTCGGTGAAAAAATCATTGTGGTCAACAGCCAACGCCATGCTTCTAGTACGGCATTAGTTGTTGATCGCGTGCTGGGAATTCGGAACCTCAATAGCGAACGAGGTCCACTCTCAGGTTTATCAGATCGAGTTGCCACCTTTTCTGGTGGCGTCTCGGTTACCGATCAGGCGACGACCGTCTTGATCGACCCCGACTTGTTACTTGGATGCTCGGAATTGACCGTGTTTGCATCAAAGTAAGAAATCATCGGAGACGTTCGAGATGCGACGCGTGTCGCTAACACTTATAAACGAATGTCCTTGTTTTCGGTTGACGTGGTCGTCCTAAAACGCTCCGTCAAAAAAATCACCCCCTTAAGAAAAGAATTCAGAGGAAAACAAAATGGCTTTTCAAGACACAATCGAAAAGGTGCCCGGTTACAGCTGGGTCTCAGGCTCGATTCGAAACAAACTACTCTTCCTGTTGACGATCGTTGCGATCGTGCCGATGGGTTTGCTTGGTTACTCGATGTATCAGTCGGCTTCTAACGGTATTGAGAAACAGGCTTTCGCTCAGTTGACTGCGATTCGTACTGTTAAGGCGAAGCAGATTGAAGATTACTTCGGTCAGATTGACAACCAGATTCAGACTTTCAGTCAGAACTTGGCTATTGTTGAAGCGATGAAAGAGTTTCCATCTGCTCTTGCTGCTGCTCGATCTGAAGTCCAAGTCGACGAAGACCAGATGCAGTCAATGAAAGAGAACTTGCTTGGCTACTACCAAAATGAGTTCGGCCGTGTCTACGAAGAAACGACCAACACAAAGCCAAATCTAAAAGCCCAGATCGCTCCTCTGGATGACGATTCAATCTATCTTCAGTACCAGTACATTTCTAGTAATCCTAATCCCCTAGGATCAAAGGAAACCTTGGATGCAGCTGATGATGGAACGACTTACAGTAAGCTTCACGGTAAGTATCACCCAATGGTTCGTAGCTACCTGAACAAGTTTGGTTACTACGATATTTTCTTGTGCGATCTCAAAACTGGCGACATCGTCTACTCGGTTTTTAAGGAAATGGACTTTACCACGTCTCTTACAGACGGCCCTTACAGCAAAACGAACTTTGCGACTGCTTTCAAAATGGCCGCTAACGCGACCTCTGCTGAGCAGACGTTTCTTGTAGACTATGAAGCATACACACCTTCTTACGAAGATCCTGCTTCATTCATCTCGTCACCTATTTACGATGGTGACAAGAAGATCGGTGTTGCGATCTTCCAGATGCCGATTGATAAGATTTCCGGTATTCTTGACGAACGTACTGGTCTAGGTTACTCGGGTGAAACTTATGCCGTTGGTTCTGATAACCTGATGCGTAATGACTCTCGTTTTGTTCATGATGATGAGAAGAACGGTGCTGGCCTTCTTACTACAGGGCTGATCACTAAGCCAACGACGATTATCAACCCTGAGTTGGTTGTGACCACCAAGGCTTCACTGGATGCTCTAGATGGAAACTCTAACACGCAGATTATTCCCGATTATCGTGGCTTCGACGTGTTGAGTTCTTGGTCTCCGGTGACACTACATCCGGGCTCCGAAGGGGTCGCGCCAACGACTTGGGCTTTGATGTCTGAGATTGACCTTGTCGAAGTTTATGCTCCTCTGACGGTGAAGGATATGGTCATGGGATCGATCTGGTTGATTTTGATTGGTCTCGGTACTGGACTTGCTCTTGTTTACTTTGTTGCGAGGCAGATTACAAACCAAGCGAACTCGATTAACGACATGCTTGGAAGTATTGGTATCGGTATGTTCGATGCTCGTGCGGAGAAAATCACGAACGACGAACTTGGTGATGTTGCCGTATCGTTGAATGCTATGTGTGATACGACTCTGTCTCTGATTCAGTCCAATGATGAACGTGAAGAAATTCAGAACTCAATTGAGAGCTTGATCGGCGAGATGGAGAACATCGCGGCGGGTGATCTTACGATTGACGCTGAGGTGAAGGACGATATTACTGGTTCTATTGCGGGTACGGTTAACAGTATGACCGACCAACTAAAAGGACTGGTTGCACGTGTTCAAACTGCGACCGCTCAGGTGACCACATCTGCGGGCACAATCGCGAGTGTTTCTAACCAACTGTCCGAAGAATCGGATGCTCAGGCGACTGAGATTGGAACTGCTTCTGAACGCGTTCTGTCAATTACGGAACAGATTCAGCTCGTGGCGGAACAATCAGAAGGTTCAGCGACGGTTGCGAAGCAAGCTCGTGAAACTGCGACACGTGGTCTCGAGGCTGTGTCCAATACGGTTGAAGGTATGGATCGTATTCGTGATCAGGTACAGG
>CAZDBE010000225.1:1795-9509 GCA_964503675.1 uncultured Pirellulaceae bacterium | reverse complement strand
CCGATCAGAACCGTGATGAATGACGGGATGTCGTCAAAATTGATGGCTCCGTCCAAGTTCACATCACCTAATAGAATGGACACCAATGAAGTCGGCACGTAGTCAAGTTTCGTGTTGCTGCCTCCAGAAACCACCGCATTGATGGTGGAGACAGGGACGCCGCCCTCCGAGAAAGTGACCGGATGCGTGGCGTCAGTGTCTACCGGAATCGCATAGCCGCCTGAGGTCGAGGTGACACTGAAGAACGCCGAACCGGGAGTCTCCACCCGCACTCCACTGATCCCCTCACCCGGGTCGAAGAACGAATTGCTATTGCTGTCTAGGTAAACCACCCCGGTGATCACTCTGCCTCCAGCGGAACCGAAATTCTGAGTGACCAATTGAGGACCGACACTGCCGTTGGAGCCGTTGATGACACCGATGCCAATCTCGCGGTAGGAACCGTTGTGAATGGTGAGCCGATGGCCTGGCGGGTTCTGCATGCCTTGGCCAGCAAACGAAGCATTGTAACAAGGCGAACTGGTAACCGTTGTATTGCCCCAGTCGACATTGAAGCCCGCGTGGCCGTACGCAACGGATCTTGAGTAGGAGAAAACATTTTCACCGGCGCCTCCTGAGTACCCGAAATGAGAGAGTCGATCACCAAGATCATCCCCGGGATCAAAGGGAGCCGGTGGTGAAGCCGAACTGACATGGCCTTGGAAAATGTTATCGAACATGTCTTGGGTGTGTAGTCTTGCCATCTGAAGCAAATTGTTATTAAACGACAGCGGTTGAGCGGTTTCGTCCATACAGCCACTACTGACATTCCAAGCAAACTGAGTGACAATGTCGTTGAGATCGAGATTGCGACTGGAGTAGACGCTGGTAATCAAAGGGTCGCTTTCATCACGCAGCCGCGCTGCCTCAGTCGCGGCGCTCTCCCTCGCTCGGTTGATCAGTTCCAAGTAATGCTGCTCATCATCGCTAGGATCTCCAAACGACGTGTAGAGTTCTTTTGAAAAGGCGCTGCCGATCTGGATGTTGTCGACATACCAGCCAACGCCACTGAATGTGTCCGGGTAAAAGTTGCCGCCGCCAAAGTCGTACAGGAACCGAACTTGGATGCTCTGGCCGTCGAAGGCAGAAAGATCGACCTCGTTCAAGGTAAAGCCGCCCTCGCCGCTATCCCCAGTGCCGGACTGGGTCCAGACAGTCGCGCCCCAACTGTTGCCAGAATCGGTCGAAATTTGAACGGTGGCGGTTTGGTCGCTGGTTGCCCATCCGAGTCGGCTTTGGAAGAAGAGCTTACAACCGGGAGTCACCGCCACTGAAGTAGTCGGCTTGAACCAGTGACCAAATCGGGGGGCGAGATGAAACGCGAAATCTCCTTGTCCCGATACGCTGTCCTGTAGTAGATCGTAGCTGGCATCTGTGTGGTCCTCGACCGCGCCAGCGCCGCTCTCGCCGTTTTCAATCAGAGCACTTTGACTGCCTCCACGCCGCCTGCTCGGATTGCTTGGCTCGGGAACGGCTGGAGAGCCGTCTTGTTGAACCTCTGGCACCGCAGGAAAGACTAGTGCCGGGGGCGTTGGTGCCTGTTGGTCGACCTGCTGGGCTTGTCCAGCTACCGGCACTAAGAGAACAACTAATAATGAGCAGAGGAATCTCAGAGCAAAATTTGAACTACTCTCTAAGCAACGTGTTGAAGGGGCTATCGTGATCATGGCGTTCCTTAACATTTTGTTCGGGGCAAAATACTTATGGAAATGCAAGAGACTTTTTAGCGTTTCAGTTGCAGTTCCGAGAGTCGTCTTCAGACCGATATGTCTCAACCCAATGCTACCAAACAAGCGTGGCTAGGTCCAATTTGCTAGAACATTTGTCGTGCGGGCCTCATGAGAATCGGTTCAATCCGAATTTTTTCTATCGTTTACTGAACCGACATTACAGTTCTATAAGATCACGATGGGCAAGAAGCCCCGCATCACAAAAGTGGACCGTCGCAGAACAGTCCAATTTATTGACCGATCAAAATTTCGATAAATGGTGGGATATCCTCGAATCCAACTGAGCCGTCCTGATTGCAATCGGCCTCGGCTTGAAACTGACCGCCGGTCAGAACCGTTACGAATGACGGGATGTCATCAAACGTAACCGAGCCGTCCAAGTTGACATCTCCAACTAACACCACATCATCAACAGCCGCGGTTCCAACGGCAAACGACGAGTTGTGGTCGATCACTGCCCAGGCTGTATTCTCGGTTGAACCAAACGCCCCCAGTTCAGCACCTTGGCCGTCGCGTGTGGCCAGATATTCAGAGTAGCTACCGTCGAATCGATTTGAGCTATCGATGGTCGCCGCATTGCTGTTGCCCAAAACAGCATTCACCCATTGTCCTGACTCATCAAACCAAAGTAGCTCGGCAGTCTCTTCTATCGAAGGATTATAGGTCAATTGGATTACGTGTTGGTTTTGGTCTAGGCCCGACAGTTCTAAAACGTCGCTGATCAAACGATCATACCCTGCTGCAGAGATCTGTTCCGCGGAGGCCTCAGAGAGTGCTGTGAAACTGGCTGCCACTTCAGATGCACTTGTTAGTGCGTCAGCTTCTAGCAAAGCAAAAGACGTAGGTACGTCAAAGTCGCTGTTTGTTTCGGTGTTGAACAAATCGATCGCACCTTCATTTAGTTCCGTGCCTGCTGGCAGCGAATAATCAAGACTGGTTGGGCGCGCCGCAGCCGTGGTGGTAAGGTCCGAGACAAACGTTCCAGAGGAACCGTCAGTGAAGCTTGCGAAAAATGCAACCTGCCCACTATCGTTCAAGCCTGAATTTGCGAGGTTAACAGAGAGTACAACTCGATAATCTTGCGAGTCGGTTGAATCGCTCACATTTAATAGTCCTCCGGTTCTTGCTATTAAACGCAAGTCGCCCACGCGGTTTTGGGCGAAAACGCCCACTCCCGTAGTTCCGTTTTCGACAGATTCAAAAGTCGCCTCGAACGCGATTTGACCATGATCGTTCATTGAGAACCTGCCAACGTTAGGGAAACGGGTGAATGTCGCGTTGGCCTCTGGAGTTGCCATTCCAGCGATCGCCACCACCTCCAACCCTTCATTCGGTTTTTTGCCTACGATGGCTCCGGTCAAAGGATCAAGCACGCCGTAAAACGCAACCTTGCCCGAGTCGGTTAACTTGACATCTGCCGACAGATGTGTGAGCTCAGCACCGTCCAGCATGTCACCGACACGTGCAACCTGCGTCGTTGATCCGTCCGTTCTTAAGTAGATCGCGCTACTTGAAGTAGCCCCCGGCTCGGCCACTCCAGCTAGGAAGGCTATCTGATTTGAGTTGTTCAGAATCGGGAGATCAAAATAGGTGAACCTTTCAAGCGAATTGGTGCCGGATGCGGGGTCCCCTTCCCTGAGTGAAACGGCCGGAGACAAACCAATGCCGCCTCCTATAAAAAGGGCTCTATCGTTTTCAGTAGTCACTTCTTCACCAGAGAGTGCACCGACAAAGGCGACCTGCCCTTGGTCATTGAAAGATAATCTGTTTTGTTCAAATCCAAAGAAAGTAGTGGCGGGGCCTCCTAGAAAAACTGGATCGTCCTTGGTCAAGCCTTCGCTCAATGCGTTGCTATAAGAAAAAAGAGTATCGCTGTTGAACTGCTGACCAAAACCGCTCGTGATTCTGTTGCCAACGAATGCGACGGTCCCCTGCTCATTCAGAAATGGGGTATCCCAGAACCAAAGGGTATCGAATGGAGCAGAAAAAAATTTACCAGTTCGTACAACGGTTGAAAGGCCTTGCGTTGGATGCCACTTGAACAGCGCCCGGTCGTTAGATTGATCAATTGATACCGTCGACCCCACCATCGGGCTCAGATCTCCCGAGAAGACAACTTCCCCTCGGTCGTTAAAGCCTTCGAGAGGCCTAGATACTGGAAACGGAGTTCCGACTTGGGTAAATCTTATCCCCGTAATCGACGTTGCTTCGCCTTGAGCAGCAACTAGCCGTAAGCCACTTCCGCCACCCTCGCTGAAGACACCCCACCGCTCATCTGGACCGGAGGATGCCGGCATGTTGAAACCAGTGATTCGCGCAGCGAAAGAGGTTTCGCCAAGATTATTGAGGCTCACATGAAACCCACCCCTGGTAAACGTTTCGTCAACACCTGGCGTCTGCTGACCGGTCAGCACAACCGTACGTAGATCGTCTTGGGCACAAGTTGTAACCACATCGGAAAGGGCAAACAGGCAGAAGAGAATACTGGACCGGAATAAAGACATTTGACTCTTCCTTAAAGGCAAAAAAGCTTGAATGGAACCAATTTCACGAAAAAGTGTTACAATTAAAACGACTGGAGATCAACGTGACGTGTTGAAAATCTGAACTGTCAGCGCTCACCTAACTGCTGCGGCAACTTCGAGAACACGATTGCGAAGAAGCCTCCGATCAGTTTAAGTTAAGTGGATCCGGTTGCAAATTGAATAGTTTAAGAATCTTCAACTGTGTACTGTCCTACACATCCAGTGGCGAGAGCCGCGAATCACTTACTCCGACTGCCGCCATGAAAACACGTTTTCTGCTTGTGTTTATCTGTTCCTTTTTTGCGGCAGCCATTGGTGATGTTGCGGTTGCACAAATTAGTGCTCAACTGCCTGAACGTCCAGCGCCCAAACGTCCGGTTCCAAAAAACTTTGCGCGAGAAAACCTTGTCGCTTGGTGCATCGTCCCGTTTGACGCCAAACAACGCGGGCCGGAGGCGCGACCTCAAATGCTGGCTGACGTTGGTATTGAACGATGCGCTTACGATTGGCGAGAGAAACACGTGCCGACTTTCGAACAAGAAATTCTGGCCTATCGGAAACACGGCATCGAATACACCGCGTTTTGGGGCGAACATCCGGCGGCGTTTGAGCTGTTTGCAAAATACGGGCTGACGCCGGGGATCTGGATGATGCTCGATGAACCCGATGTAGAAGATCAAGCAACACGAATCACTGAAACGATTGAGAAGCTGATGCCGTTGGTCGAGAAGACCGCTGCGATGAAGTGTAAGCTGGGCTTGTACAATCACGGTGGCTGGGGCGGCGAGCCAAAAAACTTGGTGGCGGTTTGCGATGAACTCCACGAAAGGGGCCATGATCACGTTGGCATTATTTACAACTTTCACCATGGGCATGGAGACATCGAAGACTTTGCAGACCGCCTAAAGATGATGCTGCCGTATCTGCAATGCCTTAATCTCAACGGTATGTCTGATTTGAAAGCGCTTGCGACCGAGGAAGAAAGACGCAGTCAAAAGATTAAGCCCATCGGTAGCGGTGAGTTTGAAAAGCAAATGATTCGGACGGTGATCGATTCAGGTTACGAAGGGCCCGTTGGTGTCTTGGGCCACGTGAATGAACGGGACGTCGCTGAAGTCCTGAGAGAGAATCTTGAGGGCTTAGAGTATCTACTAGGAGAACGTGAGAAACCCGATTGGCTCACGAAACTTATACAAGACGACTAACAACGTGATTGCCAGTCTTGGGGCAGACTACATTCGCAAGGTCAGAAACAGGACTGGAAAAACTTGACTCGCCTGAGCTAATCGGCCATGCTGCTGCCAACCTGCGGGTGCAATTTTGTATATTATGCGTGAAGCTGGACTTGTGTGTATTAACTATGGCATCAACCACAGCGGCCCGGTAAACCTAGACGGTCCTCGGACAGTAGCGGCATCTAAAAGGCGTTGAAAACCATGGACAACGAACGCGAATTCATCGAAGCGATTACCGATGGCGATGAAGATCGTCTAACCACGCTTCTTAGCTCCCAAGCGGGCGGTGAGCGATTAGTCGCTTCGATTACCGATGCTCGACCGACTAACCACGCGATCGGCCATGGAATGACTCTGTTGCAACTCGCATCAATCAGAACACGCAAAGCCGGTAGTCCTTCATCGGTCCTGATCGACCACGGTACCGATGTTGACCTGCATTCCGCATGCGGTCTTGGAATGATCAAGCGTATCGAAGAACTTCTGGCAGAGCGCCCGGAAGCAACGAACGACCAAGTCGACACCTACTTTCCCATCCAGCTTGCAATCACCGCCGGCCATGCAGATGTCATTCAATGCTTGGCCAAGCACGGTGATGATGTTAACCGCGATCTGCGGAAGGTTGCGTACTTTGGATGGGAAGACGATGCGCTCGACCAAGACTACACGCCGTGGAAACCCATTCACATGGCATCGCTGTGGGGATTCGATGCCGCACGTGTTCGGGTCGCAGAAGCATTGGCTTCCGCCGGCGCTGACCTAAATGCCGTTTCACCATTGGACGGATTTCGACCGATTCATTTGGTGGCGATGCCTAACCGCGTTGATATGATTCGGTTCTTCGTCGCGCAAGGTGTCGATGTTGACAGCCGCACCGAAAAGTGTGCCGTCATAGAGTTGCCAAATGAAGATGTTCCGATAAGGGGGTACAAGAACACACCATTGATGGTTGCCGCGGGTGAAGGATTTCCTGAAGCCACTGCTTGCCTGCTTGAATTGGGTGCCGATCGGAATGCCGTAAATGACCAAGGGCTAACGGCAATGGACTTTGCAAACAAACGATTTTGGAATGGACAGCCGTACGACGAAGTTATTGAAATACTCTCTCGCGCGTGAGACTCTGAGCCCGAAGAGCAATGAAATCACTGCTGTCAGTTGCGATTTGACGAACAATGATCTATTTTTATGGTCACGTTTATTGCAATTGACTTGGGTGACTCGGAAAATGGACCAGCAAAATCAATCCTCCGTCGCGACAGCCAAAAGTAATGGCTTTGTTCACGATCTGTTTTTCGGCAAGTTCAACGAACCATCGATGTTGCCTTACTACGAGCCCGCCGAGGCCGAATGTGACGAGGGCGACGCAACGGTGGCGACCGTTGGTGATTTCTGCCAGCAATATATTTTCCCAGATCGAATTGACGCAGACGGTCGGCTGCCGCAAGAAGTCATGCAGGAGCTTGGCGATCTCTCGGTGCTGGGGATGACACTCGATCAGAGCAGCGGCGGAGCTGGAGTCAGCCACTTCAATTTCTGTCGAGTGATGGAAACGATTGGTGGACGTTGCAGCTCGACCGCCAGCGCGGTCAATCAAGCTCATACCGTAATTAGTGCTCTGGCAACTTTTGGCAGCGAAGAGCAAAAGGAAACGTGGTTGCCGAAGTTGATCGCTGGAGAGATTTCAGCGTCACTTGCCGTTACCGAAACGCTAGGGGGAGTTTCTACCGATCGGCTGCGTACGACGGCAAAAGTCAAAGACGGCCAATTTGTACTTGATGGTGAGAAACGCTGGGTTAGCAACGCTCCGGTTGCAGACTTAATCGTTGTGCTGGCGGCGACCCCTGATAGTGATGTGGCGGATACGGCGACGACAGCCTTTTTAGTAACACCTGATGCGAAGGGACTGACCGCCCAAGATTCAACGGGTGAAAAACTAGGAAACAGAGGCGTGAGAGTAGGTGATCTACGTTTCGATGGTGTTTCACTTCCGACCGACGCGGTGTTGGGTAACATCGGTGATGGGCAGGAGATCCTTTCTTCAGTTCGGCAAAGCGAAAATTTGATCTATGCCGCTTCAATGTTGGGCGCTGGGAAAATTTTACTACAAAGTATGGTCGAGCGTGCCAAGTTTCGTAAACAGTCGGGTAAGCCGATTGGGCAGTTTGGTTTGGTGCAACAAAAGATT
>CAZDBE010000225.1:0-1695 GCA_964503675.1 uncultured Pirellulaceae bacterium | reverse complement strand
TGATCAGCGAGGGGCCCAGCGACATCCTCCAGCAGCAACTGGTTGGGAATGCTGTTGAGGCCGTTGCCGATGACCTCAAGTCATTGACCACAAGTTGGTGGAAAGCACCGGGGAAGATCTATGTAGGGACTCCCTCAATTCCAGTGAAACACGAACACCTCAGGTTCCATGCAAGGTGGCTTGGGAGCCAAACCGCAAAACTCGGCTGGTCGCTGAAGACTGCTTATGCAGCTCACGGAAAAGATCTTTTGCAGCAGCAGTTGCAATGTGCTCGATTGGTAAAAATTGCTACTGGGTTGTTTCTTTCGAGTTGCGTTTATTCGAAGTTATCTGCGACGCTGGTCAACGGCACGATTCCCGAACCGGATCAACGGGCAGAGTTTGAAACCGGTAATCTGTTTTTGATGACTACTCGAGATTGTAACGATGGTCAGTTTGAGCAATTAAAAGTCAACCATGATGAAGAAGTAAGCAAGGTCGCCGAAGTTTGGTTGAACCATTCCTTTGCAGGTCCTGAAAACGAACAAACGCTGTAGCTGCTTGGTTGCCTTCCGCTCGGCGATGGAACGCTTCTTTCGCGGAACGAAACGCGACTATAATTGGGTCACTACAACCGAAACATACCGAGGGAGCTTTCTGATGCGAGATGACGACTTAGTCGCGGTCGGGGAATTCGACAACGAGATCACAGCGCAAGACGCAATCGCTTTGCTGACCGAAAATGGTATTGCGGCTCAAATGGACGACGAAGGAGGTGCTTTCGATCTTGGGATTGGAGAGTTGTCCGCTATTCGCTTGATCGTTACACGTTCGAATCTTGAAAAGGCTCAAGCTTTGTTGGCAGACTTACAGGTGGCTCAGGAAGAAACTTGTCCCGCATGGACTTGCAATTGCGGCGAGGAAGTCGACGAAGGGTTTTTTGCATGCTGGTCTTGCGGCAGCGAGTACGAAGCAGCGTAACGTTTAGTCGCCTTTCGCTCCGCTAAAGTAGCGCTACTTTAGCGGAGCGGAGGGCGACAGTTGAAGATACTCAACAAAAAAACGCAGCGTGAAAACACGCTGCGTTTCGTTTCTTTGTTTTTTTCAACGGACAGGAATGTCCGTTCTACCGATTATTAATAACGGTAGTGGTCAGGCTTGTAAGGGCCTTCGACTGGAACGTTCATGTATTCCGCTTGCTCAGGAGTAAGCTTTGTTAGCTTCACGCCAAGTTGATCCAAGTGCAAACGAGCCACTTCTTCGTCCAGACGCTTTGGCATCAGGTGAACGCTGACGTCGTACTGATCCGCACGCTCCCAAAGTTCCAACTGAGCCAGAACTTGGTTGGTGAACGACATGCTCATCACGAAGCTTGGGTGGCCTGTTGCACAACCAAGGTTAACCAATCGGCCTTGTGCCAAGATGATAACGCTGTGACCGTCTGCGAAAGTGTAACGATCAACTGCACCGATGTCCGCAGGCTTGATGTTCTCTTTAGTCATCTTGCCGGCTTCGACTTGTCCCTCTAACCATGCAACGTCGATTTCTGTATCGAAGTGACCGATGTTACAGATGATCGCATCGTTAGGCATCTTGGCCATGTGCTCGCCAAGAATGATGTCTTTGTTACCTGTTGTGG
Organism: uncultured Pirellulaceae bacterium; assembly: GCA_964503675.1. Classification (GTDB taxonomy): domain Bacteria; phylum Planctomycetota; class Planctomycetia; order Pirellulales; family Pirellulaceae; genus Mariniblastus. Next base: position 77 of record CAZDBE010000225.1, on the reverse strand, counting down.
TAACAAAGAGGTTTCCTTCGCTGCAGGCGTCGTCCATGGTGACAACTTCGAAACCTTCCATCGCAGCTTGTAATGCG
>CAZDBE010000224.1:0-9605 GCA_964503675.1 uncultured Pirellulaceae bacterium | reverse complement strand
GAATCTCATTGATCACCACACCTGATGGATCGGTTGACGCCGCTACCGGTGTACCACCAAACTCCGTACTAGCTCGCCAACTATAATACTTGCCAAGCTCGGTCACCGGCGTGTTCACTGCATCATTAAGCACCAAGCTGAACCCGCGACCATCTGCTGCGAAATACCAAGGATCGTTATCCGCGTAATTGACTGACATGATTTCGTTCATATCGCTATCAACCAATGTGACTTCTTCTCCACCATTGCTAAGGCCGCCGGACCACTCGCCAAGAATCGTAGAGCTACTGCCATATCGAGCAACGAAAGCATCGATGTCTTCAACCACAACCGCCCGCTCGCCGGGCAACAAATTAGTATCGCCAAAGTCAAATGTCATTCCATCGGAAAGCTGCAAACCACTAAGATTAATCGTGCCAGTGGTAGATGGATTAAACAGTTCAAGGAATTCGAAATCATCGTTGTCAGTGAAACCGGCTAGAATCTCGGAAGCCGTAGGATCAGCTGGGTTGAAGTGAATCTCGGAGATCCGAAGGTCTGACTGCGAAGCAGGAATCACAAACGTTGCCTCGTGGAGTGCCGACCACTCACCATTGCTGAACGCACGTGCTTGGACATTGGTGGTTGAGTTGAGTATGACCGGCTGAGATGCTACCGAAGCGCTCGAGACGATGAATTCAGCATCGAAAGTGATATCGCTGCTGGTCTGCGAGACCTGATGAATTTCGATCGCCAGTGTGTTGTCCCCTGCCACGATTAGGCTAGGACTGATTTCAAAATCGAACCATTGAGTTTCCTCTGCACCGCCGACGACACCCTGTGCGGGCGTTAGATAATTGATCTCGGTCTCTGGAGCGACCGGCTGTATGTTTGACCTAGCAATCTCGACGCCATTGAAAAAGATCACCGCTCCGTCGTCACGCTTGATTCGGATCGTGGCACCAACATAGTTGTCGGCTGGCACGTTGAACGTCTTGCGGAAGTAAGTGGTGATGTTCTTTTGAACTCCGCCGGCGATTGGATCTGTGTCGACGAAATCAACCGTTGTCACTTCACCGTTATTTCCGTATCCAAGTTGTGAAACACCTGTGTCCCATGAAGAATCATCGTAGCTACTACTTTGCCAAGCAGTACCAAGGTCGGCACCTGAGTCTTCATAGCTCCAAGTCGCGCCGGTAGAGAACAGCGTGGTGTCGATCGTCGCCGTACTGTAGGCGGTTGCGTTGGAGTTGATCCCACCACCGGTCAAACGGGGATCTGAACCGTCAACAGTGTAGTAGACAGTGCCAGAATTGGCGTTGAAGATCAGTGAAGCACCCGCAGTGATGTCGCCTCCACTTTGGATAGTTCCGTCGACTTGAAAATCAGGCGCATCCAAATCTGGGAACAGTGGAGCTGGCACAATATTATCGTACTCATTGCTCCCTGGAGTAGTCTTCAATCCCAAAACAGTGTTGCGAAATTGCTCAAGGACCGCGTCGTTTCGACCGTTCAACACATTTCGCAGAGAGTCCACCGCATTTAGCCAGTCACTTCGAAGGTGAGGCTGTGCATCTTTTGCGTCGCCCCAACGAGCCGACTCGGCAATGATTGCTTGGTCGATTTCCGCAGCATTGGCATTGACTCTTGCAATCTGCGCTTCAACCGACAACGGACCGTCGTTAAAAAATGCCTCCTGAACTTTATCAGCGAATTGAATTCGATACTCCTCGTTGGCCATCAGTTGTTGATGTAACCATTGTGGGTTGAAGTACTGGACTCCGGATTCAAAATTCGAGTCGTTCCAAGGACCGTTTCGATCTCGGTCGACTGAACGATAAGAGTGTTCGGAGTCGTGGACAAAGAAGCGGAAGCCCTCATCGCCAGTCCGGTCTCGCACCGCAAAATAGTTATTGATCCTGTTGTTTCCAAGAAAGTTGCTAATCGGAGCGTCAAAGTTGCCACTTTGCAGGATCACCAGCATGTATGCCGTGAGGTTTTCTACATCAAGCAACGTGTCATAATTCGGATTGTCTGAACCATCTGGATTGAGCCCCTGCGCCTTTAGGTAAGCAGCATTGTCGGCAAACGCTGGAGTCACTCCATCGGCACCTCTGGCGAGGGCCTGCTGGAACAACTCGTTGTAGGCAGAGAAATTCCCATCAGTCGCAATGTTTTGGTAAGGGCCGCGTTCTGGTTTAAGCACGTCGTAATTTTCAGCCTCACCGCCGAAGTAGCTTGCACCGAAGTTTGCGTCGGCTCTTTCCTGTGATTGGTAAAGTCCCCAGTATTGTCCATTGAGATACAGATGAACCCAGTGACTGCGCGTGGCTTGCTGCCCAAGAGCCGCTTGGTTCTCTCGCGCCAAAACGTCGGTAACAAAGTTGTTTGATGGGTCACCTTGAAAACTCCATGAGTAGTTTTGCGCCGTACGCAGATCAATTTTCTCAAACGAAGTTGTAGAGGATGGATCATCGTCAAACAGATCGTACTCGAGCGAGGAGTCGCCATACTCGCTGCGGAAAAAGAATTTAAATGAGTGCTTGGGATTATTGTCACTGCGACTGAATCCGCCACGAATTCGAATGCCGGCGTTGGCCTGAAAGCCCTCGGATCCGTCTGGGTTCAATTGCTCCAGTGAAGCGGGGCGTTCCCAATCGATTCCGTCATTGTTAGCGTTGACGTAAATTCCCGTTGATGAATCGAACAGATTGTCCAGATCGGTTGTAACCGACCAAGTTGGGATCGCCAACAAAGCATCCTTGACCGCCTGCTCACCTTCGATGGCAATCACTTCGGGGTCGATTCCGTAGTCAATATCTTGTCCGTTAGTAGTGGGAGCAGGCCAAGCGGGATTTGGCGCGCTGCCGTCTTGATCCACCACGTCATCAAGAAAGAAGTAACTCCATGTTCGATCGGGCACCGTTGCGAAATTAGTTCTGGTTGCCACTGCCCGCAGATTGGTGGTACTATTGATCGTGAATGGGCCTGAACCCGGCCCACTCGAATAGTTCTGTCCGTTAGTTGGAGAAGGCGCACTGCCATCGGTCGTGTACCAGATCGTCGCGCCGGCTGTCTCAGTCGAAAGGGAAACAGGGAACGCGACGTCGAAGAAACCAGCGGAAACCGAAGCGTTGACGCGTCCAACAACACCATCGACCGCATTCGTGTTGGCAGCGCCTGGAGTCGGCGTTGCGAAATAGCTTGGTTGATTATAGTTTCCGTCATTAACGAAGCCGTAGCTGACGTCGGTAACTTGTTCTGGATAGTCAGTGCCTCCAGCGGAAAACTCAGAAAGTAAGGTTCCAGTGTTGTCATAGAGCGCCAAGTACTCACCGGCACTACTTAGCCCAAACCCAGTGTAAACATCTGTTCCGGCGACGGGGCTCGTGTCGTGACCTGCAGTAACAACCAAATATTGATTTTCAAAAAGGAAAAAGAGAGGAAAAACATACTTCGTTGGGTTGCTGGCATCGTCGGTCAGTGAGTAACCAGCCAAGTTGATCGATGGGCCGTCATTGTAAATCTCGATCCAGTCGCTCGTGCTGCCGTTGTCGTCGAGGCGACCGGAACCGTTGGACGCCACAAATTCGTTGATCAGCGGCGCCAACATCTGTCGCGGCTCCAACGTGTCGTATGAAGTCCGGCTAGTGTTCTGGATTCTTCGACGAATAGTCTTCCTAGTGTGGCAGCATGACAACTGCAGAAATGAAAACGATGGAATATACGGCATAGATGCACTCGAATGACCAGAATGGACCTCCTATCGCTCCTCACAACAAGAAACGCCATGAAGGAACTACCTTTAACAAACGACGGAGGGGTGAGATCCTCCCCTTACGTTACCTTGATTTTGCTTGAAAATCCAGTCGTAAACGGCAGCGTTTGGCTAAAATCAAACTCAACAACGCTTGATATCCTTGAAATCGGCACGCTATCGAATTGACTTACTGCAGGCAATGTAAACCGTCTCACAAATAACGGACCTGAAAACGTCACCAATTCCCCTACTGCGCGATCAGGAGGTCAATGAAGAAAGGGATGTCAGAGAAGTCGACAACTCCGTCTCCGTTAATATCTGCTTCGTCAAGGTAAATACCAGATTGCAGTATTGAGATGAAGGAAGGGATGTCAGAGAAATCCATGACACCGTCTTGGTTGACGTCGCCAAGCAAAAAGTCATCCTCAAAAAAGCCGAGCGTTGGAGACGCTGTGATCCAGCTGGAAGCAAGATTACCGTTGGCTGAGAAGTCATCTCGTTCAAGCACTTGACCCGATCCATCGGCATCGCCCCAAGGAGCAAGGTCGTCGTAAACCACTTCATCCACGACCACATGCGGAATCGCGCCAAGCAAATCTGGAGTGTCTGGCTGCTGTAACGCAATTCTGCCAGTACTGTTGGAAAGTGAAGCAGACAAACCGCCTACAATCACAACTCCTGCTCCAATGTTGTAGTGTTCTCTAAATGCGGCAAGCTTGCTGGCGTTGATAGAATCGGAAGGATCGAAGGAAACCACTACGATTGCCTCTCCCGACGCAAGTGAAGTACCAGCGGCGAAATCAAAGTCAGATTCACCACGTAAACGCCAGTTCGTCAAATCGATCGATGACGACGTCGGGTTAGCTATCTCGATGTATTCCAAATCGTTGTCGGTCAACATGGAATCTATCGCCAACGCCGCACCTGAAGGATTCTCGGGGTGGTAGTTGATTTCGCTGATCACCAACGGGCCCACTTCTGCATCACCATTGGCACTGCCGAAAGAAGTGGAAGCTAGACGGGTCAATCGACCTGTCCCATTCGGTAAACGTCCAAGTGACTGACCGTTAAACGTGGCGTCGAATTCGACCGAATCCTCAAGACCAATAAACGTTCCACCCGATGCTTGGCTCAGATAAACTTGGTCTCCGTCAGATCCGCTCAGTGCAAATCCCGTCCCATTCGGATTGAAATCTGATTCGTCAAAAACCAGATAGCCGCCAGCGCTAATCGTTGTTCCAACAGGAATCTGAAACTTCAATAGCTCGTCACCTTCATCGCTCAAGTACCAGCCGCCAACGTCGATCCCAGAAGCCGTTGGATTGAATAACTCAATCGTATCGGACAGAGGCACGTCGGAATGAGCAAGAATCTCATTGATCACCACACCTGATGGATCGGTTGACGCCGCTACCGGTGTACCACCAAACTCCGTACTAGCTCGCCAACTATAATACTTGCCAAGCTCGGTCACCGGCGTGTTCACTGCATCATTAAGCACCAAGCTGAACCCGCGACCATCTGCTGCGAAATACCAAGGATCGTTATCCGCGTAATTGACTGACATGATTTCGTTCATATCGCTATCAACCAATGTGACTTCTTCTCCACCATTGCTAAGGCCGCCGGACCACTCGCCAAGAATCGTAGAGCTACTGCCATATCGAGCAACGAAAGCATCGATGTCTTCAACCACAACCGCCCGCTCGCCGGGCAACAAATTAGTATCGCCAAAGTCAAATGTCATTCCATCGGAAAGCTGCAAACCACTAAGATTAATCGTGCCAGTGGTAGATGGATTAAACAGTTCAAGGAATTCGAAATCATCGTTGTCAGTGAAACCGGCTAGAATCTCGGAAGCCGTAGGATCAGCTGGGTTGAAGTGAATCTCGGAGATCCGAAGGTCTGACTGCGAAGCAGGAATCACAAACGTTGCCTCGTGGAGTGCCGACCACTCACCATTGCTGAACGCACGTGCTTGGACATTGGTGGTTGAGTTGAGTATGACCGGCTGAGATGCTACCGAAGCGCTCGAGACGATGAATTCAGCATCGAAAGTGATATCGCTGCTGGTCTGCGAGACCTGATGAATTTCGATCGCCAGTGTGTTGTCCCCTGCCACGATTAGGCTAGGACTGATTTCAAAATCGAACCATTGAGTTTCCTCTGCACCGCCGACGACACCCTGTGCGGGCGTTAGATAATTGATCTCGGTCTCTGGAGCGACCGGCTGTATGTTTGACCTAGCAATCTCGACGCCATTGAAAAAGATCACCGCTCCGTCGTCACGCTTGATTCGGATCGTGGCACCAACATAGTTGTCGGCTGGCACGTTGAACGTCTTGCGGAAGTAAGTGGTGATGTTCTTTTGAACTCCGCCGGCGATTGGATCTGTGTCGACGAAATCAACCGTTGTCACTTCACCGTTATTTCCGTATCCAAGTTGTGAAACACCTGTGTCCCATGAAGAATCATCGTAGCTACTACTTTGCCAAGCAGTACCAAGGTCGGCACCTGAGTCTTCATAGCTCCAAGTCGCGCCGGTAGAGAACAGCGTGGTGTCGATCGTCGCCGTACTGTAGGCGGTTGCGTTGGAGTTGATCCCACCACCGGTCAAACGGGGATCTGAACCGTCAACAGTGTAGTAGACAGTGCCAGAATTGGCGTTGAAGATCAGTGAAGCACCCGCAGTGATGTCGCCTCCACTTTGGATAGTTCCGTCGACTTGAAAATCAGGCGCATCCAAATCTGGGAACAGTGGAGCTGGCACAATATTATCGTACTCATTGCTCCCTGGAGTAGTCTTCAATCCCAAAACAGTGTTGCGAAATTGCTCAAGGACCGCGTCGTTTCGACCGTTCAACACATTTCGCAGAGAGTCCACCGCATTTAGCCAGTCACTTCGAAGGTGAGGCTGTGCATCTTTTGCGTCGCCCCAACGAGCCGACTCGGCAATGATTGCTTGGTCGATTTCCGCAGCATTGGCATTGACTCTTGCAATCTGCGCTTCAACCGACAACGGACCGTCGTTAAAAAATGCCTCCTGAACTTTATCAGCGAATTGAATTCGATACTCCTCGTTGGCCATCAGTTGTTGATGTAACCATTGTGGGTTGAAGTACTGGACTCCGGATTCAAAATTCGAGTCGTTCCAAGGACCGTTTCGATCTCGGTCGACTGAACGATAAGAGTGTTCGGAGTCGTGGACAAAGAAGCGGAAGCCCTCATCGCCAGTCCGGTCTCGCACCGCAAAATAGTTATTGATCCTGTTGTTTCCAAGAAAGTTGCTAATCGGAGCGTCAAAGTTGCCACTTTGCAGGATCACCAGCATGTATGCCGTGAGGTTTTCTACATCAAGCAACGTGTCATAATTCGGATTGTCTGAACCATCTGGATTGAGCCCCTGCGCCTTTAGGTAAGCAGCATTGTCGGCAAACGCTGGAGTCACTCCATCGGCACCTCTGGCGAGGGCCTGCTGGAACAACTCGTTGTAGGCAGAGAAATTCCCATCAGTCGCAATGTTTTGGTAAGGGCCGCGTTCTGGTTTAAGCACGTCGTAATTTTCAGCCTCACCGCCGAAGTAGCTTGCACCGAAGTTTGCGTCGGCTCTTTCCTGTGATTGGTAAAGTCCCCAGTATTGTCCATTGAGATACAGATGAACCCAGTGACTGCGCGTGGCTTGCTGCCCAAGAGCCGCTTGGTTCTCTCGCGCCAAAACGTCGGTAACAAAGTTGTTTGATGGGTCACCTTGAAAACTCCATGAGTAGTTTTGCGCCGTACGCAGATCAATTTTCTCAAACGAAGTTGTAGAGGATGGATCATCGTCAAACAGATCGTACTCGAGCGAGGAGTCGCCATACTCGCTGCGGAAAAAGAATTTAAATGAGTGCTTGGGATTATTGTCACTGCGACTGAATCCGCCACGAATTCGAATGCCGGCGTTGGCCTGAAAGCCCTCGGATCCGTCTGGGTTCAATTGCTCCAGTGAAGCGGGGCGTTCCCAATCGATTCCGTCATTGTTAGCGTTGACGTAAATTCCCGTTGATGAATCGAACAGATTGTCCAGATCGGTTGTAACCGACCAAGTTGGGATCGCCAACAAAGCATCCTTGACCGCCTGCTCACCTTCGATGGCAATCACTTCGGGGTCGATTCCGTAGTCAATATCTTGTCCGTTAGTAGTGGGAGCAGGCCAAGCGGGATTTGGCGCGCTGCCGTCTTGATCCACCACGTCATCAAGAAAGAAGTAACTCCATGTTCGATCGGGCACCGTTGCGAAATTAGTTCTGGTTGCCACTGCCCGCAGATTGGTGGTACTATTGATCGTGAATGGGCCTGAACCCGGCCCACTCGAATAGTTCTGTCCGTTAGTTGGAGAAGGCGCACTGCCATCGGTCGTGTACCAGATCGTCGCGCCGGCTGTCTCAGTCGAAAGGGAAACAGGGAACGCGACGTCGAAGAAACCAGCGGAAACCGAAGCGTTGACGCGTCCAACAACACCATCGACCGCATTCGTGTTGGCAGCGCCTGGAGTCGGCGTTGCGAAATAGCTTGGTTGATTATAGTTTCCGTCATTAACGAAGCCGTAGCTGACGTCGGTAACTTGTTCTGGATAGTCAGTGCCTCCAGCGGAAAACTCAGAAAGTAAGGTTCCAGTGTTGTCATAGAGCGCCAAGTACTCACCGGCACTACTTAGCCCAAACCCAGTGTAAACATCTGTTCCGGCGACGGGGCTCGTGTCGTGACCTGCAGTAACAACCAAATATTGATTTTCAAAAAGGAAAAAGAGAGGAAAAACATACTTCGTTGGGTTGCTGGCATCGTCGGTCAGTGAGTAACCAGCCAAGTTGATCGATGGGCCGTCATTGTAAATCTCGATCCAGTCGCTCGTGCTGCCGTTGTCGTCGAGGCGACCGGAACCGTTGGACGCCACAAATTCGTTGATCAGCGGCGCCAACATCTGTCGCGGCTCCAACGTGTCGTATGAAGTCCGGCTAGTGTTCTGGATTCTTCGACGAATAGTCTTCCTAGTGTGGCAGCATGACAACTGCAGAAATGAAAACGATGGAATATACGGCATAGATGCACTCGAATGACCAGAATGGACCTCCTATCGCTCCTCACAACAAGAAACGCCATGAAGGAACTACCTTTAACAAACGACGGAGGGGTGAGATCCTCCCCTTACGTTACCTTGATTTTGCTTGAAAATCCAGTCGTAAACGGCAGCGTTTGGCTAAAATCAAACTCAACAACGCTTGATATCCTTGAAATCGGCACGCTATCGAATTGACTTACTGCAGGCAATGTAAACCGTCTCACAAATAACGGACCTGAAAACGTCACCAATTCCCCTACTGCGCGATCAGGAGGTCAATGAAGAAAGGGATGTCAGAGAAGTCGACAACTCCGTCTCCGTTAATATCTGCTTCGTCAAGGTAAATACCAGATTGCAGTATTGAGATGAAGGAAGGGATGTCAGAGAAATCCATGACACCGTCTTGGTTGACGTCGCCAAGCAAAAAGTCATCCTCAAAAAAGCCGAGCGTTGGAGACGCTGTGATCCAGCTGGAAGCAAGATTACCGTTGGCTGAGAAGTCATCTCGTTCAAGCACTTGACCCGATCCATCGGCATCGCCCCAAGGAGCAAGGTCGTCGTAAACCACTTCATCCACGACCACATGCGGAATCGCGCCAAGCAAATCTGGAGTGTCTGGCTGCTGTAACGCAATTCTGCCAGTACTGTTGGAAAGTGAAGCAGACAAACCGCCTACAATCACAACTCCTGCTCCAATGTTGTAGTGTTCTCTAAATGCGGCAAGCTTGCTGGCGTTGATAGAATCGGAAGGATCGAAGGAAACCACTA
>CAZDBE010000223.1:0-9648 GCA_964503675.1 uncultured Pirellulaceae bacterium | reverse complement strand
TTTACCGAGGGCGTAGATTCGATTCGAATTTGCCCCGAAGATCCGAAGGCCGAATTTTGGCTTTCCGATGACCGGCAGGGAACGTCTTACGTGATTAACGATTTCCTAGCGAATGCCAGCGTAAGCGGTTCTGTTGTGAATTTTAATCAGCTGCGTTCAACACACGCTCAAGTGGTTTTGTTTGAGGGCTCCGAATATCGCGAGACACAACTCGATCATGTCCACTGTTCTACTTTTTACAAACCTTCGCGCATCCGTCGTGACAAAGTCTGGGACTTCATGGTCGCAGAGATTGCTCCGTCACGGCACCTCGGATCAGCGAATTACCTTTATGCAGACGGACACGTAACGTCCGTCAGCGAAAACGAACTTAGAAACTGGGTCAACTCTGACATTGCCCACGGAACGAATTTTGCCAAACCGAATGAAGATTGGCGACGCGATTCGTTCTGAATTGCAATCCTCGAAATCCAGACATTACATACACATTGAAAGTAACTAAACATGAATTTAATCAAGACGCTGACACTCACCTTAACGATTGCATTCGCGTCGTCTCAACTACTGCTGGCTCACGGCGGTCGAAGATTTGACGTCGTAGTCATCGATGGCCAGTTACACGCTCAAGGCTACAACTCGGGCACTTTTGATCAAGGTGACTACGTAAGACCTTTCACCAACGCCATTCACAATCACTGGGCGCCAGGATCCACGGTGGCTACCCTGCCCGGTTTCGACGTTACGTTCGCCAACTCTTTCGTTGACGAAAACGGAACGACTCAACAGTACGGATACCAGAACCAAGCAAGTCTATTATCAGGATTCGATCTAAGTATTGAACTGACGGGCGCCGGCAAATGGACCTCTCCTACAACAACCGCCTTTGTCGCATCTCCATTTGCGGCCAACGAGTCGATCGAAATCGACTTCCTTGCCGCATCGGTAGACACCGACAACATCGGCATGGGCAGCGCTTTGATGTTTGACTTAGTTACCGATTGGTCCAATCCGCTCAATCGTATCGACCTCGACCCTGACTATTTTTTGGATCTCACACCTGAAGCATCGGGATCAATTTACTTTCTGGAGTGGCAATTGTCGTCCGAAAATCCTGCCATCGAATCCAGCGATTCGGTATACACAATCTTCTCGCCACCAATGCAAGTTCACTCACAGTCGCTTGCATTGGAGCAAACACTTGGCACCAGCCTCGCGTCGGTACCTGAACCTTCAGCACTTGGATTGGTGGGGCTTGGGCTCGCAGTTCTTGCCACCCGACGGCGTCGATCGTAGTGCCCCAGAGGCAAAAGTCTGGCACTCTTAATTACGGCAAACGAAAGGCCGGGGAATACTCTCCGGCCTTTTTCGTGCTTAAAAGATGCCTTCTGCCGTCGATCTTACATGCCAACAGACGAGCAACAAACCGCCAATTGCCACGTCCTGTTACTCGCCTGCTTTTCTTCCGGTTCTGATACGACATCCCTCTCTCACTTGGAGATCTAGATGAAGATCCATCAGTTAGCCGTATGTCTGATTTCACTCGTTTACCTGTGCGCTGCATCGTCGCAGGGGATAGCGCAACAAAAGAGCATTGCTGAAACCGCAATTGGGTCCGGTAACTTCGACACTTTGGTTGCTGCCGCGAAGGCTGCCAATTTAGTAGGAGCACTCAGTGGTGGGCAAGAACTCACAGTGTTCGCTCCCACCGACGACGCGTTCGCGAAATTGCCGCCGGGAACCGTTGAGAGCCTGTTGCTTCCGCAAAACAAAGACAGATTGGCAGCAGTGCTGACCTACCATGTTGTCCCGGGTCGCGTGATGGCGGCAGATGCCTACGGTCTTCGTTCGGCAACAACTCTTAACGGACAAAAATTGGATCTGAATCTGCAAAACGATCTCCCCAAAATCAACAACGCTTCGCTCACTGCGACGGACATTCAGTGCACCAACGGTGTGATTCATGTCATTGATGAAGTCCTGTTGCCAGCCGACAAATCTATCCCTGTCACAGCAACAGAGGCCGGTATCTTCAACACCCTTGTTGCGGCAGTAGGTGCCGCTGATCTTGGTGGCGTGTTGAGCGGCAAAGGCCCCTTTACGGTGTTCGCACCCACCGATGACGCGTTTGCTAAATTACCTTCGGGTACGGTAGACTCACTGTTGGAGCCCGGCAGCAAGCAAAAACTAGTTGACATTCTGAAGTATCACGTTGTTCCGGGTCGGGTTTACGCAGATCAAGCCGTGAAGGCTCGGACAGCGCAAACCTTACTTGGTCGTAGCGTGAAGATTGGATTTTCGGCCAACGGAATTTCCGTCAACGACGCCACAGTCATCAGCAAAAACATAGAAACATCCAATGGCGTTGTACACGCAATCGATACAGTCTTGATTCCCGGCAACAGCGTCACTCCAGCTAGCGCGGTCGGAATGTTGACTTCTGCGATTCATCAGGGCGTACCGGCATTCAATTCCGGAGATCACCGCGGTTGCTGTGCCGTTTACGAATCAACGATGCAGACATTGATGGACACAGGTATTGAAGGCGCTGATGCGTATACAACTTCGATCATTTCAAATGCACTGGCTCACGCCGGACAAACGGCAAACGATACTGATCGGGCTTGGGCGTTGCGCAGTGGAATCGATAACCTAAAGAGTCGTCTGAGCAGTATGCAAATGCATCCTTAGTTCTTATTCCGGCTACTTATCATCGCCGAAAGTTCTTCCAATTCGGTCAACTATAATCCGTTTGAGTGCCGCTGGATCGATCGAGTTGTGCTGGCGGTGGACAACTTCCCCGCCCGGCGCTATCAGAACGGTATAGGGTACGCCACCTTCGGATTGAGCATCGAGATTATCAAACAGGTCATCTCGTTTTTCAGAGTCAAACAGAAAATTCTTCGACGAGCACTGTTTATCCTTAAGGACCTTCAGTGCTTTCTCTTTGTCAGCAGCGCTGTCGGTGCTGATCGTGACCAGTTCAAACCTACGACCACGATACATTCGGTTAATCGTCACTAATTCAGGCAACTCCTTCACGCACGGGGCACACCAGGTTGCCCATACATTGACCAGTCGATACTTGTCGGTGTCATTGGCGGCCAACGCCTTGATATCGTCTTGGTTGGCCACACTAATTTCTACTGGCTCTTGCGACCAACGCTTGATTGAATCTTTGGCCGATTGACGCTTGGAGATCCATTTGGTCGAACAACCGAACACGCGTGTCTTCTCTACTGCAACTTTCTCGCCGGTCAAAATCGCATCGATGGCGTTTCGTGCATCAGCGGACTCGATCGCATCACCTGATTCCGAATCATCGATGCGGCCTTGATACCGCAGCTTTCTCGCAGAATCGAAAATGAAGACGTGCGGCGTCGCCCGCGCGCCGTAGCTGAGCGATACCCTCTGGTTTTCGCCATCGTACAGATAGGGAAACTTGAATCCTGCTTCATTAGCACGTACTTTCATGTCTTCGAGCGTGTCGCCAACGTCCGAATAGCCCAACTCATCCAACCGTACCGCCTGCGGATCATTGGGAGAGATCGCCACCAGTGCCAAACCTTTGTCGGCGTAGTCGGTCACCATTTGATTCAGTCGCACTTCATAAGCCTGAGCAGTGGGGCAGTGGTTGCAGGTAAACACCACCATCAGCACCTTGCTGTCGGCGAAACTGGCCAGCGTGTGATTCTTGTCATCAACTCCGGGCAGATCAAAGTCCGGCGCTGGATCACCAGTGGCGAGTTGAGTGAATCCTTCTGGCATCTGAGCGTATGTAACCGGCACGCAGGGAACCTCAGTCAACATCTGCAAACCAGCCACCAAGCAAAACAGGAAACGCCACAGTTTATAATGGTTGTTGATCATTTTAACTTTCCTTGTATCCAAAAAACACGATTCGACCTCACGCTGAATTCTACTATCGAGCGTTTTTCTTATCTGCGCTTTGAACCAGTTGAGTCCGATTGGGAATTGCATTTCTCGATTGCCGCGCGCTCTGCAGCTTCGTCGAATTTCGGGTTGGCGGCTCGCGGAATCGCGGCAGCTGTTTGAACTTGCCAGCTTTTCAACTCGGAAAACAATTCGTTTGCAATTGTAGAATTACTTTCGGCAAGATTGGTCGTTTCACCCAGATCGCTACTTAGATCGTAAAGTTCCAAGTCTTCCGATTCGAAAAATTGGATCAACTTCCATTTCCCTTTTCGAATCACGCTGCAAGGTCGGGAACGAAACAGGGGATCGCGTTGTTCGTCAAAAGCACAATTATTGTCATTGTACGATTGAAGGTAAGCGGGAAAGTGCCAATAAAGTGCCCGTGGCTTGCCGTCTTGATTCAGATCTCGGCTCTCGCCCTTGAACAGGCTAACCAAACTCACACCGTCACAGATCTGGTTTTCGGGAAGTGAGGTGCCGCCGATCTCGCAAAGCGTTGGATAGATGTCGACGCCAATAATCGGCTCGGCGGAACTTTGGTTGGCTCGAACAATTCTAGGCCAATTGACGAAAAACGGAACTCGAATTCCACCCTCGTAGTAGGTGCCTTTATGTCCTTTTAGTGGATCCATGTCGGTCGCCGGACCGTAACCGCCATTGTCGGAGAAAAATATAATCACGGTGTTGTCGCGTATTCCAAGTCGATCTAGCGTCGTCACGATTCTGCCGACACCATCATCAACGGCTTGAATCATCGTCGCCATCTTAACGTTGTGGTGCAAGTCGCCAGGCTTTTTTCCTTCGTATTTGGCGACCAGTTCTTTCTTCGCCTGAATCGGCGTGTGGACCGCAAAGTGCGTCAGGTACAGCGTCCATGGATTGGCTTTGTTGGCCGTGATGAACTTGCAGGCCTCATCGCTAAGTCGATCAGTTACGTATTGCCCCACTGGCGCGTCCTGCAAACCCGGCGCTTTGCCGTGCGGTGGATAGTATCCTTTAGGTGGACCTCCCGCGTGTGTCCCGCCCACGTTAACGTGAAACCCGTAGGGAATCGGATCGTCACTCAGGTGCCACTTTCCCATCGTCGCCGTTTGGTAACCAACGGATTGTAATTGATGGGCCCAAGTTTTGATGCTTGTGTCTAAGGTCTTTACACCAAGAACATGCTTTAACCTTCGATGCATCGATTTTCCACGCGGTTTCGTGCCGACGTTGTAGATCTGATGTCGTGGAGTGTATTGCCCAGAGAGAAGGCTTGCCCGGGCCGGCGCACAGTTGGCTGCACAGGAGTAGGCGTTGGTGAACACCAATCCGCCACTGGCAAGCCTGTCGAGATGAGGTGTTTCGTAAAAGTCCGATCCCATGTAACTAGTATCTTTCCAGCCAAGATCGTCCAGATAGATAAATAGGATGTTAGGTTTGTCCACCGCTGGTTCAGCTGCCGAGGTCTCAGAGTTACCGAACCCGCTAACTGAAACGAGCAATGCTATGACTATCCATACGCTAGTGAATTTTCTGGCGATAGTTGGTTTACCTTCTGAACGAGCTGACCAAGATGCGCAAGTGGGCACCACTTGTACTTAAACGGACTCAGATACAATACCATGAATACCATGCGTTCGATCCCACCGAACAGTCACATTCCGCGCGAGAAATTTGGAAGTCGCCTATTGGCGAATGCTTCAAAGCGTTCACTGGCCAACAAGCAAACAGATGCTGTATTGGCACGATGCAAATTCTCGCGAGGGTAAAACTCGTGAATTAACCGGTTTTCCTGCCGGATTAACAGGTGGTGGTGATCATCGACACTGGCCAATAAAATGGAGTCCTCTATCGCCTACTGTTGTAGGAACTTGTTCTACGTTCGACCACTATCAGAAACGCCAATTGATTCATGTCTGAGACATTCAGTGTAAAAAATATCAACTTGCATTTGAGCGAACCGCATAAGCTCAACAGCAGCTGGATCGGCCAAAGAGAAATTCTCAAACAGGTACTCGCCTGTTGGCTGGTTGTCGACGAAGACGATCTTCCTCTGACGCCTCGGCTGGTCGGCCCGCCGGGTATCGGCAAGACACAACTAGCAATGGCGGCCGCCGCGACTCGCAAGCAAGACTTGTTCATCTACCAGTGCACCGCCGACACTCGTCCAGAGGATCTGTTGATCACGCCTGTGCTGGCCGAGAGTGGAAAAATTGCCTACCACGCATCGCCGCTGGTCACTGCCATGATTCAAGGCGGAGTATGTGTGCTCGATGAGGGCAACCGGATGAACGAAAAATCTTGGGCCAGTCTTGCGCCGTTACTGGATCATCGTCGCTATATCGAATCGATTGTCGCGGGCGTTTCCATCGAGGCTCATCCTGACTTTCGCTGTGCCGTGACGATGAACATCGATGAATCAACGTTCGAGATCCCTGACTATATACTCAGCCGCCTGCAACCAACACTGAACATTCAATTTCCGTCGCGCGAAGACGAAAAAGCGATACTCGAGTATCACTTACCATTTTGCGAAGCCGAGATGCTGTCGATGACCGTCGACTTCCTGCAGACCGCACATGGGCTGAAGCTCGATTTCTCGCCACGTGATGGGATTAACCTCCTGCGTTATGCAACCAAACGAATGAGCCAAGAAACAGATCACCCACTGGCCAAAGACGTCGCGTGGCAGGAAGCTCTAATTCAATGCTTGGGTCCTGAGGCGGCCGATCTTCAATCATTGGCCAAAAAGCGGCACCAGTCATTGGGTGGTCAGAGTTTACCACTCGGGTTCGGAGATTTCTTTTTTGACAGCAACGATTCATTACATCCCGGTTCGCCAGATGTCGGCCCCTACGATGTCGACCCTGATGACGACGATGAAGGGGATCCGTTTTGATCGATAAACTTCTGGAGATTGGGCCGCATGTAACAGTACTGCCCGTGGTACATGGCAGCGGCGATTTTGCGTGGGAGGTCCGCCGATTGATGATGAAGTACTCCTACGATTGCTTGGCCGTGGCATTGCCTCCGTCGTTTCAATCTGCAACCGAGGAAGCAATTTTACAGCTGCCCACGCCGAGCATCGTGGTTCAGCGCGACCTGCAATATTTGACACCAACTGATTTCTCGCCCAGCAATGAATTCTCAGAAGATGACGACGCTCAAAGCTTCAATTCCTCGGATGAGGACCGTGAGTTGGGTGTTAGCTACGTTCCAGTCGATCCGTGCCAAGGTGTGATCGCGGCGATTCGAACGGCGATGGGTGATCGGATCCCACGCCACTTTATTGATATGGAGACCAGCCGTTTTGAACCACACTCTCGTGTGATGCCAGACGCTTTTGCGCTGAAGAAAATGAGCCTCGAGAAATATGCTGCGGCCGTGCTGCCGTTTATCGAACCGGGCGAAGGGGCGCAGTGGAAGACCCGCATCGAACATATGGCGTGGCAGTTACGTGAACTGTCGATCGACTATAAGAAGATCCTGTTTGTCACCAGTGTGCTGGATTGGCCCTGGATCCGGGCGGCGTTCAACGACAAAGAACTGGTCTGTCCTGATAGTGAACCTACACAAGAGACCGAACGCTATCAGGTAACCGCCGACACGCTGTATTTCTTGTTGGGCGAATTGCCCTTCATCACCAATCTGTACGAACGCGCTCGAGAAGAATTGTCCGATGACGAGCATCTGGGAATCGATGGCGTGAAGGAGTTATTGATTGCGGCGCGAGAAAGGTATACCGACGAGTACAAAAGCAGAGCCCGCAAGATCACTCCGAGTTTGCTGGCCAAATGGTTGAAATACACTCGCAACCTGACGTTGATCGAGCACGGTTTTACGCCGCAGCTGCCGACGATCGTCACCGCTGCGCAGCAGGTCGCTGGAGATGGGTACGCCATCAATGTGCTGGAGCTGGCCAAACAGTTTGATTACTGCCGCGACCTCGATCTGAATTCGGCGCGCATGGGCATCGACCATGTCGCACTGCCGGATGATGAGATGTTGTCAGCGTGCAGTCGATTGCCAGGACCGCCGATGGTGTGGACCGAATTGAAGCTGATCCCGCGTCCGGACAAGCGCCAACAACAAGACTGGCAGCAAAAATGGAACCCCTACTCTCAATGCAGTTGGCCGCCGGAAGACGATCTAATTGAGAGCTTTCGCCGCACCGTTTTTGATCGGGCTAAAGAAGCGATGGGCGCTGATTTAGTGCAGACTGAGAAGTTCACGACCAGCGTAAAAGATGGAATCGACATGCGAGAAACGGTTCGTCACTGGTACGACAACGAGATTCATGTAAAAGTCCTGCCGCCTAGTCGAGGCAAGATGGATGCGGCGGTAATGCTGTTTGATTCTCCTGCGGACCCGCGTGAGTATCCTTGGCGGACAACTTGGTTCGCCGAACACGCTAACGAATCGACTCTGGCATTTTACGCAACTGATTTTACTCAGCAGCCCGTTGGGCCTGGAATTTGTCTAGCCAACTACGGCGGCGCCCTGTTTATATATCCTCCGGTTGCCGTGATTGATATTTGGCAGGACCCTCGGCTGGATTTCGCCACAACGTTGGAAGAGCGTCTGTTGGGAGCCGCTTGCCTTCACAGCCAGTGCAAACACATTGCTCTATTGAGTTCAGCGCCGCCAGGACAAGCCTGGCGTCAGATTGCTAAACTTTTCAAGAAGTCATGGGTACACTTGCCACTGGGCAAATTCAGTGACACTACGATCCAGAATCTGCGCATGGTCCACGTTCTCAACGGTAAAGAGATTCGTAGCCACGCCGCCGATTTTATTAGACGTTCCTGATAAAAGACCAATCAAGATTGCGGTGGCTGAAACCCTCCGACAACAATATTCCACCAATAACAACGGAGTCCTCCATGGCGAAAGATCGCACGCAACTATTTCACAATCTGGTTAACCTCGCCGCCGTGGATCAGAAGTTTACCGAAGAAGAGATTGCTTTCTTGATTGACCGCGCTAACAAGTGGGGCATTCCCAACGACGAATTTGAGACGGCAATGGTTGGCCTAAGCACAGGAGAGATCCAGCTAGAGGTTCCTGAGGACTACGACGAACGAGTCTTATTAATCAAGGAGATGATTCGACTGATGGCCGCCGACGGTGAGATGGCTGAAATGGAAAAGGGACTTTGTGCTCGGGCATCTGCCAAAATGGATTTTAACACTATTCAGTTCGGAGAACTTCTAGACGAAGTCATCCGCGAGAAAGACTGATTCGGAGCTTGCGTCGTTTCTAACCCGACGAGGCTGTGATTTTTTATTGACACCGTTCGTTGTACCGCCTTTAGGCGGAATCGCCTCAGTCAAATTCCGGCTAAAGCCGGTACAACAAGCATTCGTTCGAAGCAAATACGCAACGTTTTCGAAAAAGTCACAGCCTCGACGCGTGAGCGAGGCGTATCGTAGCTCGGTGGTCCCCGTGGGGACCATCGAGCTACATTGACGTTTGCCTAGCCCAAGGGTGGCCTTAGTTTCTCACTTCGACGAGCATCAGATACTGCTAGCAACGCCGTAGCCCTTTACTGCGGAGCTAAGACGGGAGAAGACGACTACTCGATCAACATTGCCTCACCTGCCCTGCTTCTTTAAAATCCCGTGAAATTGATATGCCAAATCAGAACCAAATGAAACAAGCGGCGTAGATGAAGATCGACAAAAGGATGCAACGAGTCCGACTGATCCTGTCCGATGTTGACGGGGTAATGAC
>CAZDBE010000222.1:0-9704 GCA_964503675.1 uncultured Pirellulaceae bacterium | reverse complement strand
CCTCATCGGGAGCGATGTCTGCGAGGATGTCGATGATTGCGGTTCTGATTTCTGTGGGGACCATTTTTAACTCCGTGTCTCTTTTTCTTTTCCTCGACCGATGTCGTTCTTGAGAACTGTAACGGCATCAATTGGGTCAATGAGTGGGCGCTATTTGATTAAGCCAAGGCTTTGTTGCAAGCAGTGTTATGGAATTTTACAAATGTGAAATCGGCGAATTTCGAACAGCCGTTATACACAAGATCCTGCGTTCGCGAAACGCTACATTCGTTTAATAACGACTGCCGAATTGATTCCCAGCATGCCGAAGGAGTTATTAAACACGTAATCGACTCGATCCAGTTCCCGAGCTTCATTGATCACAAGCCCATCAATGGCACACTCCGGATCCAAATCGTCTACGTTAATGGACGGATGGACTGTGTTATCTTTGAACGACGCCAAGTTTCCAGCCAATTCTATGGCACCGGCTGCCCCCATCGTATGCCCAATAAAGCTTTTTGTGTTATTTATGAACGTATTATTACATTGGCCAAACACATCTCTCACCGCCTCGCACTCAAGCACGTCTCCCATGCCGGTACCCGTGGCGTGAGTGCTGACGATATCGATGTCTTCGGCATTGATACAAGCACGATCGAGGGCCATTCGGATACATTGAGCCTGCCGTGTAGGGTTGGGTAGCACGAAATCTGTGGCATCGGTGTTCATTGCGTAACCAACAATCTCGCCGATGATGTTCGCCGACCGCGCCTTGGCGTCCGAGAGTCGCTCCAGCGTATACAAGCACCCGCCCTCGGCGACGACGATACCGTTTCGATTGACATCGAACGGACGAGACGCTTTGGTGGGGTCCTCGTGAGAGGCGAGTGCTCCTTGGCTGTTGAAGCCAGCGAAAATTCCAAACGTGTGAATGCTCTCTGATACTCCGCCAGCAATTGCAATATCGCACTCTTTTAATCGCAACATCTGCAAGCCTTGGATCAAGCCCGCGTTGCCTGCCGCACAGGCCGCACCGATGGTGTAGTGCGGGCCAGTGATGCTCATGTTGAGCGCGATTTCGCCGGCTGGATTGTTGGCGACAGTTCGTGGATTATGGTGATGCGTCCAAACGCTAGTGTCGTACTCGAATTTGCTGATCTCGTAGATTTCGCTTTCGGTTTCGACGTTACCGTGTTCGGTGATGCCGACGTAGATCCCCACGCGACTGGTATCGACGTTCTCCCAGTCTAACCCTGAATGGGCAACCGCCTCTCGTGCACAATAAATACCGACACTGCCGGCGCGTGTCCCGCGACGGGCGTCACGACGAGACTGATGGCGTTTGACTTCGAAATCGCAGATGCCGGCAACCGTTTTCCCAAAATAGCGAATCTCGTAGTCTTGAATTCCGCTGCGGCCGTTGAGCAAACTATCGCGGAACTCGTCAAGGCTGTTGCCGTTGGGAGAGGTTAAGCCAAGCCCCGTGATGACGATTCGTTGATCGTCTGGCAAATCTTCTGGTTTGGGGAACTGGGGCATATGAGTCCTGCGGGGGGCGTTGTGAGCGCGAGAGTTACTTCTAATCCTTTTCTTGACCGGCGTAGAAATTACCGATTAAACGCCCGTTTTGCAACCGGCTCAGAGACGAACTTTGAGGCCAGACCGGTAGTCAGTTGGTTTGTCGCTGAAAAGAAAATTGAACGTTAACGCAAGAGGCCCAATTATGTTTACTGCCTGAAATTTGCACGTCGGTTGGCCACAATTTTTTGTGTTTGTAGCGCAAGACCCTGAAGGCATCTCGACTCATCAGGCCGTAGGCCTCTCTTGCCCCAAAAGACCGGTTCAAAGCTTAAGGCAAGGGTTGGTGGAAAATAAATCTTTGGCGTTGGCTTATCGCGCCCTCGTCAGGACCGTTTTCGCCATTTAGCAAGAAAAGTTGGTGTCCCGGACATTGGAGGGAGATTAGGCGGTTCTACCTACCACTGTTGCCAAAGCCAAAAAGATGAACCAGCTTTTTTCCGCTTTTTGTCGCGTTAATACTGTGTTAAGACTCAGGGGGAGCTGTTGCAGTATTGTTCTCAACATGTACGGTGGGGACTTAAGCCACTCACGACTTCAAAAACAACAAGCCTATATTTCTTCTGTACGAAAGAGAGTGATTTGATGAAAAAGATATTTAGTTTGGCCTTGATGGCCGCTTTTATGATGATTGGATCTGCTTCGGCTGATTTGATCTCAGGTTTTGGCGTGACCGTGACTCAAGACTTTAACAGCTATGCTGGAACCGCAGCAACGGTCCCGACAGACTTCGCTTTTACCGATGGCGATTATTCCCCCGGCGGAATCTACGATGCTTCTGGCGCTTACAGCAACTCAAACAGTAACTACGCGTTGGTTTTCGGCGACGATGCTGACCGAGCGTTTGGTTCGAAAAGAAGCTCAGGCGGCGGAGATTTTTTGAATTGGACGATCACGAATGGCACGGGAACGGCCATCGAAACATTTTTGATAACGTGGGATGTAGAACAGTACTCAGCCGGTGGACGGGCAACGACCATCGATATGAACTACAACTCGAACGATGGCGGCTTTACTCAAGCCGGTATCACGGGAACCACGTTAACAACCGGTATAACGGGAGCTAACGAAAACTTGTCTGCAGTCATGGTCACGAGTAGGTCAGTGACTCTTGAGCCAACGACTCCACTGCAAAACGGTGAGTCGATTCTGATTGGGTTCAGCATTAACCATGGTGCCGGAAGTGGCTCTAATGGCCACATCGGAGTTGACAATATCACGGTCACTGCCGTTCCAGAGCCGTCTAGCATCGCATTGCTTGGTTTGGTCGGTCTTGCCGGAGCCGTTCGTCGTCGCAAGTAATTGCCTCGATCTGAAATGCAACAGTCTGTAAATCAAAAAAGCCAGTCGTGATCTCGCGCCTGGCTTTTTCTTTTGCGATCACTTATCGGGGTGACGATCTCAGCCGTGTGCCTCGGCCTGTAACGCCTCTTGCATTCGAAGCATGCCTTCTGCATTTCCTACGCGTGGAGCGTAGCCAAAATCGCGTTTGGCACGGGAAATATCGAAGTAATGATTTTTGGCTAACTGAGCGGCAAGGAAACGCGTCATGCGAGGCTCGGAATCCTTGTTCATTAATTCGTGAATGCCCTCCAGCGCGTAGCCCAATCGATATGCCCACCGAAAGGAAATCGACTGCCGGACCCTAGGCACTCCCGCTCTTTGTAGTATCTCGTTGATCCATTCCCAGCAATTCACTGGATCGTCTTGGGAAATGAAGTACGCCTTGCCGCACAGCGGCGAATCATCCACTAACGCTTCAGCCGCCTGCAGATGTGCTTCGGCAGCGTTTTCAACGTAGATCGTGTCGATCAAGTTCGCTCCATCACCAACGCGACGTAATTGCTTCTTTTTTGCTCGATCAATCAAACGCGGAATCAGATGTCGGTCACCCGGCCCCCAGATTAAATGGGGCCGCAATGCGCAGGTCAAAAGGTCAAATTTGTCATTCGCGTTTAAAACGTTCTGTTCGGCAAGTGCTTTGGAATGAGGATAGTGGCACAACCACCGTTTTGGGTAAGGTGCCGATTCATCGATGTTAGTCTGATGCTGGCCATTGAACGTCACCGATGGACTGCTGGTGTAGACCAATCGTCGAACACTTGATTGGACACACGCGTCGACGACATTGCGCGTTCCAACGGTGTTGGTTGAATAGAACCGTTTCCAAGGGCCCCAAATTCCAGAAATGGCCGCCGTGTGAAACACGATGTCTTGGCCCGTACAAGCCGCGAGCACGCTGTCGAAGTCGCGTACGTCGCCATGGGCCATCTCCACGTTCAGACTCGCCAGCCCTTCGTCGCGACGACGAGTCATTGCGGTGACTTCGTAGTTTTGTTTCAGCAGATGCCGGACTAAGTATGACCCTAGAAATCCGTTTGCTCCCGTCACCAACGCTTTCACAAATTTGCTCTCAAATACGCAATAAATAAATACGACACAAAACGGCTAACGTTAGCCCTGATAGTCCCTAAAACGGTTCACGGAGTGTCAGGACCGGTGGCTCGCTGTGACAAAATCTCCAAGCCAAAAGGGGAAGGCTCGGGAGCTAGTTTAGACTTCTATTGTTGCCCGATCAGGCCCCTTTATTCAACAAAATTGAGCATTTATGGGTGCTGTGGTTAATGCTGACCGCCCATCTTAACGCAGTTCCACGCCTAGCCAAACTAGCAACGACTAAAAAATGCAAAACAACGATACCCATGTAATCGGCGTAAGGGTACAATAGCCACCGGATGAGAGTGCTTCTGAGTGATTCCCGCGCGTTCGCGTCTTTTCAATTTAGAGGTTCCCTCTATGGGTAGAAAACATGGATTTTGCGATTCTTGTCAAGAGAACAAGGATCATCGTCGGGTCGCCGGCGTATTCTCGCTCATCAATCTGATCTTGTTGGGGATTCCTAGTCTCTTTGGGATAAGCACTTGGAGTTGCACGCATTGTCGTTCTAGGCGCGTTCTGCTGACTCGTCAGCGGGAAGTCAATAAGAAAATTCCCGCTAGTTCGTTCCGTAGAGTATCACACAGCGCCCGGCCTAACGGTGGTTTGAAAAGCCCATCTCCTCCAAAGGAAAAGTCGCATCGATCGCGACTGTATTCGGAAAAATACCGTGACGGAGTGGTAAAGCGAATAGTATCCGGAATTACCTCGATCTCAGAAGTGCGGGAATCATTGGAACTGCCCGAGTCCGATGTGGTAGATTGGATCAAAGAGAGCTTCCAACGGAAGGAAGATCGTGTCGAGATGCTCCGCGAAGCATTGATGATTCATCAGAAAGAAGTTCCCGACTTTGACGTTGAGCAGATAATATTCGACGTTAAACGTTCTGAAGCAGCCAAAGAAAGGTCACGCGTGTCTGAGTCGTCTTTACGCTCTTCATCTGTTGAGTTGCGGAGTGTTGATGATCGTGATTCTCTCCGAAAGGCTTTCAATCGGCTTGAGCCGTTTGTGGAATCAACCGTCCCCAACGAAAACTGATTGGCGAGTCTACGCCGATTCGAGATCGGCGGGTTCTCACGTTGCCTTGTTTCAGTCATTCAGTGAGACAAGTTGTTCGCCGACGTCATTTAGCGCTTCCAACGCTATCTCTAGATATTCGGGGCTGTCCTCTTCGAACAAACCGTGGAAATGCGCGGCGGGGTCCGCAAGCCACCTACTGTATCCGGTAGCAAACTGGTCAATGAATTCCTGATCACAGTTCGCTAGGGCTCTGGCGAATGCTCGATCCAATAATGGCATCGCCTGATCCGATACTTCCTTGGACCACGATAGGGCCTGTAATCCGGCGAAGATCAAAAAATCTTCACGGCTGTCGAGCATTCGGGCGGCAAGCCCCATCGCCACAGAATCAAGTTTTTCGATGCTCGTCAGTGCCAATATTGCTTTCGCTCGAATTGCGTCATCACGATTTTCGACTAGTGCGATTAATTCATCCGCGATCTGTGGAGAAGCAATCTTCCCACGTTCTACCGCAGCAATTGCATGCAAAACGACATCTTTGCTGTTTGACCGAAACTTATCGACCAACAGGTTAGACCACTGAGACTGCAATGCCACTGCATCGTCCCAAGCAGGATCAATGACGCAGTGTCTCAGGCCAATGATCTGCGACGACTCCAGTTTCGAGCTGGCCAAATGCAGCCATTGCTCGTGTTCGTAACTGGCCAACGCGGTTTTGGAGGTTGCAGGAGAGCAGTCGAAGAACGCGTCATTGGTCTTTAATAGAAACTTTAGCGACTTGCTCATCGGGCCGACAATTTCGGTGGTCAACTCGTTCGTCCATGCAGGTGATCTTTCCTTTCGCACCCATGCGGCCATCGCATGTGCGTAAGCTGCTTTCTGTGCTCCGAGAAATGGCGGGGGAAGGATTTCCCAAGCGGTCGTATCCCAGAAAGCCCCAGACTTACTAACCAAATCGATCTGGCTACGCAGAATGCCCAGCCCCGTAGCAATCACAGCAACATCAACAAACTCAGGAAGGTGAGCGCCTGGGAAATTGTTCTGTACCAGTAAGTCAACAACTACATAATGGATCGCCGTCGCGACAGAAAGCGGTTGGCTTCCTTCCCACTGAGTGGTCAGAGTAATGGTGCGCGTGTCAGCATCATACGATCCCGGCAAACTGCCGAGTCCTTCGCAAGAACCGCCGCCTCCGCCACCTCCGCCGCACTTCTCCAGAACTTCCGGTTGCACCACAATTTTTAGTTGGTCGATATTGTGGCTGAGGTGCTTTCCTACGGTGTTTACCACTTCAGCCGTTGTTTGGCCCGTCAGCAACTGTTCCGATCGAAGGACGGGTAATTGCATCCGTTCATAGCCAACACAATCCGCGATCCACTGAAAATAGAATTCAACTTGAGCTTTCTCGTTAGGAGACAGGTTTGGACGTGATTTAAAAAACATAGGAAACCATCGAGGCTGACATTTATTGACTGAAGGCAGCAGCTTATAGAAAACTCGTGTTTATGACAGCCCAAGATTCGTGGTCAGTTTCTGCTTTATAGCCAACACTACGAATAAAGGCGTCCCGCACGAGTTCGGAACGCCTTTTAGTTTCTATGACTCTTGGTTCTCGTAAACTGGCTAGACCGCCAGTATTTGCGGAACCTAAGGTTTGGGAGTGGGAATGCCACGCAATCAACTGGCAACGCCATGTTCTACTTTGTCTCACTCTTACCGATTTCGATTGGACTGCCAATCAGTTGCCATGAGTCAAAGGATCCACTTTAGGCTTAGTCCTCCTCAGCTTCTTTGGCTTTTTCGACCATTTCATCGAGTTTCGAAAGGTCGACATCACTTCCCATTTCGTTTAGCATTCGTCGAAGCGTTGGTTCTAGTGTTTTTTCCATGGGGCTCCCCTTGAAGCGAATTACCCCGTCCTTATCAAGCAGAAATATCACTGGAATCCCTTCCACCTGCCATTGTCTTCTGATGCTTCCGTCTTGATCATCAAAGCTACGCCAGTTGATCTTGTGTTCTTTAATGGCCGCCTTCAGGCGTTCAGGGTCGTCTGCGCAATTGACACCTAGGAAAACGAAGGGTTCATCTACAAGTAGTTCAACGCACGACCGTGCGCGTGGATAGCGTTCCTGGCAAGGTGGTCACCAATCGGCCCAAAAGTCAATGAGCACAACTTTTCCTCGATAGTCGCTTAGCTTGAATTTTTCCCCATCTAGATCTATGCCTTCGATTTCTGCTGCCACTTTGCCGACTGTAAGGTGCTCAAGCTCAAAACGTCTATACTCAACTGCATCAGCACATGTTTTCTTGCCGGATCGCCGCAAAGTCTCGTCGCCGTAGCGGGTGCCGAGCCTATTTAGGAGCTTGAGGTAACGTTGCTCGCTGGTATCGATTTGCGAGAAAAACTCTGTGTATAACTTGAATGCTTGCTCGGTCTCGGGAGCCTTAAGCCCCTGCTTTAACTTGTCACTGCTAGGTTTATTCTCAACGGCCCAATCCATCAGCTGGATCAAATCCCAGCTCGCCTGAGCCCTCGTGTTTTTGCTGGTTGACTTTCTCGCGGCTAGTTTTAGAAGATTTTCGTAGGCGACCAGCGGACTGGCGGGAAGTTCCTTGATTAAGTCGCCGATGTCACGATTGCGTAGGTGATAGTCTGCCGCTTGAGTGCAGATTTCCACTACATGCCCCATGTTGGTCACGCCTTCTTTTGTTACAAACACCAACGCTTCCAACGCAGTTTGGTCGGATTGTAGCTTTCGTGAAATTTTTAGGACTTCGTCGACATCAATTGCTCCATCCGTTCGAGCTGCATCCGCAATCTCTGCTCTAACTTCTTTGGATGCTGCGTTTTCGTACTCCGCTGCCCATTCAGCGTTGTTGTCGGCGATCTTTTCTAGCAATGCGGCTAGAGCTTCCTCGTTGCCAATGTCATCTAAAGCTGCCTTGGGTCGCATCAAATAGTAGTCGGGCATACTTGCATCCAACCGCAGGTAGGGAGTCAGGCCTGTCTTACGACGCACCATCTGACTTGTGTCAAGGAATAAGTCGACTATCTGTAAACCGGCTGGCTTTTTGTTGCCAAGGGTTTCGACAAGGCTTTGAGTAAAGGGAGAGTTATCACCATCGCCGTCAGGGGTTGTTTGTCCCGAAGGCGCTGCAAAAGAGACAATCATGCCTGGGGGCGCGTCGGGGATAGCGCTCAGCCCTTTCTTCGAACCACGAGAAAATGATCGAAATGGATTGTTACGACAAGCGTCAAGAATAACTATGTTGAGGCTACCGTCGGAGTCCTCCATTGCATCGATTAGGTAGCGCAGGTTGACGCACCGGTGCTTCACATGGTGCTCTCTTTCTACTTCGGCCCCAATTGGAACCATGAAGTTCTGATTGTCAACTTGGACTCCATGTCCGGCATAGAAAAACAAACACAGATCGCCTTTCCTTCGGTCTTTGGTCAGTTCATCGATATCAGACTCTAACTCAGTCTTGGTTCGATCGTTTCGGAGCGTAACGTTGAAGTCTAGTGCTTTCAACGCTTTCTCAACTGCTGCCACATCGTTAACGGGGTTCCTAAGCGGTTCATTGTCGTATTTGGAGTTTCCGACTAACAACGCCACACGTTTGGGGCTAGTCATCTGCGCGCGTAAGGGGTCAGCGAAGGCAATAACTAGGAGACCAAACAGGAGCCTAGAGACAACCGATGAAATCGCGATATTGCTTCGAAAGGGCATGACCACTCAAAATCACAGGAAGAATTGAACAGAAATTTCTCTTCCAATATAGATCAAAGACATGGTCAATTAAAACACGATGACGTCTGGTAAGAACAGTTTTCGCTAAATCAGCCTTGGTTTTTCTTGGCTGGAAGCTGGCTATGAAAAAAGGCGTTCCGAACAAATTCGGAACGCCTCTAAATTCTTGGCAACTAAGATTCGTTTAAGGGCTAAACTGCCAGTAGTTCCTGTAGCTGAGCTTTTGGAAGGGCTCCAACTTTGCGATTAATAACCTCGCCACCTTGGAAGACCAAGATCGTTGGTACGGCTGATACCCCGTATTTGATTGCCAACTCCATGTTTTCGGTCACATTGCACTTACCGATTTTGGCACTGCTACCCACTTCCTCGGAAAGTTCGTCAATGACCGGACTAAGTTCACGGCAAGGAGGACAGCCTTCTGACCAAAAGTCGACTAGAACAGGTGTTTCTGCTTTGATTACTTCTGCTTCAAAGTTGTCTTCATTAAATTCTGCTGCCACGTTATTTCTCCGTAAGGGCAAATACTGAAATGCGGGGAAACCGCAGTGATTGGGTGATCGGTGTTGACCAGAGTACGTTGGACGTATCTGAGCTGCTCGTCTTACCTCATTGTATCCGAAAGCAAATCGGGTCAACCAGAAGGGAGAGGCTGTTTGGAGCGAAAAAGTTCGTTTCGCGATAATTTGTTGACGAGCTTGGGGTGGCAGAGCGGCTTGGGTGCGAAAAATCCGGTGGTGGACAATTGACTCAGGGTAGTACCCGTTGGGAAATCGCGGTTGCGAGAAGAATCTCGCCTCGCAAAATCGCGGGATTTAGAAGAGTGGAATACGACTATTCAATGCTATCCGCTTTGATATTTTTAGCCACCGATCAGGATTGCGATAAACGGATCGATGTCATCGAAGTCCACGACTGCGTCCTGATTGCAATCAG
>CAZDBE010000221.1:3183-9746 GCA_964503675.1 uncultured Pirellulaceae bacterium | reverse complement strand
TCGTATGCCACCACGTTCGACTTCGATCCGAATACTTTGGGAGGCAGCGTTTCCAATTAACGCGGGGAAAGACTCTTTTGCTGGGAGTTTCCTCAAATCGACCGACTTAATTCGGTCGCCGACGGCCAAGCCAGCTCGACCGGCGGGGCCATCGGGATTGACTTTCGTCAAGTAAACACCGTTGGCGTCGGCGTTGAAAGACACACCTATTTTCCAGGCTGGAGCGAGAAGATCATCAATCTGACGAACAATCGATTCTCGTTCCTGTTCGGCAGCTTGTTTTTCAAAAGGTGACATGTCCGCTGTTGTCTTAGTTGCCTCGATCGCATTTTGGCGAATCTGAAGGATGAATTCACGGGTCTGGTTGTTCATCAACCGGCCTCCGGATTGCTCGCGGATGTCACGCACGAGGTCCGTTATTCCTTGAGTTGCAAATTGATGGGCCCAATTACTACTGACCGTTTGGTAGACGATTGTCGACGAGCGTCGGTCAATAATACAGGACGTCGTTTGATCGATCCGCCCCGAAAGAGGCTGCATCCGAAGTTGTCCCCCGCCAGCACCAATCCGAAACACTACTGATTCTGTCGGGGCAAACTCAAACCGGATCTTTCCATTTGCGTCAGTTCTGCCGCGCGCCGCTCCTTGATTCTTGGGCAGTGCATAGATCTGCATATTCTCCGCTGGCCGCTCGCCGCTATTGTCGATCTCAATGACACTTAACAAAACGGACGTTTTCGGAGGTTGAGCATTGGAGGCGTTGGGCACTGCGGCCCAAACTGTGAAGACAAAGCATCCGGCCATTACTGCGGCTAACTTGTTCAAGTGATTCTCCAACGTGAAAAGTAACATGATTTTGCAGTAGCGATCTGCGGGCATGGTTCAAAGGTGGCCGATGCTGCTATTGAGTTTCTTGAACCACCATGAATTTAAAGTCGGCAGGCGTTAGTTCCGTGATTTCAGACTGCTCGGAGGCAACGCCAGCCAAAAAAACCAGTTGACCGTCTTCGGTTGGTGAATCTGCGCGAAATGGGCCTGCTTCCGTTTTGAAGGGTGGGAGTCTACGCATCGACTTGGACTCATCGAAGTAAAGGTAGGCCTGCTGACTAAATATGGTGTAGCCCTCTGGTACATCAAGTATGACCGAAAAATTTGCTGGGCGAAAATGTAGGAACGTGTGCCGGCCGATAGGCAAACTTTCCAATACCAAGAAATCACTCTTTGATCCCTCTGGTGCGAGCGGCGTTTCATCGACAGCTTTGTCGACGAAGGAGGCGTAGCGTGGCGGAAGTGTTTCAGCGCTGATCGAATAGGCGACCTCTGCTGCAAAGTCGCGCGGAGGAAACGACCAAAACGATTTGGAAATCCAAAAGCTGACGGGATTGACCAGCAATAACGCGATCAAAGAAATGAGCAACGGATAGGTCCAAAGTGATCGCCAATTAAGCAGACGCCTTTGGAAAGTCTTTGCTGAGTCAAGCTGATCCTTTGTCTGTTCCATCGTCTGAGAGGAAGGCAAGTCCGTGATGGGAAGCCACCGGTCGCCGCTGGTACCTGCTGGAAGGCCACTTGGACCAAATGTGACCCCGTCGCCCATTGACGGCGGGCGCCCATAGGCAACTTCCGTTGCCAAAAATCCGGCAGTGTAAAGAGATTGAATCTCAACAGGTGTAAACGAATCGAGGTCGGTGCGAATACGACGGATTCGACGTTTCAAATCTGCCGAGAGAGCGGTGTCGTCTCCCGGAACTGATTCAAAATCGTCCTGAAGACGGGCGAACTTGAACGCGCGATTTTGTATTTGGGCTTCTAGAGACAGGCCATTCTGATTCTCAACTAGGTCGTGCTCCAAGTTGTTTACGCGGTTCATGAGAATGTCAGTTGCACGGCCTGCACGCGATGGGAGCCAGCGGAATTTTGATTCGGTGGACCAGTCGAAACGGCGTTCTGCATCGCTAACGATTACTTCGCCGCCCTGCGTTGAAAGAAGGCGACAAGCCCGCAGTCCCAGATTGTCGAATACGCCCCCGTCGGTCAAATAATGGATGCCAGTCCCTTTCTTGTCTCCAATCAACTGTTTTAGATCCAGCGGATAGGGTGAAAACAATGGGGGAAACGCCGACGATGCGGCGACACACTGACTTAATTTGATCAAATCCGATTCAACCGTCTCCTGTTGTTCGATAGACTTGCTCTCCTCAACGTTTGGGAAAAATACTTTGTTGCCAAAGCAGCTGATGTTTCCCGTCGTGAGGTTGGTTGCCAAGAAGAAGAACTTTGGAGCCTTGTCGGAAATTTGCGAAGTCTTTTTCGTTTTCAACAACTTTTGATAGGCCTTTTCCAAGGAAATAACAGGCCGGAGGTTGCGTTCTAGCAACCAAAAGGAGGCGACGGCGAGTCCAACCAGTGCAGTGACCACGGGCCAAGAGACATAGTTGGAAAAATAGATCGAGCAACTGACTGTTAGGGTTAGCAAGAGCAATGGAATCAGCCACACGATGGCGTACTTCCTGACGATATCTTCGCGAATGCCTTTCTTGGTGAAGTCTACTAACTCTTTTGCCGCAGCTTTGAACTGTACTTCCGTCCCTGTGTAATCATCCCATCGTTTTGCTAGATGAGAGGCGGCAATGCTACCACCAGAAATCGAAAACACTTCTTTGATGTTGCCTAGCTGTTGATTCTTTCGGAGGTTTCGGATTACACCTAGGTGGAATAGCGTCGCTCGAAATCCGCCTCCAGATAGCAACAACGATGATCCATTGGCGACGTCGTTGTTGGGGAAGGTTGAGTTTGCCGAATCGACGCGGGGTATTGAGGAATCGCTTTGTACCTCAATGGTAAAGGCACGCTTGTAGTCCTCCGGAAGCTCGCCTTGCTTCCATGCCCCATCTGGAATGGAGCACTCCAATAGGACTTTTCCAGCCACATGATCTTCACGCGAACGAACCATGAACTCGGATTCCAGCTTCGCAATCGTGTCCACCAATGATTCAGGTATGACGCGCGTCGTGACGTGGAGGTAGCGAAACCCATCATTAGATTCGACTAACGATGTATCAATTTTTGACGGGAATGCGGATATGGCTTCACTCAAAATGGATTCGAGTTCTGTTGCCATGGACTGTTCGTTGGCCCGCAAGTTTTCATCGCCCATGTATTGACCTCAGCTTCTCTTCCACAATCTCGCCTTTGTAGCTCAGCTTGGAATTCGAAATTTTCACTGTTGTACCGACTAGGCCAATCGGCGCTGAGACGTACACGTCATCCTTCATTTTGAAAAGCTTGAATCCCAATTTGGTTTCAAAGAGCGCTCTGTCAAAGTCGAAGGTCACATTTCGATCTTCGCTGGCAACTGAAGCCAAAAAGTTAACCTTCACGTCATTGCTCAGATAATCTTTCGCAAATCGAGCCAACGACATTCTACGAACCGGAGAGGTGCGGACGGCAACAATAGCATTGAACACCTGTTCACGCGATTCATCGTCTATTGCCGACTTATAAAACTCAGCGATTGTGTCTACCATCCGCGCGGTCCCTTGGTGCCCGCCTACTGATAGTCGGGATTGCAGAAAGTCCTTGATCCACAGGTCCGTCGTTCCGCTTTGTAGATCCAACATTCGGCCTTCCCAGAAACTGTCGTTTGATTTCGTTCCTTCGAAGACAGCAGCCTTTCTCAACTGAGACGAAACGCTGAACACGTCGGGAACAAATTCAACAGTTGCTCCTTGTTTGGTGGCAGAAAACTTGAAAGCTTCATCTTTGGGAAAGGCCCAAATAACTACCCTGCGACGATTGTTAGCGAGTTCGAAACTTGATACGAGCAATAAAAGCGGCTTCGATCTGTTGTCCATAGCTCGTGAGAGGCTTAGGGCCATTTCTTCGGAAGCTACTTGTGATTTCTTAGCTGAATAGAAGCAGAAATCCAGCACGCGGTTTCTCATCGCGTTCTGATACTTATCCGTTTTTGGATTCTGGACATGGAAGGCGATCGAAGTCGCTTTATCGAGCCTTGCGTCCATGTCGATCTGGCCCAACGTATTCTTGATTCTGTCGTTGGGAACAATTCTACCGCCTACTGGTCGCGACGGCTCAGCGATTCCCTTTTGGGGATAAATTTCAAATGCAAACAGTCGAGCGAGCTTCATTGAAACCAAGTGATTAAGAGTGAGAATATTCGACGTGTGATTCAGGTACACTGACTTGATTCACGGTCTAATCTTAACGTTTGGGATCCGCCTGTACAAACTAAGAATGACAAATCTAAGAGAGTTCGCCGTCAATGCTCGTTTTAAACGGGGCACGCTACCCTAACGTTCGGCGGTGATTTCGATTCGCTCTACGAAGAGACTCGCCGCACAAACAAATGCTCAAACCTGTGCTTCGAATCGGAGTATTGCTTCTGATATGAGTCGCTATATTTCTGCGCTATAGAAAGGCCGGTTGAGACAATAGTCGCACTGATTGCTTCGCGCCGCAGTGAAATTGTTCATCGACGCCAGTCTATTGCCCTTGTAAGATGGCGATGAATGTTGGGATATCTCCAAAGTTGACAACTGTGTCGCAATTGGCATCTGCTTCGGCTTGGAAAACACCGGCTTGTAAGATGGTGATGAATGCCGGGATATCACCGAAATCGACAACTCCGCTCAAATCGGCATCTCCCTTTAAGACGGTTTCCGCCGGCGCAATCAAGTAGCTTAGGTTTGCTCCCAGCGTAAATCCACGAACGTGAAGGCCGCCATTTGTTACTCCCAAGATAGCATCACCGAGTTCTTGGCCAGCAAACAGGTTGTTGTTGGTGGCGTCGATAAGTGTTTCAGTTGTACTGGTAGTATCCGTCGTGAAATCGACCAAAACTGTCATGTTGTCGGCGGCCAAAAGTACCGCGTCGTTTGTGCCAGAGAAAGAGGCTGATGAAATACCAAGCAAATCGATTGAGTCAACCGTTCCGTTTGAAAAAATGAAGCCCTCATCAGTTGGAGTTCCAGCGAAAGATACATTCGAAATGGTGGCTGCTCCAAAGATCAAGTTTCCACTAAAGTTATTGTTAGTTGGGGTGAAGAAAGCGTCACCGTTGCCGGCACCCAAGCCATTAGATTCTGAGACGCCTGCACTCAGATTGGATCCGTCAGTCGTAGAAAGATCGAAGCTTATGTCGTAGGTGACTGTGATGCCGGTGGGCAAGCCGTTGCCGTTGGTATATCCACCGCCAGCAGTTGCATTACCAACAACTGTGAAAGTACCGCTGAGCGTTGCTGTGGGAGATGTGGGGGGGCCCGATGTAACTGGATTGTTGTTGAACCCTAAGTTGCCAGATAATCCGTTGGAGGCCGGAGCGCCCGCAAAGAACGGTGATTCACTTATCGTGCTGGCGTCAGCGACCGGATTGCTGTTGGCTGATACGTGGTTGTGGTTGGTCACGTTAGCGAAGCTAATTGTTTGGGGCTGCGTGATCGGGCTGCTCACTTGGCTGGCAATGAGCCAGCGATCCACGATGATTTCTTGGGCGGCATTTGAAAAATGCACGTCGGTGTTGAAGTTACCGAATCGGTCGTCCAGCGGGCCGCCAGTACCGTCGGGGTTGACTGTCGTTTCTACAACGTCCACCAACGGATCGGCAGCGGCCACGCTCGCAATAGCCGCGTTGACTTGATCGTTGAGTGCTTGGTTGGTCGAGTTTGCGACAATACGTAGTTTGGCTGCGACAACCGTAATCTCATCATTGAAGTCATCACGAAAGCGCGATATCAAGTTTTCAAAGTTAGTCTCGTAGTTATCCGCTGCAGTGTTGTCGACATTGGTTCGCTCTAAAACGACGTCGCGTTCACCTTGAAACCAAAACAAACCCTTCACCGTTGCAGTGTTTCCCGCAGCGCCGAGCTCATTCAATCGAGCACTAGACCAGTTTTGAAATTCACCATAAAGCTCAGCATCATAGTTTGTGGTTCCGTCACCGGGAAACCAACTTTCCCCTCCGTCATTCGAGTCAACAACATTCGCTAAAGGTCGTCCATTTCGACCAAAAGTATAAATCGCGATATCGTTACCTTGATACAGGCCAACCGCGAGTCGGTTGACAGCCTGATTTGGGTCGAGAAGGTTCGACGAGTAACCATCAACAACCGTTCCGGGATTGGTATCTCCGTTACTATCTAGAACGCGCCCATAGGTCAGATTAAATCCAACATCGGTGGAACCAACGCCATTTTGTTCACCAATGTTTCCGGCGTTAGACTGGCCGACAATGAAGTAAACATCGACAGGATTTTGAGCCGCAACGAAAACGCTATCCATCAGAACAAACACTAGAATTAGCGAAAGACGTAGGGGTACGTACGAGACATTGTGTTTCATTGGAGGATCCTGAGGGAATTAAGGTAGGAACGAAAAACGTGGGTACAAAAAAACGCTGCCAAAATCGGCAGCGTTTTCAAGATTCTGACGTTAGACGGTCGTGTGAGTGTTAGCGCCGACGTCGCGCTCCAAGGCCCAGTGCGACCAAGCCAAGCAGTGCGGCACTAGAGGGTTCGGGAACGGCAATCAGCGACAAAGAGCTACCA
>CAZDBE010000221.1:0-3083 GCA_964503675.1 uncultured Pirellulaceae bacterium | reverse complement strand
CCAGTGCCGGCGATTGTGCCGCCCTGCAGATTCCAAACAAGTCCAGCACTATTGGCGTTGTAGGCACCAGATATGGTTCCGTCGGTGTGATTGATGGTCGCACCGGCGAGCGTGCCGTTCAAGTTACCGCCTGTTGTGCCATCTACATTAATGATGCCTATGTCGCCCGCTCCCGGCAGAGCCCCCAACGAGTCGTTTGCATCGTCAAGCCAATTGTTGCCATCTTGAATGCTCCCTCCTTCAAAAATTAAATCAGCCTGAGCATTAGGGCCGGCCAACACCATTGTAAGTCCTGCAATCAGGAGAAAAAGCTTCGGCAATCCTAAACGTCGCATGGTGGTCTTTCTTGGAGTTTGGTGGAAGTGAAATTTGGAGAGTAATCCAAGGCGGAGGCAGCATCAAGATTGCGGCTGACCCGCCATGTTACAATCGCAAAATATTCTTGTGCTTACTTTAACACGTTCAATTTATCTAACGGGAGCTTTCTACCTATATTAGTCTACAAATCGCTGATCTATAGACCAGACGGCTGGAATTCCCAATGTTTATTCTAACACGTGCGCGAAGCAATTACTGCTGTGGTGTGCATCGCTCTAGCCCGCTTGCAAGATAAGGATGAACGCTGGGATATCAGAAAAGTCAACAACTCCACTGCAATCGCAATCAGCTTCGGCTTGGAAAACACCGGATTGCAAGACGGTAATGAACGCTGGGATATCTGAGAAGTCGACGGCTTCGCTCATATCGACATCTCCCTTTAACACGTTTGAGGAGGCAATCTCGTAGCTCAAGTTTGCTCCCAAAGTAAATCCTCGGACATGAAGGCCACCATTGGTGACAGCCAGAATAGCGTTGCCCAGTTCTTGGGCGTCAAAAAGATTGTCGTTGGTGGCGTTCAAGAAGGTTTCAGTCGGGTCGGCCACTGGGTCAGTGGTGAAGTCAACCAAAACCGTCGTGTTATCGGCAGCCAGAAGCACCGCGTCGTTTGTGCCGGTGAAGGAGGCTGATGAAAGACCAAGAAGATCGATTGAATCAACGGTCCCATTTGAAAAAACGAAGCCAGCATCAGTTGGAGTGCCGGAGAATGATACATTTGAAATCGTAGCGGCTCCAAATATGAGGTTGCCACTAAAGTTGCCATTGGCAGGAGTAAAGAAAGCATCACCGTTGCCGGCGCCAAAGCCGTTGGATTCGGAGACGCCCGCACTAAGGATGGATCCGTCAGTCGTGGAGAGACCAAAGCTAATGTCGTATGTGGCTGTGATGCCGGCGGGCAGACCATTACCATCGGTAAATTCGCCAGCAGCAGTTGAATCACCAACGAGAGTGAATGTGCCAGAAATAGTCGCGGTGGCCGAGGTTGTAGGACCACCATCCAAGTTAGGGTTGTTGGCAAAACCAAGATCGCCAGACAGGCCACCAGAAGGTGCCGCCAATGCAAAGAAAGGTGACTCGATTACGCCGATTTCCCCCATCGATAGATCCGCGCCATTTGGAGCCGCGCCGATAGACAGCAATTCATTGTTGTTGAAGTTGGACGAGATATGATTGTGGTTGGTGACGTTTATCAAGCTGATGGTTTGAGCCTGCGCGTTGGCGCTGGTCCACAGCATCACAAAGCATGTAAAAAGGGGAAGAAACTTTGCTGAACCTGTACGTCTCATAGCTGAACTTTCTTGCAAATTGGTGGAAGCGAATATCACGGACTGAAGCGAGACGGAGACCACATTACTGCTGAAGTTGACACATCTCTCTTCAATCGCAAAAAATCCTGTCCTCCACTTTAACAAGTTAGATCAATCTAACTCATCCTTTTTCTTCGTTTTCCGATTAAAGGGTTGTTCGCCGAAGCAGATGGCGTTCTTCAGTCCACCGTGTGGAATCTTCTAAAACGGGTGTTCTCTTTCACGCTCAACTAGCCAATGCCGATGATTCTTCCGGAATGCAAAAAGCGTCGCGGACTTCCCGGTTGAGTGCACCTAAACCAGAGAAAACCGCCGATGACCAACCGGCTTTCAAAGCGCTCACCAATAATCCTAGGATGAGGCACCCAATTCCAGCGGCCATAAACTGTAGCAACGGAAGGTTATCTAAGGACGACAGCATGCCAGACTGAGATCCAAACGCAACGACAACGGTTCCAGTTGATAAAACGATCGAGCACAAATGTAACCGGCTTTCTGTAGCCAGATAGAGCGCAATGCTGGCCAAGATGAGTGTCGACATCAAAGCCACTGGCAAATAGACAGGGAAACTTTGGAATATCGTTTGCAAGGCGATCATAAAGGTGACCAACGGAAAGGCAAATGCTAGGATCACACGTAATTGCTTTGCAAGTCGATCATTCGATAGCAAACTAATCACAAATGCTGCCGCCATTGTCAAAGATGCGATCAGGCACACCATTGTGAACTCCGCGCTTCCCAGCCAAGGTTCCAGTAGTGGCGTCGCAGTTTTGGCAATTGGGACCGAAAGGCAACTTGCCGCTAACAAACTACCAACGTTCAGATTGACTTTGCAATAATAGATGAGCGCGAACAACGCTAGACCGAGGAACGGCCACGCCTGTAGCTCAGCTACCGAGCTAATGAAGCGGCCATTGGTATCTACGATAGCGGCCAGCAGCATTGCAGCTCCAATGAATTTGTCAGACTCGCGAAACCCGCGGGCTCCAACGATGATGAACAAGACGAGGACGCTAACCAGCGCTAACCAAACAGGCGAGGCAATGCCCGCGGCGACTTCATGATAGAAGTTCCCGGGGTTGTTCGTTGACCAGTCCATCGCAAATAGAATTCCAAGCGGCAACAATAGCAAGGCTAGTTTGCGAAGCCGTATTGAGTCCTCAATGACACCGAATTCGAACAAAATCCACGCAACTGCAAACAGAACGGGAACGTACAACCACGAACCCAGCATTCCGAATCCGGGCGAGGGGTCATTGGACCAAGTGACCATTGCAATTCTAAAACACAGCCCAACCGCCACTAAGACAAAAGCCGAGTACGGGTAAAACGGCCAAGTCCACGGCGTTCCATTTTCTGTGATTGCTTGGCGGCCCTTTCTAATTGCCGGGATAAGCG
>CAZDBE010000220.1:0-9814 GCA_964503675.1 uncultured Pirellulaceae bacterium | reverse complement strand
CAGCATAGAGATGCTCTGGTAGGTCGCCTACGGTGATGATCTGCGGCGGTGTAAAACGAATGTGCGCTTCCGCGGTTCTCTGAACCAGCAACTGCAGCAAGCGTTTTGATGATCGGCTGGTGGGAAGTACCAATAGAAAATTGGAAAGGTCCAGAACGG
This sequence comes from uncultured Pirellulaceae bacterium, assembly GCA_964503675.1. GTDB lineage: Bacteria > Planctomycetota > Planctomycetia > Pirellulales > Pirellulaceae > Mariniblastus. The sequence continues at coordinate 9,655 of CAZDBE010000220.1, read as the reverse complement.
TGGTTTGAGAGGTCGCTTGAGCCCATTTTTCATGGATCAGGTCAACGGCGCTATGGAGTGGAGGTCGGTTGAGTCCCAGAAAAATGCGTTCAATTTTTTCGCCCACGGCAGCGGTCCATGTCTTCTTTGATTCGATGTGTCCAGAGTTGATGCTCTAGACTCAGTTTTCTGAGTGAATTGTAGCAATATAGGAGAGAGGAGGGGAGTGTGTAGACTAAACCGATGCGTGAGCGAGTTACGCTATTTGACCACGCCTGAGCGACGCCCGCACCTCGCATACGCTTAGGTTCAGTGCAGGAACTGCCCAGTTAACGAACCTGCAACTTTCGCAACATCCTCTGGCGTGCCAGCAGCAACGAGATTCCCTCCGCCCTCGCCTCCTTCAGGGCCGAGATCGATCACCCAGTCCGCATTGGCGACTACGTCCAAGTTGTGTTCGATCACGATCATCGAATTTCCCTGATCCACAATCCGGTGAAGCACGGTCAGAAGCTCATCGATGTCAGCAAAGTGTAAACCTGTCGTGGGCTCGTCAAGTACGTACATCGTGTGGCCTTCGCGCGGCACTGAGAGCTCCTTCGCCAGCTTGATGCGTTGCGATTCACCACCGGAAAGGCTATTGGCCGGTTGTCCAAGTTTCACATAGCCCAGTCCGACATCGGACAGGCACTGCAGCACACGCGCGATGCGGCTGAATCCAGAAAACTGCAGCAACGCTTGTTCTACCGTCATCTCCAGCACATCGGCGATCGAGAATTCGCCAAATTTGGCCTGTAGAGTCAACGGATTGAATCGGCGGCCTTGGCAAGCGTCACATTTCACGAACACGTCGGGGAGAAAATCAAGGCGAACCTTCTGGTGACCGTGGCCAAGGCATTGTTCGCACCGACCGGTCTTGGAATTAAAACTGAACCGCGTGATTGTATAGCCGCGTTCTCTGGCAACGCGTGTTGCAGCAAACATCTTGCGAAACTCATCAAACAACCCCGTGTAGGTCGCCGGACAGCTTTTGGCTGACCGGCCCACTGGTTTCTGGTCCACGAATACTAACGAGTCGACCTGGTCCATTCCGTCGATCGACTGGTGAGCGGCCGGTGGCAGAGAGACCAACTCCAAATGTCGCTTAAGCGCCGGCACCAACGTCTGGTTGATCAGCGTACTCTTCCCGCTGCCGCTGACTCCAGTAACGCAAGCCAGCACACCCAATGGGATGTCAACGTCCAGACCCTTAAGATTGAAACCAGCCGCCCCCCGGATCTTGATCGCGCGGCTGGTGTCACCGGTCCGGCGAGTCTCACGCGTTTGAATTGACTTAACCCCTGACAAATACTGCCCTGTCAAACTGCCCGTGATTGCCTCAATCTGACCGATGGTTCCTGACGCAACGACATTGCCACCCTGGCGGCCTGCTCCGGGACCAATTTCAATCACGTGATCTGCCGCGCGGATCATAGATTCGTCGTGCTCGATCACGACCATCGAATTCCCGGCCTCTCGCAAACGTTTAATCGAATCTGTCAAACGCTGGTTGTCCCGCTGATGTAAGCCGATCGAGGGTTCGTCAAGGATATAGCAGACGCTGGTCAGGCCCGCACCGATCGAGGTTCCGAGACGCGTGCGCTGATACTCGCCGCCGGAGAGTGTGTCGACCGATCTGCCGAGCGTCAGGTATCCGACCCCTACTTCGACAAGAAACGATAGTCGCTTGACGATGGCAGCGACGATCGGCGTGGCGATTTGCGACAACTGCCCGTCAGGCCCCTCAGGATCCTCCAGCTTCAGATTCTCAAAAAAGTTCAACGCATCGGCAAGGGACATCGAGACGATATCAGCCATGTTAGCGCCCGACAGTCGCACCGCATTAGACATGGGATTTAGTCGACTGCCACCGCATTGGTTGCATTCGAGACGAGTCTCCATGTCCAACAGTCGATCGCACCAGTCATCATCGAGCGACGTTGAGAGGTCTCGCTCAAGCAGCACCATCAGACCGGGTGCGTTTCGATCGTTGTGATATAGCAATGTTTCCCATTGGCTATGTTCTAGTTGATCTAGCGGCGTCTCAATACCAAATTCACCATCCAATTGCTCCAGTAGCGGTGTGAGTTGGGCAACCTTTCTCATATAGGCCGCTTTGGTCAGATCGCTCCAGATGGTAACGGCCCGGTCACTGAGTGACTTCGATTTATCTGGAATAACTTGCCCCGGATCGAAATGGATGGCAAAGCCTAAACCATTGCAGGATTCACAGGCCCCCAGCGGACTGTTGAAACTGAACGAACGCGGTTCGACCTCTGCGTAGCTGATGTCGCACTTCGAACACGCGTAGCGCGTGCTGTATAGCTTCTCATCCCAGAGTGATGGGTCGGATTTCGTTTCGGCGGTGGATTTGTCTGGCGTCAGCCAACAGACGGTCAATGCCCCGCCGCTCATCTTAATGGATAACTCGATTGCCTTGATCAAGCGGTCCTCGACGCCGGGCTTCATAATGATGCGATCGGTGACAGCGTCAATCGAATGTTCAAGACTCTCGGGTAGTGGCTTGATATGGTCGATGTCCTGAACGACGCCGTCCACACGCACACGCACCAGGCGTTCCCGGCGAATTGAATCTAGTGCGGCTTCGTGAGCTCCCGTCTTGTATTGAATCATGGGAGCCATCAGCATCATGCGCGTCGATTCGGGGAGCCGCATGAGGTTTTTGCAGATGTCTTCCGGCGACTGTTGGTCGATAGCGGCGTCACACTGGTAACAATGAACGTCACCGACACGCGCCATCAACAGCCGCAGATAGTCGTATATCTCAGTGACTGTCCCGACGGTTGAACGCGGATTCATGCTTCCCGGATTCTGGTCGAGGCTTAGCGTTGGCGGTAGTCCGGTGATCGAATCAACATCTGGCTCGGGGAGCTGTCGAAAGAACTTTCGCGCCGAAAACGGCTGGCTTTCGAAGAACTGCCGCTGTCCCTCGTTGAATAGCGTGTGGAAAGCCAAAGAGCTTTTCCCGCTGCCACTACGTCCTGTGATTACGACCAGTTGGTTGTGCGGAATATCTAGATCGATGTTTCGTAGGTTGTGCGTGCGAGCACCACGGATTTCAATGTGGTTGGTGTTTGAAACCGCTTTTGCAGTTTCTTTCGATTCAGTTTGAGCAGGCGGCATTTGCGGCAGGGGACAGAGGCGAGCGATGTTTTCTCTTTCGGCCGATAATAGCCGATTCGACGTCGGGTATAAAGGCAGAGGAGTGGCGCGAGCTCATGGCCAGATTCGAGCGGCCGTAAAGAAATGCTAACTAAATTCTTGCGATTCCAGCTATTAATGTTGCGGCTGAAATTGTGCCCCGTGTGGACGTTCGGTCGTCGTAACGCGAGAAGCTTTCACTACGTTCCGCCTACTCTAACGTGACGGATACTTGTACGCGGGATTCTCTGGGCTGAAATCCAGATCAGTGAAGCCTTGATTGACAGCGATTTTCGCGTAGGTGTACTCTTCGATCAACTCGGGTTTCGCACCAGGGCACGTTGGCCAGTCGTAAGAAGCAAACCGAATTGGCAAATTCAGCTCGTCGTCAATGAACACCTGTGCCTTGTGGAAATCGTAGGGCGCTTTTCGCTCGTTGTGCTGAAGCTCTATCAGCGAACACTTACGCTTCATCAGCTCGACACCTTCACGATACTCAACCTTGCACATGCCCGCCGATTTGTCACGACTCGCTTTCTCGATCAATTTGACCATCAAATTCTCGATCCCCACATCGTAAACGGGGTAGCGATTATCTTGCATAGCCAGCCAGCCATCGGGGTCTAAATAAAACCTCTTCATCCCCATGAGCCCCGTCTCGTGAACGCACAGCTTATTTTCGTCTCTTCCATCGACCCAGATGACTTCGCGTCCCGCACACTTGCGCGGCTTGAGAAACTTCATATAGACGCTAAAGGGGGAGGTGCCTTCTGCCGTTTGACGTGGGCAGCGCACTTTCACTCGCATGTAAGATGGCGATGAAATTACACCATTGACACGTTCACGTTTCACAAGAATGGCGCTGTAATCAGAGACCGACGCACGCATACGGGCCAGCCCGTCGGTAGCCAGCGCAATAGCCTTGTCGAGCGGATGTTCCGTCGCAGGTGCGGATTCGGCGGATAAGAAATTTCCTGCATCCGCTGCCGGATTAGGTAGCAGCAGATCCTTGGGCAACAGTTCTGCTCTCGGAGTGGCCTCTACGATCGCCACGCTGCTGGCAAGCTTTGCCGGTGTTTTTTCACGGTTTAACTTCGACACCCGAAAGACAGGCTCGGTCGTTTCCTTGTCTTCAGCTTCGACCTCGGAAGCAACACTGTTAGCTTGCGGCTCAGACTGCTGAGCAGATGCGGTATTACTAACGGCCGAGATGTAGAGCGCCAAAAGAGTCGTCAGTGACAAGAGGGGCGCACGCTTGACGATTTTGGCTCTCAATAGCATCCATTCCTCCGTGAACTACTCGATTTTGCACGAGCAAATATGACAAAATCCGTTTCGCCGTTTCACTATTGCCGCGTTCAAACGTCAGTTTAACGAAGTGCGTAAAACGTGGCAATCGACGTATTTTCAACTGGCTGAACCAACTACCGCTAGCAGCTCGCCATGCCCATGTTATCGCCACTAAGGAGGACGTCTCTTCGGCTTGTAAAAGATACTATCGGGGACATCGCTAGATTAGCTACCGTTTGACATGGGTATTCGGTACAGATTGCCAAAAGCATGGATAATTGTTTCAATCGTCAGGAATACTTTTCAAAATCTTTTGAAGCAAAGGGTAGAGAATCCCAATAAGTGCACTGAGCAAGGGGGTTGCGCTGAAAAGATCCCTCCCTAATCGGGCTAGGAAAGCATCAGGTATAAAACTGACTCACACGACCAGCCGCTGAGCCGATACGACTGCGGATTCCAATAAAGGTATCCCGGCGACCGCGTAGGAGCCGCAAAATTTGATGCGCGAGTCACGGTGGTTGATCTGTTCCATCGATCTCCACAACTCATAGGACCCGGTTGTGACGACCGGACGCTGCAGCTTGACAGAGCATATGATTGATTCTGGTGATGGAGTCCCCAGCGGCTTGATCGTTTGGAATACAGCGCCGACTTCTGGCCATTGCGTGTGGAACTTGTTCAACCAGACGGTGCACATCGAGCCAGATTCGGCGGTCTCGAAATTGAAAACGCTCCAATCGCGTTTGTCCTTTGGCATGAACTGTCGATCCGTATGAACGACCACCGGGACGTCTTCGTAAACAAACGCCGTCATCACACGATGGATCTCCTCAGGAAGGCTGGGGCAGAGCTGAGCAACATGATTAGCTTGAGTCGCGACAATAACTTGGTCGAACTGTCGCTGTGATTGTTCTAGAGCAACGGTCACCGCATCGGCGCCTTCGACCACGCTGACAACATTCGTTGAGCACTGTAGGTCATCGATGTTGTCGACCAACGCATTGACTACCGCAGACGATCCATTTGAGACTCGCCGCAAACCGTGCTCGGAGGCAATCTTCTGCATGGCATCCAGTAAAATGGCGGCTGGGTAGTTTGCAATAGCCTGATTCGAGCAGGTACAGACGGTTGCCGAAAGCGCTGGAAAAAGAAACTCCTTCGAGAACTCCTCAGGAAATCTGTGGTGGCTCAAGTATTGGGCGAAATTTCCCTGGGCGGTACCGTTTGCAAGGTCGTTTGCCGCAATCTGTTGCAGACGCCGTAAATGCTTGAGCATTGGGCGCGAAGCCATGCCGCTGGCGACGGCGAGCTTCATTTTCCAATCAACGGGAAGCGTGAATGAAAATGACCGGCCACTTTCGCGGTGGGAAAAATTCTGCCGGCCGGAGACTTGCTCGACTTCAATGTTCAATTCATCGTACAGTCGAGCGACGTTGGGCCAAAGCTTTCGATTGAACATGCGTGAGGGGAGGTCGCCGAGAATTTCATGACCGTCGAGCCGCAGTTCGAATCCATGTGCGCCCATGCCAGGAGAAGTTTGCTTCTCAAACAGAGTGACGTGATGGCCCTGCCGTTTAAAGTTTCGGGCGGCGACCAGTCCGGCGATGCCGCTGCCGATGATTGCAATTTTCGACACAAACGTCTCAAGACAAAATGGGAATCAATTTAACGAGCTTGCTTCCCAGTGGATCCTAAGCCGAATCTAAACGGCGGCCGAAGCGAGTCCTACGACATCGCTTTCTTAAGTTCTACTAATTCCTTGCGTTCTGGCCGAGCCTTGTAGAACGGATCCAACGGGTAGCAACCCGATACCATACCGTTTCTTGGAGCGGTCGTGCAATCGCTGAAGGTGCGACATATCTTCTTGCGTTGCATCTTCTCTCCGGCAATCACGTCGGCAGGTAAGTCCGGGTAAGACAGTACCATTCGGCCTAAGCCAACAAAATCCGCTTGCCCGGCGGCAACAACTTCTTGGCCAACGTGAGGCAGAAAGTCTTGGAGGTAGGAGTAACCAGATCCTACAAAAGCCAGTTTCGGGAAGGCGGCTTTCAGCTCTGCCGTGGCCTTAATTTGGCGAGCAACTCCCACCAGAGGATCCTCAGGTGGCTGATATCCATCCGATGGCGGTGCTGTCGCCGGTCGTTGAATGTGAGGGTTGTAGTACGGGCTGCCTGCAGACGCACAAATTAGCTCAACACCTAATGACTCCATCAATTCCATCAATTGCTTGGGCTCATCGAGGTTAATGCCGCTGCCTGTTCCGTCACCGCCAAACGCATGGCTGTACTGGTCCGAGCTTTGCTTGACTCCGATTTGGTCCTCGCCTTTGGTGTAAGGCGAGAAGTCAAAGATGCTGATCCGACTTCCGATCTTTAGACCGGGGACTTCGGATTTTATACCTTCCACAATATTTCGGATGAATCGAGTGCGATTCTCAAAACTGCCACCGTACTTCCCAGGCCGGTCGTATCCGCTGAGAAGCTCATGACCAAAGTAACCGTGGCACTGTTTGACGTCGACAAATTCATAACCAGCCGATGCTGCCAGTTTTGCAGCGACAATAAACTTGTCCACAAGCTGATCAAGTCCCTCGTCGGTTATCGTTACAGATCGGGGGTCGCTAATGGAAAATCGATCGTCAAGAATTGGGTGCGGGTACGCGATCGTTGGTTCTAGTGTGTCCTTCTTGTTTGGACGCGCGAAACGTCCTGAGTGTGTGAGCTGCAGGCCTACTTTTAAATCGTCGGTGGTATCGAACTTTGATTTGTGAGCTTCGACAAGTGTGTTTCGCAAAGATTCCAAAGATGAAATTGTGTCCGGGTTGATCATCAACTGGTTCGGATTGGCACGGCCTTCAGGGGAAACGGCAACGGCCTCTCCTCCCCAAATCAACTTCGCACCACTTATTCCGAACATCTCCCAACGCCGACGAGTCAGATCGGTTGGAAGCCCGTCAGTAGTCCCGTCCCAACCTTCCATGGGCAGAATCGAGAAACGATTGCCCACAGTGCCAAGGCAAGTTTCTATTGGACTTCCCAGGGGGGAATCAGATCCGGCGGCCGGACTGTCGGCAACCTTCAGGTCGATCTCAAGTTCAGCAAAACGTGCGCGGAGTTGTTCAGGAGTTTTAAAGGAGGTGAGTTTGGGAAATTTCACAGGTAATTTTCTGTTGATTGATATGAAGTTGGCTGAAGGCAGCACCGAACTACTGTTTCGCTTCTGCGGGAATCCCACGGAAAGACGAATAATAATTATTACATGGGGGTGCCCGATCCAACAAGTCCGGCATTTTTGATTAGCTCATGGAATCGAAAATCTTCTGTTGCGATTCGCTAAAGCTAGATTGACCGTTACAGCCAAGTTTTAAGAGTTGATACGATATCAGAAGTAGCCAAAAGTTAACTGCTCCTCTGGCAACTCGTCGTGGCAACGCCGAGTTGTAGCGGAGTGCGCTAGGGATCCTGTCCTTAGAATAATTGGAATTCTGGCCAATCCCACTACCGGTCAACCCAGCTCTGACAGACCACTAGCCGTGCAACCAATCGCTAAAAATTGACTAGATCCGTGGGGCCAACGGTACTCATTTCTTTCAGCGGAGGAGCGAACGTGGTCAACTTAATCCCCAGCACTGCCTCCTTGTATTCCTCAATCGTTGGCGTGCGACCAAGGATCGCGGCAAGAACCACAACCGGCGTCGAGGCCAATAACGATTCGCCCTTCTTGCGCTCTGAATCGGCCACGACTCGTCCTTGGAATAATCGTGTGGAGGTCGCCAGCACAGTATCGCCCTTGGCGGCTTTCTCTTGGTTGCCCATGCAAAGGTTACAGCCCGGACGCTCAAGGTACATCATGTTCTCGTACTCGGTGCGGGCCTGTGCCTTGGGCAGCAAGTCGTTGAATTCGAAACCAGAGTACTTTTGCAAGATCTCCCAGTCGCCCTCTTCTTTCAGTTCTTCAATGATGTTGTACGTAGGCGCGGCGACAATCAGCGGAGCGTTAAATTTGACGGTCCCCTGCTGCTCTTCAAGGTTTCGCAGCATCTTCGCGACGATCTTCATGTCACCTTTGTGAACCATGCAGGAACCCACGAAGCCAAGATCGATATGCTTCTTTCCCTCGTAAAACGAAAGCTCGCGAATGGTGTCATGAGTATAGCGCTTTGATGGGTCCTCGTTGTGAACGTCCGGATCAGCAATCATCGGCTCGTCGATCACGTTTAGGTCGACTTCGAATTCAGCGTAGTATTTTGCGTTGTGATCTGGAGTCAGCGCCGGTTTGGTGCCAGAGCGAATTTCCTCGATGCGCTTGTTGGCTTGGTCGATCAGACCTTGAAGGACTTTCTTTTCGTTGTCCATTCCCTTGTCGATCATCACCTGAATACGACTGGTGGCGATTTCCAACGACTGGATCAACGTGTCGTCCTGCGAAATGCAAATCGAAGCCTTGGCCTTCATCTCGGCCGTCCAATCAGTAAACGTGAAAGCCTGATCCGACGGCAGCGTACCAATGTGGACCTCGATAATTCGACCTTGGAACACGTTGTCGCCGTCGAACTTGTCAAGCATCTGAGCCTGAGTGGCGTGCACAACATCACGGAAATCCATGTGGTCATGCATCTTGCCTTTGAAGGTGACTTTGACCGATTCGGGGATTGGCATCGACGCTTCGCCGGTAGCCAGAGCCAAGGCTATCGTTCCGGAATCTGCACCGAAGGCAACGCCCTTGGACATGCGTGTATGCGAGTCACCGCCAAAAATGATCGCCCAGTCATCAACGGCAAGATCGTTGAGCATTTTATGGATGACGTCCGTGAGCGGTGCGTACTTGCCTTTTGGATCGCGTGCGGTGATCAGGCCGAAGTCGTTCATGAACTTCATCAGTCGAGGAATGTTCTCTTGTGATTTCTTGTCCCAGACCGAAGCAGTGTGGCAACCGGATTGATAGGCGCCGTCGACGATGGGTGAGATCACCGTCGCAGCCATCATCTCCAATTCTTGCGACGTCATCAGGCCGGTTGTATCCTGCGAGCCTACGATGTTGACTTCGACACGGACATCGGAACCAGCGTGAAGCATTTTTCCAGGTGTGTTGCCTACTGCGTTTCGGTTGAAGATCTTTTCGACCGCGGTCAAACCTTGCTTATCATGCGAGATTTCTTTGGACGGAGCGAAGACCGGTGGGACGT
>CAZDBE010000219.1:5696-9841 GCA_964503675.1 uncultured Pirellulaceae bacterium | reverse complement strand
TGCGAACAAAGCGATGCGATTTTGCTCGGCGCGATGGGATTGCCCAACCTGCGCTACCCAGACGGAACCGAAATCGCCCCTCAACTAGATCTGCGCGAGCGACTTGACCTTTATGGTGGTGTCCGCCCAATCAGGCTTTTTCATTCAGACGACACACCGTTGAAGAACCACGGGGCGGGAGATATCGATTTTGTTTTGGTCCGCGAGAGTACCGAAGGATTATTTTACGGACGCAAATCGGTCGCTGACCTAAGTGCCGACGCGTGCGAAAACGTGATGCGGATCTCACGCGAAGGCGCGCGGCGCGTTTGCAAACTTGCATTTGAGGTCGCGCGAAAAAGAGACAATGGTAAACGTGTTTCACTGATCGACAAGGCAAACGTATTGTCTTCAATGGTATTCTTTCGCCACATTTTTGACGAAGTCGCCCAAGACTACCCTGACATTACAGCGGAATACGTTTATGTGGATGCGGCGGCATTGTTTATGGTTCGCCGACCACAAGATTTCGATGTGATGGTGACCGAAAACATGTTCGGCGACATTTTGAGCGATCTGGCGGCGGGTCTAGTTGGCGGAATGGGTATGGCTCCGTCTGCAGATATCGGCGATTCGCATGCCGTGTTTCAGCCGTCTCACGGATCTGCTCCAGACATCGCGGGCAAAAACGTGGCGAATCCATTTGCGATGATTCTGTCGGCAGCAATGATGCTTGAATGGTTAGACCACGATGAAACTCGCCGTGGCGGTGAAGCCCTACGTGCTGCCATCGCAGACGTCCTCGCTGATCCGTCCCAGCGCACACCAGACATGGGAGGCAAACTTTCGACGCAAGATATTGCAGATAGCGTCTCTCGCGCGCTTCAGGAGAGAATTTCTTAGACTGTTTTTTCGATCACCGCCAAGTTCACCTCCACCTAAATGTTAGCTTCCATGAGCAACTCTATCGCATCTCGTCAGCGTTTCTGGCTTGTATTCCTGCTGTTTTTGCACACGGTGAATACGTACATGGATCGCGTTTGCATCTCAGCGGCAAAAGGCGACATGCAGAACGACATCTCTGGCTTGGACGACCAGATGATGGGCTATGTCTTTGGTATCTTTGCAATCGGTTACGCTCTGTTTCAGATTCCTGCCGGTTGGTTTAGCGATCGTGCAGGTCCTCGCCACGCTCTCACGATCGTCGTGATTATCTGGAGTGTCTTCACGGCTTTAACAGGTGCCGTTTTCACTGCTATCAGCTTACTGGTGGTTCGCTTCTTATTCGGTGTTGGCGAAGCAGGCGCATATCCGGGCGCGACGAGAGCTCTCTACAGTTGGCTGCCCGCCAAGGAACGCGGACTGGGGCAGGGCATCTTTCACTCAGGTGCGCGCATTGGCGCTGCTGCATCACTCGTGTTGATGCCGCTACTAATTGATGTAATTGGTTGGCGAATGACCTTCGTTGCCAATGCCGTGCTCGGTCTCGTGTGGGGTGCGGTTTGGTGGGTTTGGTATCGCAATGAACCAGCGGATCACTCCAAAGTTAATGAAGCCGAAGTTGAATTGATTAGAAAAGGCTTGGAACAAGAAGCCGAAAGCCACAACGCCAAGATCCCATATATTCAAGTGGTGACATCATTAAACGTGCTTCTCGCAATGTTTCAGTATGCGGCAAGTAACATTACGTTTTTCATTAGCATCACATGGCTGCAACCCTACTTGCGTGAGACCTACGGCGATGAGTACGCATACCTCGCCTCGCTGCCACTACTTTGTGGTGCGGTTGCGCTTTGGATGTCTGGATATGCGGTGACGTTTTTGCACCGCCGTGGCATGCACGTGCTTTCTAGGCGTCTGCCGGCGATGCTCGGATATACGCTTGGAGCGATTGGCTTGCTACTGTGTACACAAGTGTCAGATGCTTCGGTTTGGGTTTTCATTGGCTGTTTCGCGCTGGCGACATTTGGTGTCGAGATGACGCTCAGTCCTAGTTGGGCATTCTGCATGGACATCGGTGGACCACGAAGCGGTGCAGTATCAGCAGCCATGAATATGGTCGGCAATATGGGTGCAGCAGTAAGCGCCGTTGCATTTCCTTACTGTGTTGCACACGTAACGCTCCCAGTTATCGCAGAAACAACTGGCACGGCGAATTCCTTCTTCGCCTTTGCGGCGGCCATGAACATTTTGGCTGTCATTGCATGGGCATTTATGAACCCGCTTCGTCAGTTGAAAGAAATTTCAGCGACAGCACTCAAAACACGCTTGGTCATGTTTTTAATGTTGATCGTGCTGGTACTATCGGCATTGGTCTATACCAAGTTTTACCTGTAGCGACCAAGGAGGGGCACGACTGATGACGAAACTCAAAGGTGCAGTGATTGGCACAGGGTACTTCAGTCACTTTCATTTTGATGCGTGGACGCGTTTCGACGACGTGGAATTGGTCGCTTGTTGTGACACGGTCACCGACAAAGCGGCCACAGTTGCCGAACGGTATGGGATCGAGAAACACTATGGCGACTATCGGAAACTGTTGGACGCTCACGACCTTGATTTCGTGGACGTGGTGACTCGGCCAGATACACATATGGAGATCATTCGAGACATTTGCTCGCGCTCGTCCAGCGGCGATGGACCTGCGATCATTTGCCAAAAACCGCTTGCTCCGACGATGGACGAAGTGAACGAGATCGCCAATGTCGTGCGGAAAAGTGGCGTTCGATTTATGGTCCATGAGAACTTTCGTTTCCAACCGTGGTATCGAGAAATCAAATCGTTGATCGATGATGGGCAAATTGGAGATCGGCTGCATACGGTTTCGTTTCGCAACCGTGCCGGCGACGGCTGGGGCGATGACGCTTATCTTGCTCGGCAACCCTATTTCCAAACAATGGAAAAATTCCTGATCTTTGAGGCGGGAATCCACTCGATCGATACCTTTCGGTATCTCGGTGGCGAAATCGAAGCAGCGTGGTGCCAACACCGAAAACTCAATCCAGTGATCGCAGGCGAAGACGCTGCGATTGGGGTTTTTCGATTTACATCAGGTGCAACAGGACTTTATGATGCAAATCGGTTTAACGAGTCGACTGCTGCGAATCCGCGTTACACCTTCGGCGAGATGCTGGTTGAAGGTAACGGAGGCTCGATTCGCCTCCACGACGATGGTCGACTTACCATTCAGTCTCTAGGCCAATCTGAATCGCCTCACGAGTACAGTCGCTCGGAAGACGGGTTTGCGGGCGACTGCGTGGCTGCAACTCAGCGGCACTTCATTGATGCGATCCAAACCAACTCCCCCTTCGAAACCGACCTCAACAGCTATTTGAAAAGCATTGGCATTCAAGAAGCAATGTATCGGTCGGCAGAATCAGGAGCGTGGGAAACGCCTAACATTTCCTAACCGGTAATTTGCAAATCCTATGAACGTGATTGACCTGACAATGCGCCTCCAAGATGGCATGCGTGGTGTCGAATTTGAAACCAAGTACACAGTTCAACGTGACGGCTGGAACGCGCGAACGTTGCATCTGTACTCGCACTGTGGAACCCACATGGATTCTCCCGTTCACTTTGACGCTGGATCACAAACCATCGACGAGATCCCTCTTGACGACTGCATTGGTAAATGCTGGATTATCGCTTTGGACAACCTAGCCGACCAAACGCCCATCACAATTGCTCATCTGGGAGACGTCGCCGAAAAATTGCAGCCGGGCGATGGGCTAATCTTACGCACTCTGTGGAGTCGGCATGCAAACGACCCAGATCACTACCGAGATAACTTTCCAACCATCAGCACGGACCTCGCAAATTGGATGGTTAAAAATGGCGTACGCATGGTCGGTGTAGAGTCTCCTTCTGTCGCTGACGTCAACGATTTGGCCGTTGTAACGGAGATACATAAAATACTGCTTGGCGGAAGCGTGATCATTGTCGAAGGACTCACCAACCTAGACAAGTTGACTTCTAAATCATGCCTGATTGGCGCGATGCCACTGAAAATCGCTGGCGGAGATGGCGCTCCATGTCGTGCTTTCGCAATCACAGACCTATAGAAACAAACGCATGACGAAAAACTCACCCGGGCGTCAACAAGCCCAGGACCTGCTAAACCAGCTCCCAGACGTCCCAGAGAAATCTTTGCTGCCCGAGATTCG
>CAZDBE010000219.1:0-5596 GCA_964503675.1 uncultured Pirellulaceae bacterium | reverse complement strand
CGCCCTGTGACGGTCGTTAGCAGGAGCGATTCGACTCTTCGTGGGCACTACCCGGTAGAGGTCGATCCTTTGGCCGAAGCCATGGGAATTCCCGATGCGGTGCACGTGATCATGCCGTTTTTCTTGCAAGGCGGGCGTCTAACGATCAATGACGTGCACTACGTCCGAGATGAAGATCAATTGATTCCGGCCGCGGAAACTCCGTTTGCCAATGATGCGACGTTCGGATTCACAGAGTCGAACTTGCTTGACTGGGTGGTTGAAAAAAACGACGGAAAAATTTCGCGTGACCAGATCGCCTCCATTGGCATCGCCGAACTGCGTTCAGCGGACTCCGCTACTCTAGTTAATCGCCTTAAAGCTCTACCGGCTAAAACTTTTGTCGTCGTAAACGCGGTCTGTATGCGAGACGTAGAGTCTTTTGCGATGGCCGCTATGTCTGCGCAAGAAGCTGGTGCACAGTTCATATTTCGTACCGCCGCCAGCTTTGTTCAATCCGCCGCTGGGCTCGAAGAAAAACCTCTTCTACAGCGGGGCGACATGATCGACCCGCAAGCGCAAGCAGGACTGATTGTTGTTGGGTCTTACGTGCCTATGTCGACGAAGCAACTAGCGCGGTTACTCGACGCAAAGACCGAAATAGAATCAGTCACATTGGATGCAAACGAGGTTCTGGGTGACAGTCGCGCCCAACACCTATCGAGCATCTCGACTACACTCAATCAACACCTTGAGCAGGGGAAGCATGTCGTACTGCACACAAGCAGAACGCTTGTGACGGGAAAAGACGGCGATTCAAGTCTGCGAATCGGCAACACCGTTTCACGCGCCATCATCGACGTCGTTCTATCGATCAAGCAACCGCTACGGTATCTAATTGCAAAAGGAGGAATCACCTCCAGCGATGTCGCGACCAAGGCATTGGAGATCAAAAGAGCGATTGTCCTTGGGCAGATCCTCCCCGGCGTACCGGTGTGGCAAGTCCAAAACGATTCGGCAGATTGCCAGCTCCCCTTCATCGTGTTTCCCGGCAACGTCGGAACAGAAGATTCCCTTTTGGACGCCTTTGAAAAACTGCGCTAACCAATCTATCCTTCCACATCGAGTCCCAAATGTCTGAACCCCTATTTAAAAAACTAGATCACATTGCAATCGTCATTCGTAACACCGAAGAAGCGCTAACGTTTTATCGCGACACACTAGGCTTGCCACTGATTCTCAGCGAGGTGATTGAGACAGGCAATGTCCGACTAACTCACTTGGACATGGGAAACTTACATCTTCAACTGGTCGAGCCGTTGACGGACGACCATCCATTGCAAGCGCACTTGGAAAAACATGGCGAAGGCTTGCACCACCTTTGCTTTGAAACACACTCTGTTGATCAAACGCTTGCCGGGTTACCTGACCGCGGGCTCAAAGCCAAAAGTACGACCCCGCACGATGGACCGAGAGGTCGCAAAGCGGGTTTTATCGACGCGCAGACCACACGCGGTGTAATTTGGGAAATGACATCGGATTAGTGACTTGAGTTAGCCGAGTTAAAAACCCTAAGCTTCAGCACTCTTAAGCAACACATCAGCACCGTTGTCAGCCAGCTCTTTCGCCACGCGTTGACCAAGAGCGGCATGCTGATCCAGCGAATCAGATGCGAAAGCTTCGATGCGTGTCTGGCCGTCAGTACTAAGCACGACGCCAGTCAGTGTTAGCGTTTCATCATTCACCGCAGTAACCGCCCCGACCGGCGCGAGGCACCCGGCGAACAGCGCCCGTAACATATGCCGCTCAGCCATCGCCGAGGCAAAACTCTGGGCGTGGTTTAACTGCCTGACAATAGCATTGGTCTGACCGTCGTCCGTTCTAGTCTCTAATCCCAACGCGCCCTGCCCAACAGCCGGAAGAAGTTCGTCTGGCGAAAAACGTGCCGTGATACGATCCTGCCAACCCAGCCGTGTCAGTCCGGCAGCCGCCAATACGATCGCGTCGTAGTCGCCATCGTCCAACTTCCGCAATCTCGTATCCACGTTACCGCGGATATCTGCAATCTTCAAATCACTTCGCAGATGCAAAATCTGTGCGGCACGGCGAACACTGCCGGTCCCCACGATGGCACCTGTCGGCAAATCCTGCAGCGAATTGTACTTATCAGAAACAAGCGCATCCGCGGTCGTTTCACGCTCTGGAATGGCCGCAATTGAAAGCCCCTCTGCATCCTGAGTCGGCAAGTCTTTCAGGCTGTGGACAGCCAGATCAACTTCGTTGTTTTGCAGCGCGATCTGTAGCCGCTTGGTAAACAAGCCTTGGCCACCGATCTGACTAAGTGAACCCGTGGCGACGTCCCCCTCTGTTTTTATCTGGATCAATTCGACAGAACAGCTCAAGCCTTCCAAGGCCTGCTTCACCCACGTGCTTTGCCACATCGCCAATTTGCTGCCGCGTGTTCCCAGTCGAATGGTCGGAGGAGATGTCATCTGTACTCTATTAAGTCACGCAATTGATAAAGAACGAAAATCAACCAACAGTTTGGACTCAGTCGAGCAAATCGGCTAGCCCTAGCAATAGAAAAGCGACGAGTCTTGGCCACGGCAATGAACCTGTCAACCTTTGGCTCCTCTAGCAACGACGGCGACCACCACGTTTGCCGCACCGGCTTTTTTGAGTGCTTTGGCACACTGGTTGGCAGTCGCGCCGGATGTCATCACGTCATCCACCAACGCGACCGTCTTGCCCTTAATTTTTTCTGCATAGAACGGGTTAAACGCAAACGCACCTTTCACATTCTCCAGCCGCTGCAAATCGGAGAGCATCCCTTGTTTTTCAGTTAAGCGAGTGCTTTTCAGTAACGCCCCAACGTGAGGGATCCCGGTTACCTTACTGGCGCGTTGGCAAATCAACTCCGACGCCTGAAAACCATTACGAAACTTCTTCACCCAGTGCCTTGGCACCGGCGCCATGACGTCGATCTGTTCAATCATATCCAAGCGTTCCATTTCGTAACCCAACAAGGTCCCCAGTTGCATCGCCAAACATTCGTCCTTGCGTCCCTTCATGCGAATCACCAACTCCTGCAACAGCCCTCCATAGTTATTGATGCAAGCCGCTTGGGAGAAATGAAACTTCGACGCATAACACAATCGGCAGCGTCCGTTATAGGAAGCATGAATGGCAACGATCGCACCGCAAGTCGCACAACGTTCCTCCAGTGGGGCACGAGCCTGATCAAGACAATTCTCGCACCAATTTTGAGCCCTAAGAATCTCCTGGGAGAGCGCGTCCTCATGCTGATCCGCACTCACCAAGTCATCATCAAACAGTTGATTCTCACAGGAAATGCACTGAGGAGGAAATGCAAACGTGTAGAAATCGATGGACGACAGGAAAGACTGAAGCTGCTCCCACAAACCTTGCACGTTCTCAGCATCCATTTTGGATCATCCGTGGAGAGTAGAGTCTGATTCGATAAAACCAGTGTAAAACCATCTTTTTAGCGAGTCAAATTTTTTGTCCAAAATTGCGTGGCAGAAGTGAAATTTGCAAGTCTAGACCTTTACATGTAAACTTATATTCAGATTTCCACTTAATCTCAGTTCTGAGAGATGATTGATGATCAGACGTCTTGCCATATTGGTACTCGGACTTTCATGGTGTTGCCCTTCCACTGCGACTGCTCAGTTTTTTGAATCGTCAAGGCACCTGCTTCCAACTTCCCTTCAGCAATCCTTTGAGGATGGTGATTGCACGAACTTAATGCCTCGATGGCCTCTGTCATTTTTTAACAACTCCACCAGCGGGCTCAGTGAAGAATCAGCGCCGGCTGTAATTGCGTTTAGCTATTTCGACAATGTGGGCTTCGCTGAAAGAATCATAGTGCGCTACCGCATTGGCGGTAGCTCAGGAAGGACATCTGAAACATTTGGAGACTCATACGAATTCAATGAGACTAGCATTACTGACGAAGTCGTCTGGTTGGCAGCCAACGCCGAATATGGCTTTGAAGACCGGCACACGATGATTCTCGTATCCGAGGAAGGAGGCCCAGTCCGTAGGATACCTTCAGGAGGTGTACTTGGCGTGAATGGCTGGGCAGGATTCACCGGATTCGGAACCGGCGAGCGACCTGACTTTGAAATAAGGCATTTGGAGCTGACAACCGAAGCACTTCTACGAGGTGGAGGAACCGTCTCCACATTTACCTTCATTAATGCCAACGATGAGCTTGACGATGGTTCTGTCAGCGATGGGCTTACCGTTGTAACCCCAACGCCCCCATCCCCTTGCCTAGCTCCCGGTTGCTTTGACGAACTGACTTTGGATTTTGTTACTTTGTCTTACTCGCCAACTGCAACCGGCCACCGAGTAACGTTTCCCGACTCCTATCAGGAGAACGACGAACTACTGCTCAGGATAGTATCCACCTTTACAAGTTTTTACTTTGGGTATGAGAATGTAACACAACTTCGCGTGTCGACTCTCCCTCCGGACAACGTGGTCAAGGGAGATGTCAACTTGAGCGGAACGGTCGACTTCGCAGACATCGCGCCATTTATTGATGTCCTACAAAGCGGCACTTACCAAGCTGAGGCAGATTGTGATTGCGACTTCGATGTTGACGTTGCTGATATCCCAGCGATGATCGAGATCTTGCTAAATCAGTAAGCCACTAAGTAGCCACAGTTTCGAGATTGGCTCAAGGCTTGAGTACTTCAGGCAGTGCCTCACCCTCTGCCACGAACTTCATCGAAATCGAGTTCACGCAGTGGCGGGTGTTCTTTGCGGTGAAGCCTTCGCCATTAAACACGTGGCCAAGATGGCCATCGCAGTGGCTGCAAACGATCTCGACCCGGCGTCCGTCCGCGTCCGGCAAGCGCGTGACCGCTCCGGGGATCTCGTCGTCGAAGCTTGGCCAACCACAGCCAGAATGGAATTTACTCGATGACTTGTACAATGCAGTATTGCACTGACGACAAATGTAAGTCCCCGCTTGTTCGCAGTCGGTCAATTCACCAACGCCTGGGCGCTCGGTGCCTTTGTTGATAATGACACGCGTCTCTTCGGCATTCAAATCGTTGAAAGGCATGCGGCACTCCAGATGTCTTTTTGAAGAAAATCAGTCGCTTGACTTTTTAGATTTTGAAGAGTTAGACTTGGGCTTCGAATCGGAACTAGACTTGGAATCCGAAGAACCAGAATCCGACTTCTTCTTGTCCTTGGCGGCTTTGGCGCCTTTTTTGTAAGAATCACTTCGGTAGTCAGTCTCGTAGAATCCCGATCCCTTGAACATGATGGCCGCACCAGTTCCGAACAGACGTCGTGCCTTCTTCTTCTTGCACTCGGGGCATTTCTTGACCGCGTCTTCGACAATACGCTGGAACAGTTCCCACTCGTGGCCGCACGCATCACACTCGTAATCATATGTCGGCATCTGTAATTACTCCTGAGGTGCACCCGTGGACACAAAAACTTGACTTGGTCGTAGTACGCGATCATGCAGCTGAAAACCGGCACGCAGGTCCATCATAACCGTGTTGGCCTCGTGCTCTTCACTGGGCTGCATTTGTAAGGCTTGATGTAGGTTCGGATCATACGCTGTACCGAC
>CAZDBE010000218.1:0-9931 GCA_964503675.1 uncultured Pirellulaceae bacterium | reverse complement strand
CGTCAGCATCAAACATCCTGATGCCATCTTATTTACAACTAAATTGTCAAAGAACATTCATCAGGCTGGGAAGCCTGATAACCTCAAAATTCATTCGGACGAATCCGAAACAAAATTGAGGGTGATCGACGCTGCGACACAAAACTACCGCAATCGCGATCACCATCAACTTCACATTTCCAATCAACAGATGCCGATTGGCCGATCCTAGAATAAAGCCTGCCGTGAAAACTGGCTTCAGATCGGATTCGAGATTTTATAGTCAGTTCGACTACGGTCAACAGGTTCAACACTCGAATCATGAAGAAAGACAAAAATTGGGCGATGAAGCCTGTCGCATTCACCCTTTGTCCGTTCCGAGTTAAACCCTCGTTTGCGACGGGACGGGAAGTATACGAAGAGACCTGAAACGCTCAAGAGGGATCGGAGCCTTTTTTGAGATTTTATTCAAAACAGCTTTTCCACCGCGCCATCAGAGCAACGTTGTCGAGGTAACCCCAAGAATGCCCCACGTGGAATTTAGTAGATGTGTATCGAATCGTAGTTTCCAGTTGCGTGGCGGACGCCCTAGAGTTTCGTTTCTCCCATGTTTCGCAAAGTCTTGACGACTTCCGCTGCCGAATAAGCCTATAGATTCTCGGAAGAACTCTCTCCGCGACAGATCTGTCGAACTTGACGTTGTTCAAGAGAACTTGCTAGAAGCTATTACTTCGACACCGCTGGATCCGAGGAACTGCCGTGGCTAACACTGAATTCTATGACCACATTTGCCAAAAAGAGTGTCGTAATACTCATCACAAATTAGTGATGAACTCACTACGGCATCTCTCATGTTCTCACGCTCAGCAGTGGCGCGACCTGTTCATCAAACACTTCGAACTTTATCTGGAAGGCTCGAAGGCTCCCGATAAAAAGTTCAAAGACTTTCGCAATCACGTCCTGCACGTTTCAGATAACTTCTGGGGGGGACCCGTTAAGCAGGCCGAGAAATGGTACGCGCAAACAGTCTTGCATCTCAAAAAAGAGCAATGGAGCAAAGCCGTCTACGCGGCCGGAGTCTTGAGTCACTATTACATGGACCCTTTCATGCCGCTTCACACCGGCCAGACCGAGGAAGAAGGCGCGATCCATCGTGCCTGTGAGTGGAGTGTGAACAAATCGTTCAAGCCTTTGATTGACCTGTTGGAAAGCACAACCGGTTATCCAACTGTAAAGCTACCTAATGGAGATGACTGGTTGAAGATCGCCATTCACCAAGGTGCCGCTACAGCTCATCAACACTATCAAGCTTACATTGATCACTATGATTTAGCGGTGGGGTCGAAGAATCCTCCTGCGGGGCTCGACGATCACTTGAAGAAAGTAACGGCTCAGTTACTAGGTTTGACCGCCGTTGGTTTTGCGAGAGTTTTAGAGAAGGCATTCCATGAATCCGGTGCGTTGCCCGCTGGCCAATCGGGATTCTTACAAAGGATGTTCTATCGCGTCACCCAACCGGTTGCTTGGATTTACAAAGCATTTGGACATGCCAGCGGCAAACGCGTAGTTGCAAAGATCGCAGCCGAGCACAAGGCGAAGGGGAAAGTGATCTCCGCGTTGCCGATTGATGAGAAAGCAGTTCGCACGGCACATGCTCGCGAAATCTTGAAAATCGA
Organism: uncultured Pirellulaceae bacterium; assembly: GCA_964503675.1. Classification (GTDB taxonomy): domain Bacteria; phylum Planctomycetota; class Planctomycetia; order Pirellulales; family Pirellulaceae; genus Mariniblastus. The sequence goes on along the minus strand of CAZDBE010000218.1, from coordinate 8,276 downwards.
TCTGACTGAACTCAACGAACGACCAGCCAAACCCATTGGCACCAAGAACGCGTCACGGCAAAATTCCGCCGCACGGTCTCAGCCCGATTCCGGGAGACGGCGGGGCCCCGGCCAAGCTCAGCAACCTTCTGCCCGTCAAAACGGCGGCGGCATCACGTTTCGACTAAATGTTGACCAACCGATCGAAGCCGCACCGTCGATCGGTGCCAAGACGGCGCGTCGATTTGAAAAAATCAACCTCCACACCGTCTCTGATTTACTGTCGGCCAATCCTCAGCAAACCGCCGCCGCCATCAACATCCGTCACATTCAAGCCGACACGATTGTTATGTGGCAGACACAAGCGCGTTTAGCGTGCGAGATTCCACAGATTTATGGACACGACGCACAGATTCTTGCTGGCTGCGGCTTCCGTTCGGGGCAAGAGGTCGCCACTGCAGAACCGCAAATGATTTTGTCGTTGGTCGGCGAGTACGCCAAGAGGGAAGAATCGAAATTTGTCATGCGTGGAAAAAAACCGGATCTCAAAGAAGTCACCAATTGGGTCACCTGGTCTCAAAAAAGCCGCAATGTGCGCGCGGCTTAGGGCTGTTGTTGCTGAAACCGCCAACAGGGCCATTCAGTTTCCTTCCTGCTGCCTTCCGCAAGAATCTACAGATTTAACGATTGGGGCTAGGGTACTGGAATGTTGTCAACCGGTCCGGTGTCGGCTCTGTCTGCAGCAAAAATGAGTTGACCAACAAACGCAGCAAACTGAGGCAGGCTGGCCGCTATAGTAGTCCGGAACGGAACTGCAACAATTTCTGTAACCGTCGCTTCAATAGCCCGGCCTGAAACGGTTCGACCAATCGTGACTACGTCGCCAACTCTGGGAGCTGCACCTCGGCCAGCACCGGCGATGATCCGGACAAAATTCCCGCCCCCACTTACAAGCGTCGTCACTGCGGCTCTCCCCCCGACCACTCCGGTCGCCACTTTTTGTGCCACTTCTCGACCCGCGACAGAAACAGTCACCCTTGGAATATTTCCGGCAATACCAACAGCTGTAAATGCTTGAGCCACGCGCGTGGAGTTAAATCCAGCGAGGATTGCTTTAGAGAATCCGGAAAGCCCTCGGGCTTGCTGTGCGAAAATGTTGACGAGCCTTGGGTCAAAAGCCGTTCGCAGTACATTGGCAGCCCTAGCGACCAATCCAAAAACTCCACCAATTACGATTTCCTGCGCTGTAATCTCAAGCACGCGAATTGCGCTGATATTGCCTGCCCTAGCCTCTAGCCCAACCCGTATACCAATTGCGGTTGTCGTAATCCCAATGCTAAGTGAATTCCTTATTGCGAAGTTAACCAGCGTATCGGAAAGGGTCACTTCTCCTGAGGGATCAAGATTGTTGATCGGGTCACTTGCAGCATACAGATACTCATTCAACGTTGCAGGAACATCGTTAAATCCTTGGAATGGATCCCGGCTGATAAATGAGCCGGTGCTGGTTGACAGATAACGAGCTCGCAAAAAGTCCAAATCCGTGGCAAAGTCCCGCTGTTCACCGCGGTAAAGAAAGCTGGTGCCCGTATTCCCTAACAACTCTCGTCCATATGCGTCATAAAGGAATTGATCAACAACCTGTCCAGAAGTGTCGTAAAGTACCCTCGTTCCACTATGGAGGTCACTGCCTAGGAACACTGTGACTCCTCCTTCGGTCTGAGCAACTCGCTTCAGCCCAAACCCGAAGCCGACAACAAGATTCCCGGCGGCATCAATTTCCGCGATGACTTGCGAGTTCTCAAACGTTGAGTCAACTACGAATTGGGTTACTTCGCCATCAACCGTACGGGATATCCGGTCTCCAGTTGCATCGTATGCGAATTCAACTTCCGTTGTTTCGTCATCTCTGACGGTAGTGTGTTCGACAAGCTGATTTTCCGCGTCGTACAGAAGCGATTCCTGACTTCCATCTGGCCCGACGATTGAAAGCAAGTTTCCATTATCGTCATATTCATATCGGGACACACCGTCAGGCGCAACAATGTCGGTCAAACGGTTGTTGCCGTCATAAACAAAGTCTCGTTGCCCCGTTTCGCTGTGAACTTCCCGAATTCGATTGCCAACTGCGTCATAGAAGTGCGAGATTGTGTATTGCGGTCCATTTGGAGCAAGCGACTCCTCTAGAATCAGTCGATAGGTGGCATCGTAAACGTAAGAAGTTAATCTTCCGTCTAGTTCCGTCACTGACAGAATCCTTCCGGTTGCCTCAAGTTCGTATTCGTACTGCTGCAGAAGATTTCCATCCGAATCTCTATGCTCAATAGCTATGATTTGGCCGACTTCATCAATCACGTTGGTGACTGTGACTCCATTTGAATAGCGAGTTGTCAACAAATCTCCAGCCAGGTTGTACTCGTATGCAACGTTCGATCCGTCCCCTAGTTCGACAAAAATAAGCTGGCTGATTTCGTCGTAGGCATACGTTGTAACACCATTGATCGAAGACACTGACGACAGGTTGCTGGCGGCGTCGTACGTATATTCAATCGTCTGCCCGTTAGCGGTGCCGAGTTCGACGATACGGTTTCGCGCATCGTACTGATAGGAAACTGTGCCCTCGTCATTGGTGGCCGAAACGAGGTTGCCAACTAGGTCGTAGCTGAATTGTTCGGAGGTCCCGTCGGCAAAAACTGTTTCAGTTACCCGCCCAAGAGCGTCGTAAGTAAACTCCGCCGATTGCCCGTTGAAGTCGGTGTACGCGGAAAGTCTTCCAGAGGAATCGTACTCCCTGATGTCCGACTGGCCTTCAGGCAATGTCTCGGTAATCAGTCGGCCCAATTCGTCAAAGACTTGGCCTGTTGTGTTCCCATTGGCGTCTGTCGTCGCAACCAGATTTCCGAGTGTGTCGTATTGGTATCGAGTTTCACCGCCAAGCGCATCAACCACTGCAACTAGGCGGCTGAACTCGTCATACTCAAATCGGGTTTGATTACCGTTTTGGTCAGTCTGTAGGACTTGATTGCCTTGGCTGTTGAATTCAGCAGAAACGCTCGATCCGTCATTGAGAACATTCCGGATAATATTGCCGGCGGCATCATACTCATTGGTTGTTGACTGCCCCAAAGCATTGGTTATGCGAGTGACGCGTCCAAGTGAATCATACTCGAATCGTGTTTCCTGTCCCAACGCATTTCGCTGGAGAAGAACATTTCCTTGCGGGTCGTATTCAAACTCAGTTCGACTACCTAACTCGTCAATTTGCGCAACAACCCGTCCTGCTGCATCATATTCAGACGTTTGGCGAGCGTTGTCGGAATCATCATTGGGAGTTTCATCTGGCAGGATGGTTGCAACCAATCGGTTTGCTAGGTCGTACTCAAATCGGGTTACCCTCCCAAGTTGATCCGTTCTTGCGATCAGATTGCCAACTACATCGTACTCGAGTTCGATCGAAGTGCCGTCTGCAAATTCTCGCCCCACTATCAGTCCCGCATCGTTAAATGAGGAGAGTGTTGGGGTACCATTGGCGCCAATGGTCTCAACGACATTGCCGAAGGGGTCATAAACAAACTGGGTTATGTTTCCATCTGAATTGGTTGATGTCAAAACCCGACCTTCGCTGTCGTAGGTGAAGCTTGTTGCATTCTCAAGAAGTTGCCCATCGATGGTCGCGATCTCCGTTGTTTGAAGTACGTTTCCGATGGCATCGTATTCAAAGGTCGTCGTCAGCCCGTTGCTGTCCGTTTGACGAATGACTCTACCAGCCGAATCATATTCAAACTCGACGGATGCTTGCTGATCAACGACGACTGAATCGGGCCTGTCAGCATCACCAAGAAATTCAACTTCGCTTCCAGACAGAGAAGCCGATGAGACAACGTTTCCATCTTCATCGAAGGTCGCGGAAGTGACCTCACCCAGAGAGTTCACTATGGCGAGCAGGTTCCCGTTGGAATCATAATTGAACTCCGTCTCAACTCCATTGGCGTCGATTTGTCGTGTTAACAAACCGTCCTGGCGGTATTCGAATACTGTCCTGTTCCCTAGAGGATCGATGGTAGCAGTTTCATTGCCATTGGCATCATACTCTCGTTGAACCGCATTCCCCTGAGGGTCGATTTCGGCAACGACGTTTCCGGAATTGTCAAATACCACTTGGGATTCTCTGCCAAGCTGGTCGCGCAGGACTTGAACCGAGTCCTCAATATCGACGTCCAACTCAATGCGTGTGCCATCACTATTGATTAGAGACGTCAGTCTCCCTTGGTCGTCGTATTCGCTTCGCACTCCGGTACGTCCCAGCGGATCGATGACTTCACTGAGGAAGTTGTTCTGAACCGAATCGTAAACATATTGCGTCACATTGCCAGAACGATCTGTTGAAGAGGCAAGCAGACTTCCGGAATATTCGTACTGGACAGAGTTGCCGTTAGGGTCTGTGGCTCCCACAATGCGTCCAGTGGCGTCGCGTTCGAATCCCACTGTGATACCTAAGTCAGATACGACACCTTCGTCACTGAATGTAAGTGTGGATCCGTTGCGGTCGGTCGCTGTGTCAAGCTGACCTGTTGCTCCATTGATTCGGTAGGTAATGCCCCCCGCTGTCGTTAACACATACGCACCGCCAAAGTCAGAACTGGCCGGGTTGTAGGGAATGTTGCCGGGAGAGAACAGCTCGCCAAAGTCGTTGACGTGTAGGAAACCGCTCACGCCAGTTGAAAGTGTCGCTGTGACTCCCGGGTCAGGTATGAATTGAGGACGCGCGAGGACTAAGTCGTCTCCGCCTAAGCCCGGCAGCACACGGATCTCTGGATCAAACGTGAACCCTTGTCGGCCTTCCCCAGGAATATTCAAGTAAACTTTCACACCGGGCCGAAGCGCTGAATAGATGCCGATGTCTTCAAGTCCGCTTTCCGGCACGCCGACTTGCAGGTTCGTATCGCGGAACTCAAGTCGCCATCCAAAACCGAATTCACCTTCAACGTCAGCTTGCAGTGTGTCGTAAACACGAGTGATTTCGATCGGAATGCCAGCAACCGGAATTACAAGATCAGTGAACTGCAGTTGGAAGTTTCCAAGCTTCAGCTCTCCTCCCAAACCAACATTGTGTTCCACGACATTCGCAACGCCCTCGGCAGTTGCGACTTCCAGACGGATCACATATTCATCGTTTCGCAGTAGGCTCGTATCCCAAACGCCAAGCTCACCGTTTTCGACCGCTGTTTCCCCGCGAGCAAACTCGGTGAAGCGCGTTTCGTTGACGCCACGGTACGACAATCGGTAAATTGCGAAATCTTCGTGTGATGCAGTGCCGACGATGGAAACGAATCCAGTGACGGAATCAGCATCCGAAGGGCTGGTGATGATTGCGGTTGGAATTTCAGGCCCGTCGGAGGCTGTCCAGCCTTCAGGAATGTCAAAGTCGATATCGATCGATTTGGTTGTGACGTTGCCATTCACGTCAACCGCTGTCGCGACGATGTTGATGTTGCTGAACAGGTAGTCTTCAAACTCAAATGCTGCTTGTCCGTTTCCATCGAGCGGAATGTCTTCTCCGTTGGCGGTCAATGTCAGCGAAGCAACGCCGACGTTGTCGCTGGCCCTAGTGAATACCCGAATCGGTCCCTGCCAAGGTAGAATATTGCGGAAATTTTCGTCGTTCAAATCAGTCAGCAGCAGGATTGGCGCAACAGTGTCCGCGACGACTTCGAGCGTGAACGATTGAGTTGTCTCTCCGCCTCGCGGATCCGAAACACGCACCTCAAAATCGTGACTTCCAATCAAATCGTTGTTGGTTGCCCAGCGAATGCGCCCGAAGACGTCAATGCTCGATCCTGCAGGTCCAGCCAGTAATTCGAATTGCAGTGGATCGGAATCTGCATCGGTCACCAGCAAGTCATAGTGAAATTCTTCGCCGGCAAAATGTTCAGCCGGTGCAAAGCTGTTGATCACAGGAGCACGGTTCTGAGCAAGAACATCAAGTTCGAACGATTCGACGGAACTGGCGCCGTCTGCGTCGGTGGCGATCAGTGTGACGACGAACTGCCCGGTTTGGCCTGCAGCGGGTGTCCACGCCACAAGCCCGTTTGCATTAACCGTCAATCCTTCCGGACCGCGGCTGACGGAATAGGAAAGCGTTGTTGCTTCCGGATCGGGTGCCGTGATTTGATATTCGTAGTCGCTGCCAACTGCGGCGAATCGTGGTGCCTCGGATTCGATTTGCGGCGGCAAGTTCACAATGCCGTCAGCAACCAGAACGGAAAACGCCTGCGTGGCGGCTCCGCCAAATCCGTCGGTGACTTCGATGATAATGGTTTGTTGGCCAAGTTGTCCCGCCGTTGGAGTCCAACTGATTTCGCCTGTTGTCTCCGAGATCGTCAGACCATCAGGGGCTTCCAAGAATCGATAGGTCAGCGGATCTCCTTCGGCATCAAGCGCGATGACCGAGTAGAGGAATGATCCGCCAACGTTTACCTCAGTCATCGGGGTGGATGTGATGATCGGCGGTCCGCCAGCGCGGGAGACTCTCAAACTGAAGGTTTGCGTGTCGGTGGCGCCATCCGGATCGGTGACTTCAACGGTCACTTCGACTTCACCCAATTGATCGGCTTCCGGCGTCCAGAGAATGGTGCCGCGCGATGCGTCGACGCTCATTCCTTGCGGAGCGTCGATCAGTTCAAAGGAAAATGGATCGCCGTCCGGATCGGTGACGGTGACGTCGTATCGGTACTCATTTCCAATCACAGCCGAAAGTAGCGGCGATGATTCGATGACTGGTGCCTGAATGACTGGCCGGCCAACAACTGATAGGGTGTACTCGTAAGAATCCGTTTCGCCATCGACGTTTGTAGCCAGCAGCTCAACCGTTTGCTCTCCGAGATCCGATGTGCCGGGCGTCCAAGTCAACCGACCGTCACTATCGACTTCAAATCCAGCCGGCCCAGCAACCAATGACCATTCCAAAGCCCGATCCAGTTGGTCGGATCCAGAAACTCTGGCAATGTAGTTTTGGCCAAGTCCAACTTCGGTGCGCGGTGGAACGATCGAGAAAGGCGTGGCGTCGGGTGAATCGTTGCTGACCGCGACAGTAAATGACTGCGAAACCGTATTGCCCGCCATATCGCGCACTTCGATTTCAAAATCGACGTCGCCGATATCGCCAGCAACCGGAATCCATCGCAATCGTCCGGCGGCGTCGATTGCGGCTGCAGTTGCACCCGAGACAATGGTGTAGGTCAACGTTTCCGCATCAGCATCAGCATCCTGGGCGAGAAAATCATAAGCGAAAGTCTTACCGACAAACCCAACTTGCGGAGCGTCACTAGCGATCGCAGGGGCCGCATTCGGTGCCGTCACCTCTACCGAAAAACTCTGCAAAGCGATCGAGCCATCTTCAGCCATCGCTCGCAAGATCACCAACTGTTCGCCGACCTGGCCAATCGTTGGCTGCCAAGCGACTTGTCCTGTGTTCGGATCGATTGAGAGTCCATCTGGTCCCAGCGAGATGTCGTAGGTGATCGATTCGCCGCTAATTCCCGTTGCGACCGATGCGTAGCGGAAAACGTCTCTTGCTTCGACTGCCGCCGGCGCGGTCGTCACAAAATGAACTCCTGCGGTGACCGAAGTGTTCGTTGGAACGACCTGAAAATTGTTGCCCGGTAGAATCTGGTCAGCCGCCAAGTTAATGACCTGTGTTTCGTCGCCGTCGACAACCCAGCCAGGTGGCAGTTCGGTGCGAATGTCGTACTCGCCAGCGTCCAGATCCGATATTGCGAAAAAGCCATCTCGATCCGTCGTTGCAGTGGGCTCTGCCAAATCGCGCGTCCCATCTTTGTCCAAGTCAGCAAAAACTGTCCAATAGCGGATCGGAGTGCCGTCGGTTGTTGTTAGCTGTCCCTGAATTTGGCTCAATCCCAATTGGTGCGCCGTGATGTCGTTCAGCGTATCGACATTTGGCAGAACGTTTGCGCTGTGCAAAGCAGTGTTTTCAAAGCCGGCAACGGGATCGACCCGCAGAGGATACTCTCCCGGCAGCAAGTCGTCGAATCGATAGCTTCCATCAGCATCGGTGGTAGTTTGAAGCTCATCAGGATCTGCGAACTGATTGTCGTTTGCATCGAGAAACACCAGCCAGTCTTCCAACCCGTCGCCTGATGCATCATCCGTGATCGTGCCTGAGATCGCTCCGCGTAGTTCGGGCACGATCTCAACATCAAACGATTGAGTCTTCATTCCGCCGCGACCATCTTCGACACCAATGGTGAAGCTATGAACTCCGACGTTGGCCAAGCCGG
>CAZDBE010000217.1:8075-9944 GCA_964503675.1 uncultured Pirellulaceae bacterium | reverse complement strand
TGATGCTCGATCGGTTGCATCCAAACTGGCATTTCATCGATCTTTACGTCATAACCTTCGTGTTGCTTGGGACGCGGCTTCGTCTTGTTCATGTTACTGGCCTTGATCAATTCCGTCGTGTCTTTGTTCAAACCCGTCTGGCTGACAAACAACGACCGAATCTCAAACTTGCGGCTTGGCGTCTTAAATCCACGAACCGCTTTGCCATCCATCATGATCCCGATACCAACGCCACCTTTTGTGATCACGCCGGTCTCAGTGTCGGTTTGCGAGCCAGCCAATTCTTGTTCGGTAAGAGGCACCGCAAACGGCTCGTAAAACGGATCGCGACTTTCGTTTTCCCAAGCGCCCTCTTCCTTGAGGCGCTCAAGCCCGGACTTTCCAGTTTTCGGATTTTCGGGAACCGCCTTAGCCCACTCTTGCATGTATTCTTCTACGTCCTCCTTGTACCACTCTTCCATGCCGCCGCCGATTTTCTTCGCCAGTTCGGGAAAGAATTCGCGCACGTCTTTCGCTTCTCCCAGTGGTTTAACCATCGGCATCCGCAGTCCAATGTAAGGCCTCAGATTGTAGCTGCCACGCGCGTCCAGATCCCAACGCTCCAAGTAAGTCGTCCATGGCAAGACAATATCCGCGTAGTGAGCCGTCTCGTTGTAGAACGGGTTGATCGACACGTGGAATTTGATCAGATCTTCATCGCACATGACTTCTTTGGTCAGAGATTCTTCCGGCCACGTAAGCGGTGAGTCCAAGTTGTACGTCATGTAAGCGTCGATCTTCGCCCTGCCCTGCATCAGATACAGATAGATTATCTCGCCAACCTTCATTCGTCGCCAGACATTGGCCAGCGGAAACTCAGGCGGATCTTCCAGCACATTGTAGTTCTTAGCTCCCGGTGGCATCGCGGGCGTTTTCGCCGCCGGATCCAAACCACCCCACGGTGACCAGCACCAGCCACCTTTCTTACCAACGCTGCCTACCAAAGCATTCAACAAACCTATGGCTCGGTCGTTGTAGAAGCCGTTCAGGTGAGCCGAACTTCCGCGGTTACACATCGTCGTCGCCGCTGGTGCTGCTGCCGCAAATTCAAGTGCAACGCGCCGGATGTCGGCCGCCGGAACACCAGAGATCTTTTCGGCCCATTCTGGCGTGTTGGATTTCAGATGCTCTTTTAGTTCATCGATACTGGAGGTGGTCCACGAGTTGATGAACTTCTTGTCATAGGCACCGGCTGTAAGGATGGCGTTGGACATCGCCAGTGCCACCGCGCCGTCAGTACCCGGGAATGGCGAAAACCACTCGTCACTACCGCCGGCGGTGTTCGAAAGCCTCACGTCGAAGGTGACCATCTTCGCGCCATTTTCAAAACGCCCGTTTTGAATTCGATTTGCGAAAGGCACGTGTCCTTGATGCGCCTCGAAGGCATTGGACCCAAAGTTGAGAATGTATTTTGAGTGCTCGACGTCGTTAAGATCCCAGTCACTTTCCCAAAGGTAGGTCAAGTTTGCCGCACGGCGGTTACCACTGCAGAGACTGCGGTGGGAGAGTTGTGTTTTTGTGCCGTAAGCATTGAGGAAACGCTTGAGCGCGTCTTTGGAACGCTGGCGCCCTTGGTGGAAAGCAAAATTCTCTGGCTTGCCCGAATCGCGAATCACGCGCAATTTTTCCGCGATCTCGGTCGTTGCTTCATCCCATGAAATGCGTTTCCATTTTCCTTCACCACGTTTACCAACTCGTTTGAGCGGGTACAGTAAACGTTCGGGGTGATACTGATGGTTGAGTCCCGCATGGCCACGCGCACACAAGCGACCGCGGCTGTTGGGGTCGTTAGGATTGCCCTCAATCTTGATGATGCGGGCGTCTTTAACG
>CAZDBE010000217.1:0-8065 GCA_964503675.1 uncultured Pirellulaceae bacterium | reverse complement strand
GTGCTGCACAGCTGACACATTCCGGGAATTTTTTTAGTGCCGACGTATTTGTTTTTGTCGGGCCAGTTACGTTTAGCATTGGGGCCGGGCAGTTGGCAGACACCGGGCGTTTTCTCAGTACCCAGTGGGTAGGCTTTGCCTTTGAGTCGTCGCCACTTTTCCAGATCAATGCCCTGTTTGGGGCGCGTGCGTTTGGGGGCCTCTGAGTCATCGTCAGCGAGACTGTTAGAACCGAAAGCGGCTAAGACTGATCCAGACACCAGAGCGGTACCTAGGCCGAGGAAGCCACGGCGGTGGTTGGCTTGTGATTGGGCGTCGCTATCAACTACGGGAAGAGACTGATCCGATTGGCTTTGTTGGGTTGGCATGGTGCTAAGTTTAAATCGGGGTTTTGTTCTGGGACGCAGTTGAATTTCGCTTCGCGAAATGATGTTATTTCGCGGAGCGAAAGACGACTATTTACAACTACTTTTCTTTCCAGTTGTAAATGTTGTACGCCTCTGGGTTGTACGACTCGCCTTCGACAGGAATACGATTCTCGATCTCAGCAGGTGCGTCGCCCGCAAACCACATCCGAGGCTTGGTCTTCTTTTCGCCACGCAGCTGAACCAGCGGCAAATTGTTTGCCTTGGCGGCCGTCATGGCGCGAGAGACTTTTGACTCGGGGTCGTTCAGATCACCAAAGTGAATTGCATCGGCCGGGCACGTATTTGCACAGGCTGGCTCCAAACCTTCGTCGACTCGGTGGTAACAGTTGTGGCACTTCACCGCTTGGTTGGCGACGGGATCGATATAGATCGCACCATAAGGGCAAACTTCCACGCACGTTCCGTGGCCGCAGCAGGTTTCATAATCGATCACGACACTGCCACCGCCTCCCTTCTTTAAGGCGCCGCAGGGGCAAGCCTTAATACACGGCGCGTCCTCGCAGTGCTGACAGGCCATCGGCAAAAACATGCGCGCTACTTTGGGATACTCACCAACGTCTTTGTAAAACGTCTGGCGGATGTAGTTTCCCAGCGGCACATCGTTTTCGGCCTTGCAGGAAACCTCGCAGCCGTGACAGCCGAAGCAGCGCCGAGTGTCGATAAACCAACCGTAGGCCTTACCATCGTCAGGTGCCTGCATGCGGTCCTGCCAGTACTCTTTTGGCTGGAACAAATCTGAGGAATCGCCGGTGTTTGATTTGGCTGCCGCGTTGGCCACAGTACCGGCGGCAATCGCGCCTGCAGAAGTCTGAATAAACTCCCGGCGGCTTTGCGACTGATTGTCGCTGGCAGCCGATTCAGCGCTGCCTTCGTTCAGTTGTTTGGAAGCACCGGAGTGAGAAACGGAGTTTGGTTCTTCTTCGCTAGAAGGCGAAGTTGGATGCAAATCTGACATAGCCGCCATGGTGTGACTGAAACTGGAATTCTTGTAAGAACCAGTACATCAGATAGAACACGATATGTCAAAGCATGTCGACCGGGGACAAAGCGTTAGAACCTACCTTAGTTTTGAGGAATCAGATGGCAAAACGTACAACCCGAGCAAGACCGAGGGTTTTCGCCCTTCCTAAAGCAGAAAAATTATCGAATTGATGCGAGTTCTGCCATCGAATATGACATTAGTTGTGTAAGCCAGCGCATTTTTTAATGTGGGCTGAAGCTTATTATCCCAGGGTCGCGGTCCGTCCAGTTTGACCCTCCTCATTTGAGGGCCGCGATTCTGGTTTAACTTTAGCAATTGACTTCGATTAGGCAGTAGGATGACGTTCGTGTCATTCTCAACTACAGGCTTGGCGATTGCACTTCACCACCAGCGACAGTTGATAGAGCGCGATAGGCGTTGATGTCAATTTCGTCGTCAATAAAATCGACATGCCCATCCCCGTATACAAAATTCGCTCCACCGGGATGGGAGCTGGCAAACGCCCCATTTCTTAGTTCAACCACAATTCCAGCGCCTGGCTGGGTGTTGAGTCTATTGGTGGTGGTTCGTAAGCAATCGGCATTCGCAATCGCGTATGACCAGACATTGGATGACTCGTGAAGATCAGGCCGGACAACTTCGCCTACGAAGAAAGTGTTTGAATGCCCGTCAAGAATATCCGAATGATTCCGTGGAGTTTTGTAGACGAACGCACCATCGTTCTTGTACTTCGTCACGTGAACCAAATTGTCAGGACCTAGCGCCCCATTGGAAAATGCGTAGGTCGTAGTCGCAGCAATCACCGGCTGATAGACATCACTGGTCATGCTTCCGGTTTCGCTGGGGCACCAGAGGACGGGCAAGTGAACCTGAACCGCTGCTCGTTTCATTGAATTACCGCTCCACCAATCAAGGTCATCTACATCCCGATTCCACAGTCCACCATCATCGATCGCAATGGCTTGACTCAGATTCGATTGCTCAAGCTGCGGCAAGATAGAAACAAAGCCGCTGGCACCATTTCTCTCCTCTATGGATAAATCACCCATACATTGAGACACGGACATTTGGTGCCCAATGTCATCGCAGCCAATTCGACCGGCAGGGTAACTTTGTTCAGTCGATTCGTAGGTCGCGATTGCGATACCGATTTGCCGAAAATTGTTTTGGCAGGTCACTCGGCGCGCGGCGTCTCTGACAGATTGGACCGCCGGCAGGAGCATTCCGACTAAGGTGCCGATAATTGCAATCACGACTAAAAGTTCGACTAACGTAAAGCCTTTTCTACGTACTTTCATTTTGCCAGATTCCGTCATTTTGATTAAATAACTATGATGAATTCGATGGTTAAAGGTCAGCAATTCCCGGGGATTTAGGCCGCGATCGAGCCAAACGATCTCAAAATTGTGAAAAAGCGAACTTCGCGAGAGATTTCGACGCTGCGACAACATTAAGTGGTTGAACAGCGGATTCACCGCTCTATTGCGACTAAGTCCGAAAATTCATATCTGGAATCAAATCTTGTCTTCAGGCTCAACTGGAACCGCGCGACACTATGCAGCGATATGCGCTGGTGCCGCTCCGCGCTTGGCCATAATTGCTGCCGGAATAACGGGTAAAAAGTCTGACGCGGAAGACATTGTCCAACAGGCGATCGCAATTGCAATTGAAAAGGACACGGAATTTGAATCAGAGGGACATTTCGTTGGCTGGCTGGCTGGAATCGTCCGGAACTGTGCGTTGAATTACAGAAGAAAATCGCAGCGACGAAACACTCATCCGACCGACCCCGCAAAAATGGTGGCGGTAGAAACGGCAACAAACGAAGACAGTCCAGTGGATCGGAGCACAGGCAAGCTGACGCCGTTTCAAAGTTCGTTCGACGACCGTGTGCAGTTGGCTTTGGAGCAGATCGCACCTCACGCACGAAGCTGTCTACTTTTGCGAACGGTGGAAGAACTAAGCTACAAAGAGATCTCTGAATTGATGGATATTCCTCAAGGTACTGCTATGAATCTTGTCCATCGAAGCAAGAAGAAACTGCGCGAGTTGCTGGCATCAAATGAGTCTAAGGACATTGGGCGCGCAAACGAAGGAGACAAACGATGAATGAAAGCATACCAGCTGACGGTGATGATTTCGCAGCCGATCAACTTGATCGTTTCATCGATGGTCTGATGAGTGATATCGAAGCGGAAGAGTTTTTGGCGAGTTGCGAGGATCCAAACTTGGCGATTGCTGAGCGTGAGATGCAATCCAAAATTGATGAATCGTTGCGTCGCACCTTGGGCTTTGACGAAGTCGAGAAAGAAGCACTCGTTCGAGTTGCCAAGCGAGGAATTCTCACATCGCAGCCTGTTCGCAGGTCGCTAGTCGATTCTCTGCGGGAAAGTAGATTGTTCAAGCTGGCTATTGCAGCGAGCCTGCTATTTATTATCGGCATCAGCGGTTGGATGATAGGTGGGTTTGGCCGAAATGTGTCACCACATTTTCAATCGCGTTCTCTGGCGATGATATATAACGAAACAACCCAACGAGGATTCCGACCTTACTACAATTGCGAAGACGATCAACGATTCGCAGATACATTCGAGTTTCGCCAAGGCACTCCACTCGCACTTGCCGAATTACCCGAAGGTAGTCGCATGTTGGGTTTGTCTTATCTGGGCGGAATCAGCCGCAACACCACTGCGATGTTAGCCGAAGTTGACGGCAAGGCTGTCATGGTTTTTGTCGACACTGACGCCAACGGTCGCGAACTGGACGTGGTGACGGCCAACGATGACTCGGATTTGAACGTATTCGTTGTTGAGAGAGACGGATTGATTTTCTGCGAAGTTACTCCCCACGAAACAGCCGAATTGATTCAATATTTCGAAGTTGTAGAGTGAAGGTCACAACGAACGTTACGTCGGCAAGAATCCGATGGTGGATTGAAAGAGAACCTCGTCGACTTTCGATAAAGTTGTTTCCTCGCTCTGAAGCTCCACCAAATTGGCTTGACAGAATCCACAACCCAACACGCTGACATGAAAATAGACGAAGTCGTTCCACTGCTGAGGCAAAATCTCCAGTGCGTACTTTCCCAAGGTGGTGCGTTTGGGGCAGCTAGGACGCTGGTCAAGCCAAATTTGTTCAAGGTCCGGCAGCAATAGTTCTTCCGAACTCTCGATCACTGCGGCAGTGTTGCCGTCTTCCATTAGCGTTTTCAGTCGAGCTACCAAGCGATGCTTGACAACGGCGACTTCGTTTTCGCTGACGGACATGGCGGCGGCGAGTTGACGATTCTTCAGGCCCGCAAAGAACAGGCCCTCGGCAACTTTTAGATCTCGGAAGCGCGTGCGATCTTTCAGTTCGCGCGTGAGTTCAAAAATCGCGTCACTCAATCGCACACGATCATGTTGGAGCTGTTCTTGCTGACGGACGTAGCGACTGGCTGTTTGTCCATCTCCCGGACGAGCATCGGCTGGCATGTCGTTATCGAGAACATCGAACGGACTCCAGTGC
This sequence comes from uncultured Pirellulaceae bacterium, assembly GCA_964503675.1. Lineage (GTDB taxonomy): Bacteria > Planctomycetota > Planctomycetia > Pirellulales > Pirellulaceae > Mariniblastus. Next base: position 3,148 of record CAZDBE010000217.1, on the reverse strand, counting down.
GCTTCTTTGGTGCTAGATGATTTTCGAAAATGGTCATTGATGCGGTAACGCATGATGCGAAACAGAAACGTTTCAAGACTGCAGTCGGCTCGAAAGGCTTTTGCCGATTTTAGGAACGAGACGAACGTTTCTTGGACGAGGTCATCAGCAGATGCTAGGCCGGAAGATTTTCCCATTCTCTTTTGAGCAAATGCCGTAAGTCGCGGCCCGAACCGTGCAACCACCGCGCGCCAGCCATCCTCATCACCTGCCAAAACTTGGTTCAGCAGGTGAGCGTCAGCAGTTGAGAAGCGTTCGGGAAGATCAGTCAATAATTACCAACACGACATTCAAAAGAATTAGAGCAACCAAAAACGCGACACCAATCACTACCGAATTCGAAATGCCGGTGCGGTAGTACCCCTGCGTTGCAATATTGGAAATGAAACCGGCAACCACCGTCAAGCACACGATCATGGCTAGCGAAAATTCGAAGCTGGGCTTTTGCATGGTTGGCGGCCCATCGTGATAGTTCCTATTAACAACAGGGACAGCCGAAGTCGGCGGATTGTAAACAAGAATCGCCTCTCGAAAAACTGTGCCGTATGGGCGTTCAATTGCTTGTGTGAATTTATCAACGATGTGGGGTTCAATTTGTTCGGCTGTAAGATTTAGCCGGTTAGCAATGTCTTGGACTGCGTGTCCGTGCGCCTTGCTTCTCAGTGGCTCAGCCTGTTTAGTCGCGCCAATGAAGTAGCGACGGCTGTTCGGATATCGCGCGGTGAATTTCTGAAAATCGACGAGCCAAGGTTTCTCTTTGAAAGATACGGCACCAATCTCGTCTAAGGGTGCAAATCGCTGTTCTCTCTCATGAAAACTCCATTCGCAGGCAACCTCTCCCTCTCTTAGATGAAAACTCTTTCCCGGTAATTCGAGTGTAAGTGGATCCAAGTTTTGAAGCTTGAAAAGAAGCGCGTGGACGCCATTGTTTTTGTGTTGGGCGAAAGTAACAGTCGGATTCTCTGACCTAATTGCTTCTTTCAGAGCGTCTTTGAAAGGAGTGAAATCGTTGGCAGACAATCCGGGACCATCAATAAAGATTGGTTTTGTGATCGTTGGCGTTATTTTCTTTTCGGCTTCTGACGCGGCCGCTGCAGACGCGTCGGCTGATTCGTCGCCATCAATCCTCTCTTCCAGCGCTCTAACGATCTGCCTCGCCAGCGGTGCGGCACATGCTGTAATGCTAGGGTACTGATCTGCGTCAAAGGGAAGGTCTTCGGTCCAGCTACTGGCTGATTCTGGCTCGTTGGCCTGCGCCGATTCAACCATCGCGTTCGGGGGAGCCGGAAATGGCGTTGGTGAAAATGAAATATGTGGTGCGGTTGGAGCGTTATGTTCCGCGTGCACAATGTCAGCTGGACGATAACTAGTGAACCAAAGAAGAATCACTGCCAAAGGAACCAACGAAGAAAGCGCGAGCAGGATGCCAACTTTCGTCCCGAATGACATCCCTGTCTTTTTTCGTTTGTACTTTGGCGGAACAGGAGCTTCTTTCACTTTCTCCTGTTTCAACGCTAGCTCATGTTTCATCGTGAAGTGCTTGGAGATCAAATTCGCCACGACAACAAACGCGACGAAGGTAAAAACAGTTTCATGGGTGGACAATCTTGGCATCCCTCCACTTACCCAGAAAAACAGAAACGCTGGTGCCACTGCCGCCACCAGAAAGATGATCAAGCTCTGGTTGGGCCACGATCCTTTTTGAGCCTCGCCGAACTTTAAGGCGCGTTCGTGTTTCATTGCGAATTGTTTTGAGACCAAATTCGCGACGACAACAAACGCGACGAAGATAAAAACGGTTTCCGGTGCAGACAACATTAGACTTCCTCCTTCAGTAAAAATGACTCTGAGTCAAGCCGCGTGTCCGACAAAGGCGTATCACTCTGCAGGTCTTGGTCATTGGAGTGAGGCTCAGTTCTCTCTAGGGCAGAAGCCTTCTCTGAACGCACGTGCCCATGAGGGGCAAGGATCTGGATAGACAAAGTTGCTGCCATCAGCATCAAAAGCAATGTCTGGATCACTTGTTCACCGTTTGCTTCGGCGATCATCATGGCCAAGACAAAACCAAACAAAACAGTCAGCGTTTTGAGAATGCCAACACGTGGGTAGCGATGGACTGAAATAAAGCATCGCCAATCGATCAATAGTCCTCCCAACAACAATGCTGAGAGAAATCCGCCGTCGCGACCGCGACCGAAGCCTCCGGTCCCAGAGGGGCGAAGAACAAAGTAGATTATAACTCCAATACAACAGACGACCGCGGCACCCACGACTCGGTTCATGGCAAAACTTCGCCCTGAGTTAACGCGCGGCAGCATTTGCCGAAACGCCCAGCACGCAGCAAACCCGGCGGCTGGAAATACAGCCAGCAGTGCGAGAAAACCAAGATCTGAGGGGGGACTCAAGATGGCCGACATCACAGCAAAACACCAGCTGACCAAAACTGCAGTAGTGGCGCGCTTGGTCCAACTGACTGATTCGGCATCGGCAGCATCTCCACTGGCTACTTCTTGGTTGGGTTGCCAAGACAATCCCGCGTGGTGCAGCCAAGAGGGCAGCGAATCCGGGACGATCACTCCGGGGCGCTCGAAAGGCTGCGACTGGCTATCCTCTCTTGTGTCGACAAGGCTCGGCGTCGGCACAAACGTGTCTGCGATTCCTGCGGACGGTATTTGAACAGGTGGTTTGCCTCTTCGATTTGCCGCTCTGTCTCCAATCATCGAAAGCGATGCGGGTGCCGGCAGGTAACTGGAATGATCTTCCGGGCACAATGCGTGCAGCATCTCGTCCACGGATTGAAAACGATCCTCCGGCTTGCGTTCCATCGCTTTGGTGATCACACGACCGAAAACAGGATTGAGTCCTTCCACGTCTGGCTTCTGAGTCAAGTGTTTGATCAACACTTCGCCCAAGCTTTCCCCCACGTAAGGCGGGTTGCCCGTAAGCATCTCGAAGAGAATCACACCGAGTGCGTATATGTCGACGACTTTGCCGTATTTTCCCTCCCCAATCTCTGGTGCCATGTAGTGCACGCTGCCGACGGTCGTCGTATGTCCACTATGATGACTGGTGCTGATTGCTTTACTCAAGCTGTAGTCACCAATCTTGA
>CAZDBE010000216.1:0-9956 GCA_964503675.1 uncultured Pirellulaceae bacterium | reverse complement strand
GCCGATCCAATCGATCGAGTCAGTTGCCAACCCAATTTTCAAGTATTGATATACCCAGGGCACCTCGGAGTTCCCGACGCCATTCCAGCCACCGCGCCACCAACCTTCATGTTGGTGGCCAACGACGATCACGGGGCCTCCAAAGTAGTTGTCGATTTGCTCGGCAAATTCCGAACCGCCAAAGTCCCGGTAGAAACGCATCTCTATGCGAAGGGCGGACACGGGTTCAACATGGGGCAACGTTCCAAACTCAGATCAATCAGTACTTGGAAAAACCGATTGACTGACTGGATGATCGACAATGACTTTGTGCCCGCCCAGTAGATCTTGGCGATGGCGGAGTTTTTGCTACGGTGGGCGCCGCCAGAGTCAAATATAGTTGGATGCTGGCAGCATCCTTCTCGGAGGATCTGGTTCACCTAATGATAAGGCTACTCTTAAAACCACAGCATCCATTTGGATTGCACGGTCTCGATGACCTCATGGAACATTGCGTAGCCTATCGAACGCGTGCCGCAGGCGATCGAAGCGTTGACCCGCGTTCCAGTTCTCAGTAGGTCACGGTCAAGATCCCGATTGTCAAACGCGACCCGCACCAAACACGTATTACCCTGATCTGAATGAACATCCAATTGATGATCCACCAGATGCAGTCGCCCCTCGAATTCTTTACTAGGCATCGAGACCATCGCAAACGTGACCTGAAGCGGTTCGCCAGATTTGGTTAACGCATCCATCAGATGGCCTAGGCGGCGTTCGGGTAACTCCAACTCAAGTAGCCAGTTGGAATTTGGGTCTACGATCGTCATCAGATTTTGGCCACGTTCTACTGGACGATTGATCAGATTTTGCCGAGCTTGCCAATTCACCACGGTTCCCGTCCCAGGAGCAACAACTTCGAGATGTGCATTCTCGATCAGTCGCAATTCTAGTTCCTTGCGGAGGCCAAACTTCTCCTGCCTCGCCTGCTCGATTTCTATCTCGATCGTTTGCCGTTCATATTCGGACAGTTCATCTTGGGAACGCAGACTTTCATTGATTGCTTGTCGCGTCTCCGCCTCAACAATGCTGTTGCGAAGGTTCTCGATGGCGACTGCCAGATCGTTGTTTGACATCCGCGCCAACACCTGACCTTGTTGCACTTCAGTATCGCCTTGATCAGACACGAACAGCTCTTCCATCACACCGGCACTCTGCGCGTAGACTTCTGACTGCACTTCAGGAATCAGCGCTCCTTTGGCTGCTAGAGAGAACGGCCACGGAATCCAACACAAACACAGAACTGCGGCCACGGCGATTCCAGCAGCAAAAAGTGTCTTAAATAGGTTGCCGCCTTGAAATGCAGACATGACTTTGCCGATCGCCTTCCACAGCGGCATCAGAAATATGGCGTTGTGCTCCAAAGAATTGGTAAGCGCGACTTCCGAATGTCCAACAACGGCTTCCACCCGTTTCTTGAAATCTTCGGTCAGGGTTGAGTCCTTCAACCGCTCAACAACTAGCGCTCCGATTGGTTTATCAGATCGATCACTGCGGTCCTCAAATCCTAACTCCAAATCAGATTCCGGTTCTGCCGGCACAGCGGCGAACAACGGGATAGCGGCCAGCACTTTGCTGTGCGAGCGATCGATGTAAGGATGAAGCTTCGCTTGGATTTGCGGCGGCAGATTGTCGTCCGTCGCACTGCTGCCGTCATACCAGAGCGCAGATCGTCCTTTGATGACGGATCGGCCCAGCCGAGTCAGATGTTTCACTTGGTCGCTGCGTCGTTCGATGGAGTCCAACCCGCTTATTGAGCGCACTTTCAACGAGCGTCCATGGCCCAACAACACTGTCACCCGATCGCAATCGATGACTCGGCGTCCTTCGTTGGCGACCGAATAAGCTGTTTTTGATGAATCGAGGCTCCCGTAGACCGCTTGAACGAATTGATCAAACTTACCCCACATGGATTGTTGAGTATGAAACGACCGAATCTTCTCGTTGGTTAGAAACTCACTTGCCAGCTCGCACATCTGCATCAGGAACCGCAGGTAGCCGCGCTGCGTCGTCGGGCCTGCCCCCGGGCGCTGAAGAATTTCAACTAACCCGATCACCTCGTGGTTGACGACAATGGGTCCAAAGATCAAAAGCTTATCGGTTGGGTTTCCGCCATGACTAGGATCTGAACTTTCAGCGTGAGGAGCAATGACCTCGGGCTCACCCGCATCGACAATGCGATTCAACAGATCAGAGTGTTTTTTCTGGGCAGCAGTATCGTTCGCCAACACCGTCTGCTTCAGATTGATGTGATAGTGGATCTTGAGTGGCTGCTGGCTAGTTTCGCGAATCCAGATCGCACCTCCCTCTGACGCAAGAGCACCGGTGGTGCGTGTCAAAAACCCTTGGTAGAAATCTTGCACCGAACAGTCCGTTCGGGCGAGCTCCGAAATCTCTGTAACCAGTTGGCGGATTTGTTGCTTTGTTTGATCGACCAGTTTTTCGTCAGCCGAAGTCGAATTGCTTGAATTGGAACTTTTGGGTTTGTCGACGCGACGTTTGCCTTGCCCAGATGACGAGAGACTGGCTTCTGCTTTTTTCCCTTGGCGGTTTCTACGTTGTCCGCGCTCCGAAGATGTATCAGCCGCGCTGCCACTGTTTGCCGCTACGTTACCGGGACCGAACACCATACCGGCGGTGGCATCAGCGGAAGACAAGGGATCAGATTGCGAAGGGTCGTTGGCCATTGGTATGTACGGCGATCGAGGACAGAAAAGAAATCCGGAATCGGTCAAAGTTAAAATGTTGGACGAAGGGGCGGTTCTTTCCTTCGGTGGATAGACAGAAGGCCCCACTATCGGCGATAATCGTGAGCAAACCTTTTGGACTTTCCCTGAATTGGCTGGGTTTGACAATAGGAATCGGCCAGCGCCCTTCGAGTGGTCCCTATGCTGGCGCCGAAGGCCAGTCCGCTGGCGATTCGTCAATGTGGCGTCGTATTACTCTTTCCCATTCTAACTACTGCTACTATGAGACTAATTGGCGTTACTGAAGGTCATCAAAAGGTCGGCAATTTTGCCGCTTGGCTGCTGACGCAGCAAATCGAGACCAAGATTGAAACGACCGACGATGGAAAAGTGGATGTCTGGGTCAAAGAGGAAGACCATTTCAAGACAGCGCTGAGCCAGTACGAAGAATTTCTAAATAATCCGGACGATCCCAAATATGCCTCGGCCGTGGGCGAAGCCAATCAGATACTACGCGAGCAGGAAAAAAAGCGGCGAGAGATCCAAAAGAAACAGATGAAAGTCCCACGTTCGTCCGGGGGGATGGGCACTCCAACGGGTCCAATGACTAAGACGGTGATGATCCTCTGTTTGTTGGTAGCGATCTTGACCAACTTTAATCAAGACAACTCGCAGCTAGAGACGGGAGCCAACCGAGCACTACAGTTTGTCGCCGTGGATCAACCGCAGTCACTTGCGTTTGAGGAAGCATATCAAAACGACCGCGACGCAATCGGATTGCGCCTGGCAAGTCTTCAGCATGGGGAAATCTGGCGACTCGTCACTCCCATGTTCATTCACTACGGAATTTTTCACTTTCTGTTCAACATGCTGTTGTTCTTGCAGTTTGGCCGCATGATTGAGGGGCGCTACGGAACGGTGTGGATGGCGATTCTGGTCCTCACCACGGCGATCCTATCGAATTTCGCACAAGGTATCGCACCGGAGAGGATGGGAGGATCGGCTCCCTATTTTCTCAGCGGAATTCTGATCAGCAACTTTGGCGGACTTTCGGGAGTCGTCTACGGCTTGTTTGGCTTTATTGTAGTCAAGCAATATAGCGACCCGCGCAGCGGCTTTTTCCTGCCACAGTTGACCATCGTGCTGCTGCTCGCCTGGATGGTGTTCTGTATGCTACCAGTCTCTGAATCAATGGGGTATCACGTCGCCAACTGGGCCCACGGAATTGGATTTCTATCCGGTGTCGTTTTGGCGTACCTCAAGTACTGAATCCCGCCTTCGATTCTACTCCGCTAAAAAACTGCGTTTCTGTCGTGTCCAGCCGATTGGCTTGGACGGACGACCGAATAGCCCCTCGAGCGACAAACCATCGACCTTGCGGTCTTGAAACTCGAAGTTCATGTGGGCAAAATTCCCTTTGGCGGGATTGTACTGGGCAGAAAACATGCGCATTGCCTTGGGTAGAAAATCCTGCTGATCGATAATGATCTCAATCTTACTATAGTTGCGGGCGTCTTCGGCACGTTTTGGATAGACCTCCAACCAGTACTCGCTCTCGACTTCGCGCGGGGTAATCACACGAACCCAGTAACGTTCCAACAAAATGTTTTTCTTTGCGCCGAACAGGAACGGGATTGGACTGGCCGCCAAACCTTGTGGCCCACGCATTGATTCCGGAATCGTCGTCTCGTAAAGTCGTTTCTGACCGAAATCAAATTCATAGATCGTCTCACCGTCACAGATCCATTTAGTCTGAGCCGACTCGGAATTCTCTAGTTCATAATCGGCATCTGCCCCCGGCTGTTGTGGCGGAGCTGCAAAATTCCACACTTGTTCGGTTTGATATCGCCCGTGTTCTGGGGCCGCAAAGAAAATCTCGCCGGTTGCAATTTCAGCTGCCGCTAGACGCTGTGACTTCGGGTCTCGATAGTTGACGACAGCCGAATCGTAAGTGTAACGGCGGAACGAACAGCGAAAGTTCTTGTACTGTGCACTGCTTTGCTCCCAGTAATCGAGAATTTGATCGCGATACTTTTCTTCAGCTGCAGTTTGAGCTGGTGGAGCCTGAGGCGTCGATTGTACACCGACACCCGGCTGTCGCCGCTGATCGGGATTGGCGGCCACACGTGCCTCAGGAGCTCGTTCTGAATTTTCCTGAGCCCATGATAGGGCTGGAACCGTCGCCAACAGAAGGGCGCAAGCTGCTGTGGAAAGAATAACTAGTTTTCGTTGTGTGCGCTTCGGGAACATCGGGGCGGTCGCCATCATCTTGATCTTTCCTTCAACATCCATGCGGAGGATTGTCGGGTGATGTGATTGATTGGAAGCATCACTTTTAACAGCAACAACCTGCATCAGCCAGACAGATCTACTCTACCGATCGCTAGCACCCTCCAATGTCGCACCCTTAGGGCAATGTGACCAAGCAAACGCAACGTTTCAGGAGAAAAACTGAAACTCCCCAACCGGCTCAAAGGCGTTCACGTAGTGCTTAATCTCTGGCTGATCAGAGATATCGGGCCAGCGGATCGCAACCACGTCAAAACGGGCAGCGCACTCCGTCAAACGGTGCCACTTCAAAAACCCGATCGCTGTTTTGGTCAGCTTTGTCTGCTTGTTCCCGTCCACAGCTTCTTCGGGCTCGCCGGCAATGTCACTGGAGCGCGTTTTAACTTCCACAAATACTACGGTGCGATGGTCGACCGCGATCAGATCGACCTCGCCGACACGGTCATGATAGCCACGAAACAGGATGATCATCCCCTGCCGCAGTAAGTAACGTTCTGCTTCCCTCTCACCCAATGGCCCCAGTCCATTGAGTGGTTCTCTTGCGTTACAGAATTTTGCCACTGTTCGACACAGGACCATTCGCCAGAACAGGCTGCGAATCCATTGTTTGGTCGCGACCACTCGTTGCTCGAGTCCCGGAAAAGCAATTGAGTCGATGCGCTGGTCGACTCGTCGGACGGTGTTCCAGATTCGCATCAATTCGGCTCACTCTCGGTGGAGGACCTGAAACTGCCGCAACAAGAAAAGCCTCTTTGCGGCGGAAGAACTATTTCACGTCATCTATTTATATAGGTGTGTAAGTAGGGCAGGGAGCCCGCACATGGCAAAGAGAGCCATAATGTCACAGCTTTTTCTGGGAAGGATTGGGAATCCGTCCAACCGGACTCTCACCATGACTTTAGCCCAAATAAAAAAATTCCGGATAGGTCCGTATTAGGCATTTTGTGCCTACAAAATTTGGACCGGGACGCAAATTTCCAAAATTCCACCTACACATTTCTAGCCGTGGTCTACGTTTACTCAGACATTTAACGTGGTTTTGGAAGTCCGTTTCCTGATCACATTTTACCGAGATGCACAACGACCGTCGCTTACACAACTTTGAGTACGACACTTTGAATTTTGCGGTTGTTGGTATTTCAAAAACTCCTGGAGAGGTGATACATGTTTAAGTTTGTTCTTTCTGCTTTTGTTTGTTTGGCTTTCGCCGTACCTGCTTCTGCTCAGTGTTGTGATTGTGCACCAGCGTGCAACGCACCACAGAAGCGATTGGGATTCGTCCCAGTTCAGCGTAGCCTTCCGCAGATTTCTTTGAAGTGCACCACTGACGCCTGCGGCTGTTCTCGTCGCAGATTGTCAATCGATCGCGTCTGCGTGACTGGTGCAAAATTGGGACGGGTCGATCGCGAGCCTTGCAACGGTGGATTCCTAAAGGGTCTTTTCGGTGGCGGCGGATGCGGCTGCGAAGCACCTGCTCCAGAGCCTTGCGGATGTGAAGTGGCTCCTGAGCCAGCACCATGCGGTTGCGATGCAGCACCAGCATACGAGCCAGAGCCGGCTCCAGTCGCTGACTGTGGCTGCAATGGCTAGGTCTCCTGTGAATCGGATTCACAACCGATCTACAAGAAACTTTCAGTGTTCAAGCTTAAAGACCTTGGACGAAAGAGATTGATTTAGAGAAGAGTTTGCCCAAATCGCATTTGGGTATCAAGATTCAAAGAAGCAGCCGGGCGATGCTGACCGGCTGCTTTTTTATGCGCCAATTCGCGCGGCAGTCCCGGTGAAAGGTTCCCCCGGGAAGCCCGACGCGTATAATGAGCCCGGCGTGATTGCTGAAGAATCAGGGGGCGAATTGGAATCGACCGGACTGTAGGAAGCAATGGTGGCGTGTCGTGGTTGATCAGAAGGCCACGTAAAAATCTGATCAAAACCTTAATTGCAGAAGATAACTCTTTCGCAATGGCTGCCTAGAAATAGGTTGCCCCGGCTGATAGGCTTCGCTGGAGAGCCTTGAATGCTGGTCATCAATTCCAGATCGCAGTAGGTCATGTCGAGCACGCTTGCTGTTAAACAAAGTTCTTGTCTAGTCTGAAGATCAGGGTGTCGTTGCTCGGTTAGTTAGGCGAAGTTTAAATGAACGACTACACACGTAGATGCTATCGTGGAATCATCGCGGGACGCGGGTTCAAATCCCGCCGCCTCCACTTTTAACCGACATGGAATTTTATTCCATGTCGGTTTTTCCGTTCGCATTGTGTTTTCTTGCTTCATGGCGAATGGTTGATTTTCAAAAAGTGTCTGATCCTTACCTCTTGGAGACCAAACTCGTATTCTTCCACTTCTTTCAGCCCAAAATAGAACACCAACTATTGCAACACTTCAGTTCGCTTGTTGGATGGCTTGATGGAAATGACGGGACAGTTTGCGCGTCGGACGACTGACTCAGCGACACTTCCTATGATGGCTCTGCTCAGACCGCTCCTTCCGTGAGTACCAAGAACAATAAAATCGTACTTGTGCGCATCAGCGTAGCCGACGATCGCGGTTGCTGCATCACCACGTAGCAATTTGTGCGTTACTAAAACTCTCTCGCTTTGCGGTGCGTATCTTCTTAGCTGTTTCCAAGTGTTCTGTCGGTGATCGCTTAACTTCGATTGCCCACCGGTCAAAGGTTGAGCCGTCGAGACGTCCTCATCATCTACGTGAACAACTGAAATCTCCGCACCAATCGAAAGCGCCAGCTTGGTTGCGTAGTCCAACGCGGCGTACCCGTAGACCGAAAAATCAACAGGTACTAAGATTCGTGGTCTCTTGTGCTTGTTCGAACCTACACCTGAGTTGCGAACCGTCATCACTGGAATATCTGCATTACGCAAGACGTTCTCGGCAACGCTGCCTGCAAAAGCTCGACCTATTCCACTTCGACCATGCGTGCCAAGAATGATAAGGCTCACATTCTCGCTGTCGACGGTCTCTAATATTTTATCATCTGGATCGCCAACTTTGAGAATCTGATCAAAGTTCACTCCGTAGTCGGCAGGAATGTACCGAACAAACTCGACATTTGGATCCTTGCGCGTTGCTTTCGATTGGGCAGAGTAACGTGGATCCTGTACGTGCAAGACCAGCAGTTTGGCATTTGATCTTGTTGCCAACCGGCATGCTGTCTTGAAAGCGGCTTCATCGCGGCCAGAAAAATCAGTGGCGAAAAGTATTGTTTGATGACTCATGATGTATCTTGCTTGAAAAGATGTGCTTGGGTCCGATCAACGTCGTTAATACTCCTGCTGCAATGTGCATGCCAGTAAACCGCGAGAGCCCGATTGGAACAGTCGTAAAACAATCGAGGCGTGTGGTTCCTGTTAGTGAGCGAATACGCACAGATCGCGCGCCTGATAGAGGGAGGCGACCATCGGTAACTGGAAGACGAGCGAGCTTTCCGTTGCCGACCTGCGCGAACCGCCCATGAGAACCATTGGCACGGGGATTGCAAACTTCATTTGGTACGAACGCTGCTCTCGATCAAAACTCGAAGACACAAGAAAAGGAAAGACCGTGCTAACAAAAATCAGCTTGATAGTTGGAGTAAGTTTGTTGGGACTTTGGGCGGCAGCCACGGTTGCTCAAGATTCCCAAGAGATGCAAAGAGACTCGTCCGCATTCGTGCAAAAGAAACTCGATTACACACGCACTGTAGTAGACGGGCTGGCGACAGAAGATTTCCATAAGATCAGCAAGGGCGCACGAGACCTGATGCTCCTGAGTGACGAATCCAATTGGAATGTCATCACAACACCCGAGTATTTGAAGATGAGTAGCGCGTTTCGCGAAACAACGGAACGTTTGCATGCACAAGGCCAACAGAAAAATCTCGATGGCGCTACACTTGCTTACTTTGAAGTAACGCTCAACTGCATACGTTGCCACGAGCAGCTTCACCAAGCTACCAAATCAGAGAAACAAGAGTAGAAACGCAAACCAACATTTAGCAGTTCTTGGAGAAAATCATGCCCAAACATAATCGAGTCCTTTGCCCAGTTGACCTGTCAGAAAACAGCTTGGGTAGCATTGAACTTGCTACCACGCTCGCCAAACAAAATGCCGCAAAGGTCGCATTCTTCTATGTAACTGGTGTCTGGGAGCCTAAGAGCTCCAGCGAAGCGCAAGCGTACACACGACAAATCGTCGAAGATGAGAAAACGGAACTTTACAAGATTCGCCCATCCGACCCGTCCGTCAAATTTGAGCACCATTTTGTTCATGGCAATGCGGGGCCAGAGATTGTCCGGGCGACCAAAAAAGCTGACATGGTTGCCATGGCCACTCATGGTCGAGCCGGGATCGCACGCTTAATCATGGGTAGCGTCGCAGCTTATGTTTTGCGAAACGCAAAATGCCCGGTCTATCTCGTCAAAGGGGTCGAGATAGAAAAGGACGACACCGAGAAAGATAGATCTGTTGAAAGCGACATCTTTGTCACCAGAGTGATGCACCAAGTTCCGCCCGTGCACGCTTTCGAGACGATGGAATCAGCCCTCGAAGGACTGAACAAAGCGCGAGAAACCGCCGCTCCGGTTGTCGACGGCGCGGGCAATTGCATTGGTATTCTCACGACTACAGATATTGAGCATTTTCACTCGCTACAAAAACGTTTCGAGGAGAAAGATGAAAGTGTCATCGACGAAATGTTTGAGGTGGACAAATACGGCCAACGCCGGAGTGGAAATTACAACTTCGACCAAGTTGAACGTCACATGACCAAAGAAGTCATTAGCCTTCAGGACACGGACTCCGTCCAAAACGCAATTGATCTCTTCGAAGCCAATCCAAGCATCCACCATCTTGTGGTGCTAGACGAAGACAAGCAGGCAGTAGGAATTGTGGATGCGATGAATGTAACCGACACTCGATTCTTCGAAAACCAGAAGGCCTCTTCTTGAG
>CAZDBE010000215.1:0-9996 GCA_964503675.1 uncultured Pirellulaceae bacterium | reverse complement strand
CCTCTGTGTCGATCTGCACATACTCTTTTCCGGTGGTCGCAATCACTTCTTTGGTTTCTTGAATCGTAATCTTAAACGGCATTGGTTCCTCGCTGGGTAAAAACACGTTCTCTGGGCTACAAATCAAACTTGACCATCGCGAGAATCCGCTCAGAGGTTGACCACGTCGGCCAGCGTCGATAAATCTCAGCCCTTCTTTTAGTGCGCTGGTATTTCCTGATGTTCCTGTATCGCTGACGGGCAACCTTCTCAATAAACCATCGAGGCATCCCGCTCTCGACCGCTCTCTTGTGAGTCTCTATCAAACTCGCCGCAAATGTTGCTCGCTGCTCAACTAGCTTGTCCCATTCCTCCTGAGACTCTGGACAACGCCACCAAGGAATCCATGCGTCGATTGCTGCTTGAATCTCGGCGGCCTCTTCGGGCGACGACGCCAGAGAACAAAGTGATGAATCGAAGCCCTCAGTTGCCTGTTTCATGTTGTCAATCCTTTTCGTTCGGACTCGATTATCACCAGCGTTGGACACGGAGCCGGGCTTGCATGTCTTTTGAAGTGGAAAGTTGAACGGTCCCGGCCCGGTCAACGTCAACGTCAACGTGAGCGTGACCTCACGACCGACTTTGCACGTGTCAGCGTTCCATCGCGGGCCGTGCTTGCGATATTCCGTGTCTTTCGTGCCGGCGACAAACGCTTCGTAATACTGAGTTTTCAGCGGCACGAACAAAGGTTTTGAATCGCTCATCGCGACCGCCTTCCCCATGCGCTGACCAGGCGACGCCACAACGACGGCGGCCTGGTCTTGATTGACACGAAACGACAGCGGGCCAGATCATCGGATGACACCGTGAACGACAATGTAACTTGGTGAACCTTCAACGCACCGAAACCTGGCCCATTAGCCGCCGGCAGCTTCGACAGGGCGGCCATCAACCGCCGGTCTGCCAAGTGGCATCGCTCACGCAGCATGGCATTCTCTTCTCGCAACGATTCGATCGTATCGCTCATCGCCTAGCCCTTTCTCGGATCCATGAAGACGTGCGGCCCTGAATAACTGCTGTTGGTCCGGTACCGCGCAGCACCCTTGCCGAGCATTGCCACAGTTGCGGCCCCTGTTGATTGGCCGTCGAAGATGACGCGGCGTTTCCACTCGAACCACTGCTCGTGTTGATTGATGAAGTCGAACGGGCATCGGTAATCGCCAAGAATCAGCGTGTCGGGAATTCCGAGTTCGGCGGCTATTTTTCTGACCAACCCCTGATGCCATTCTGCGAAGCTACTCATCGCCCTTCCCCTCATAATGTTTGTATTCGAACCGGATCGCAGATTCTGAAAAGCCGTCGTAGTAGTCGTCGATGACTTGCGTTGCCAAAAGGCCAGTGCTCGATAGGAAAAGCTGAGCGGTTAAGTTTGTCTCCCTAACGTCGATGACAATTCGCGTTCGGCGATTAACGCTCAATTTGCTCGCCAGCTTTTCAATGAACTGCTTACCAATCGACGCCCGACGCCAACGATCATCGACCGCAATGTTCAAGAGCTCTAGGCGATGCTTATGCAACGCGTAGACCATGAAACCGACGACGCACCCCTCATGCTCGGCGACCATTCCGATATGGTACCTGCACCTCAGTACGCGAATAAATTCATCCTCTGTCCACGGATAATCAAACGACTGTTTCTCGATCTCCAAGACCCCCACCATGTCGCGGCGGATCATCCATCGAATGTGGACCTCAATCGGATCGCGTCCGCCGGTTTTTTTGGCTGACGAGAGCTTTGAAGACTGTCGAACGCTAGGGAACTCCAGGCCGAGCATTACCGCCAATCGTCGAACCTCAACCGGCGTGAGACGGACGCCCGATTCGCGTTTCATGGCTGACGATATTCGGTCCTTTATTTCATCCATCTATTCGACCCCCACTAACTGGCCCACGCGATAGCGCTCTTCGAAGACGATCACGAAGTCACCGATTGATACGTTTTCTATGTTAGGCATGATCTTCTCCACAAATCACGTCGACCACTGAATTGATCGCGACGGCAAGGAACAGCGACAACAGAACTGACAACGCAAACGTCGCCATCGCTTCTAAAACTAAACTCAAAACGGCCCCTCGCTTTTCACGTTCTTGAAGGTTTGGCGACTGGCATCGAAGACAACTTCGACAGTCGCGCCGTCAAAGCCACGGTTTCGATTCTTCCTCGCGTACAGAAGAAATTCTTCCTTACGCCTGGTCGGCTTGGTTTGGCATGGCCGATGGGCGAAAATCACGACGTCGGCGTCTTGTTCTAGCTGGCCGCTTCCTTTTAAGTCGCTCAGCTGAGGGTCGTATTCTTTCCCGTTGACGACGGCGGATCGGCCCACTTGCGCTAACACGATGAACGTTGCGCCCGTCGATCGACAAGCGCCTTGCAGCACGCTAGAAACGTTCGACAATTTTTCGTATTCGCCACGGCCGTCGCCTTTGAGTAACTGAGCGTAATCGACAGCGACAACGTCGACGCCGTGCTCCAAAACGTACTTGTGAACGACGGCGTCGAGCGCTCGGGCCGTCTTGACTGGCGCGTGAACCATGACTTCGCCGCCGCCGCGCTTGAGCGACTTAGCGGCCTTTTCTTTGACTTCCTCGATCCGAAACGGCCATTCGCGTTTGCGTTCCTTCGAACACCTGGCGATGACACGTTCGGCAACCTGGCGGCCGGTCATTTCCTCCGAGAAGAACAAGCACGTTTTCCCCTGCTCTGCCCAATCCATAAGCCACTGCAACGCCAAAGCCGATTTGCCTTCGCTAGGCCTAGCCGCGACGATCACCAATTCGCCCGGTGCGATCCCGCCGTTCAACGCCTGGTCTAGGTCAGCGAGGCCGGTATCGATCAGATCGGCCGCCCCCTGATCGGCCTCGAGTCGTGCAAGATACGCGTCGACGAGCTCGGACACCGTTCGCGACATGGGCTTCGCCGCTTGCGAGGCAAGGCGGGCCAGGTCGCCCGTCGTGTTGCCGGCTTCGAGCCAATCGCTAACGTCGCCCTTTGGCGGTATGCCTGGCAATTCGACGATATAGCACGCTGTCGCAACGCCTAGCAGCGACTCGCGGACGACTTCGGCATGATGCCGACCTGGTTCGTCGTTATCTGGCAGCACGTAGACCGTGCGGCCCTGTAGCCACTGGGCATGATCGGCAGTCCATTTCCCGGCCCCGCCGGCATTGCACGTCGCCAGGAAACCACCGCGGCGGATCGCCTCGACGTCCTTTTCTCCCTCAACAACAAAAACGGGCCGGTCGGGATGTTCAAGGAATTCAGGCAGTCGATATGGAACTTGGATATCGACACCACCATTCCGCCAGGCACCGCCGGACCAATGCCGTTGATAGAACGATTTCGGCTCCATCTTGATCGCTTTGAGGTACGGGTCGCCGTGCTCGGTTTCGTACACGTACTCGGCGACGACCGTTGCCGGACCCGACATCCTATTTGGCTTTCGATCAGTCTCGATCGTCTTTGGCTTGTGATCGCCCGGCTTGCGCGGCTCGACCTTTGGCTTCGGTGCCTGGTAGTGCGATGGATGCGTGTAGCCGCCGCGATCGCCGCCGCCGTTCAAGTCGCCATTTGTCAGCCTGGCCGATTCAGCGACTTGTTGCCAATCGCACCCGGCGTGGCACGTAATCCGGATGCCGGTTTGTTCTTTGTTCCAATAGATCGACAGCGATCGACGGTTGTCGTCGTGACACGGGCACTTCGCAATAAAGTAAGAGCCTTTCTGCTGCGGGTCTTCGAATCGCTGCGCGACCTCCGGAAGGCTCAACATCGCGACACCCGCTTTCGCGCTGCTTTGCAGTAGTCGCGGTTTGAATCGATACCGATATAACGACGGCCGGCAAGCTTGGCCATCTTTGCCGCGGTACCAGACCCGCAAAAAGGATCAAGAACGATGTCGGACTCATCCGACCAGGTCGCGATATGATCCGCGGCCAGCTGCTCGGGAAACGGCGCGGGATGGTCGCCGCAATCGCCCATACGGCCGCCGCCGTTGCTGTATCGCCAAATATTGTACCGGCGACCGTACTTCTTCCGCTCGCCAGACTCATCCGCCCGGTTGACGACGTGAACGTTCTTTCGATCGCAGATCGGATTAAACGTCGACGGCCTGCCTTTGCTTAGTACGAACATGAATTCGAAACCTTGATAGTACCGAACACGCTCGAGGTTTCCGCCACCCGACTTCTGATAGATCATCGTGTCGTGAAGACGGAAACCAATGTCGACGAACCGCAACGCCTGGCGAAAACTGTCGCCTGATTCACTGCCTCTTATCACCTTGTCACCAACAACCCACACGACAACGCCGCCGGCCTCGATGACCCGCCATAGCTGGCCGGCGACCGCGTCGAAATCCCACGCGTGGCCGCCGTAATCTTTCATGTCGCGATAAGGTGGCGACGTGATGACCAACTTGATCGATTCGTCGAGAATGCGGCCCATCACTTTGACGTTGTCGCCGGCGATAATTCGATTAGGGATAATCACTTGCCCGCCGCCTTCGCCCGGTCCCATTGGGTGCCCTGGCCGACCGGCTCGACCGGCGGTTCGCCCGTATCGCTCCAGGCCGAGCGATCATCGGACCACCGCCCCTCATTCAGCCATCGAGAAGGCATGACAGCAAACTTCCCGCGGCCCTCTTTAGATTCGTAGTATTCGCGAATCGTGTCGACCAACATTTCTGGATTCTTCGTCGTCGTAACAGCCTTATCGAACGCACGTCGCGCGGCGGCCTTTGACTTCTTTTTTCGCGACGGAACCGCCGACCACATTGCGTCGAAGAAGCCGCCAGGCTCATCGAACATTGAACTCGTCGGCGGCGCTATCGCTGGCTGCTTGTCTTTTGGGCTCAGTGTCGCAACAACGCGATCGGCGGCCGCTGCACCAATGCCGTCGAGCGACTTGATGCCCTTCACGTCGCCGGCCGCGATCCATGCTTCGATATCTTCGGATGGAGCCGACATCGCCCGAACGGCTGTCTTGATCCCGAGCCCCTTAACGCTGGTCAGCCGGCGAAACAGATCGCGCTGTTCTGGACTCGAAAAACCGATCATGGCCGGGAACGATTGCCCCTGCCCGCGTGAGTTGTCAATGTAGTAGACAGTCCAGACGTAATCGGCGTTGTGCGTGAATTCGACGCAACGCGGTGCCGACATCCGATAAACCAACTGGCCACTGACCACGACCAGGTCGTCGCCTTCGACCGATATCGAATCGCAAAAAATACCTTCAATCATTCTTCGGTTTCTCCCCGCCCGCTAAACGCTTGCGATATAGCTTGATTTTTTCCGAGCACTCAATTCGTAAATCGACCATCTCTTCGACCGTGTACTTCCGACTCCCGAATCGAGACGCCTCTAGCTCGGCGACGAACTCTTCGCCGTGCTCAGCAACCATCCATATCCTGTACTGCTGCTCTGACGTTGACGTCAGCGAGTGATAGTTGCAGTGGACGCACTGCGGGTTTACGTTTTCCGGCGTGAACACCGTCACCGACTTGGTCGCCGGTATGTAGTGACCTCCCTGCGCTTCGCCGCCCTCCCACGGCATAACCCGGCCGCATGACACGCACGCCACGTTGCCGTGACGGTCCGCAGACTCTATTCGCCGCATCTGCTGAAACAGATTCTTCGTCTTGGCCTTCCGCTCGCCGTAGGTGTCTTTTCTGGCGTTCAATATCATTCGCCTTCGTCGCTGTTCCAATGTCGCCATCGATTCCAATCCAATTTCCAAAATGCGGGGTAGATGCCTGGACGTGTGTGGAAGAATCACGCCGCCAGCACCTACCCCACTAAGACACGGTCAACGTACGTTGCTGGGGTTTGCAGCCTTTCGAGGCCCACACGCTGACCGTCTCACTTTGCTCTCACCCATCATTCCGGCAATCACACGCAGGATCACGCGGCCCTGTTCGCCATTTACAACCCGGCTAGTCGTCGACTGCGACACGCCGGCCCGCTCTGCGATCTCCAAAAGCGTTTCGCCTTCCGCGTAACGCCAAACCCACTCGAAATAACGGCCGCGGGCAAAGACAGATTCGCGAACATCTTCACGATCGACGCTTGACTCCGGCCGACGGTGTTCCACACTTGTCCTAGAAATCGCGGCGAACGCGTCACCGCCAATTGGCACGGGATATCGCATCACGCCGCCCCGTCGGTACGGCCCCAACCTTCGAAAAACGTTTATTACGCGAAGTTTCAGCAACCCTATTGCATAGGCCGGCCATGGTGTCGACCCGTCGTACGTCTCTTCGATCGAGATCAATTCGATCATCAACTCTTGGGCCATGTCATCCACGTCTAAATACCCGCACTGATAACGCAAGGCCAGCTGATAGACGAAGCCACTCAACGATAAAACGCGTTCCGAATCCATCCGATCAACCCTCCTGTGTCTCGGCGCGGGCATCCTGCTGCGCGTTCTTCAGCTCTTTAATTCGCTGCGCGGCAAAACCTTCGATGTCCGGCATGGCATCAGGTCGACCGTTTACCGTTGCCCACTCAATGTGGGCAGCCTTCACGTCGTTGACGGCTTTATGCGTCTTGCAGTCGTCCAGTTGCTTGCAATATCTTTCGGTCCAATCTTCCGTTTCTGGATCACTTCCGCTGGCCCGATAGCCTTCGAACAAGGCAGCGGCAAACTGGATGTCACTTCGGACCGTTACCAAATGGCCACACAACTCGTCGACCAGTTCGTGAGTAAGCTGTGATTTACTTGCTGCGCCGGCATTCCTGGCCCACCACTCAACTGCTCGTTGTTCGATACCCTCTTTTTTGAATAGGGCAACCAGCGTATCGAAGCGATCTGCCGGCGGCGAACGATCATCTGTCGATCTCTTTTTCGGCAGCGGCGAACGATCTGCCGGCGGCTTCTCATACGTGGAAGGCGGCGCGTCGTCATCGGGCCTGGCCATCGGGTCGTCTTTCGACCACATTTCCCACGCCAGGCCAAATCGCAGAGCAGCCGCTTTGCACATGCCACGAACAAAACTGTCGCTAATGTCACGCGACGACACTGCGTCGCCGTGTATTGATCCGTTGCGACCGTCCATGATCGCGTGAGGAACGGGGACCGTTGCGGCGTTCAACGCCTGGTTGACGAATCGAATCAGCAAATAGCACGAACCATTTGGGGCGCGATGAACTAAGTTGTCGTTTTTATCGAAGACCGCTTCGGCCTCCCAACCGGGCGCGTGCTGTCGCAACAGATGCGCTGTCTTAGCCCAGTTAAGGTAAGTCGCTGTATAGATCGTGCGACCGTCCTTTTTTATGTCCTTACTGCTGACGTCTTCGGACGTGGCGACGTTGGACAAGTCGGGGAAAACCACTTTCGATTCACTCTCCATCGCTTAACCTTTCCACTGGGATTGACAAACACCCTTCGCAATTGGCCAGGCCGGCGGACACGCAAAACATACAACCAACCGACCCCGGCACCTCTTCGCGTCGTCGCTTCTGCGACGCTATATGTAATTGCTCGTACAGGCTCGAAGCGTCGTCGTCGCCGTACAGGTAACGCGACATGATCGCCCGCATATCCAACGCACGGGCCGCAAGTAATCGCGTCACGCACTCTTCGGCCTCGTTAATGTTCGATTCGAATTTGTCTCGGGCCGCTTCCGCTTCGGCACGCTCAATCGGATTCGTCGCGGCCGCGATTGCCAGGTCGAAGCAATGCAACTTCTCTTCGTAGCTCAGCGGTCCGACTTCAATTTCCGGTGAATACGCCATCACTTCTGCCCGTAAACCCTTCTGTCTTCTACGTGCTCGCCACATTCGCTGAGACGCTCAACCACAAACACGACCAAACTGTGAAACGTTCGACCTTTCAAGAATTCACATAACGCCGCGTGGCAACCGATGCCGCGATGGGTGAATGTGTACTGTTTTTTAGTGGCGATCCCTTCCGCCGTAATCTGAAAATCCCGGCAATTCATCCGACAGACCCTCGTTGCGCCGCGTGTTTTGCGATAGTCACTAACTCCAGCCTCTGAACACCGACCGCCTCGATGTAGGCAACCGTTGCCAAGTCAAACAGCCACGGCTCCGACAAGACGGCGCTTTCGTGCTCCGTCACTGTCCCGTGTGCCGCGTCGATCTCCTCACGCGTCAACGCAACGGAGGCGCTTTCCTTACTGCGAATGATCGCGCCTGGCCTATACGTCGCGTCGTTGTGCGTTTCTCCGTTTCGATACTTCATGCGACCCGAAATGCCTCACAGCTATTGCCGGCCGGCGACGTGCCCTTACCGTCGACGACGATCATTTTCTTCGCCTTCAAACCGCCGGCTCGTTTGCGAACCGTGTCGGCGTTGTGATAGAGGCCGGCCGACGCCGCGTGTGCCCCAACCTCGTATGCCGTGGCACGGCCCAGCGCCTTCAACGCGTCAAGAAACGCCTGCTCGGCTTTACTGACCTTCACGGTCGCCGCCGCTGCGTGTGACGTCAGCGGATCGGTCGTGCGTGAGAGTGCTTTCGACATCGCTTCCGTACCTCCATAAAAAAACCCGACTCACCGTTGCATCGTTGGTAGCAATGCGGCTGGCGAGCCGGGCTGTTTCAGTTCGCTACCAACGATGCTCAAACCTTACGGGCGGTTTTTGCGTCGCTGGCGACGTGTTTCGTGATTGTTTCCTAGGCCTTGTTGGTGCCTCTTTTTTTAGAGAGTGAAATTCTTTTTGAATTTACGAAACAGGCCACAAAATCAGGCGGACCATTTCCGGATTCCCAGCATCAATGGAGATTTTTGCCTATTTCCAAGCATCATGCGCACGAACCGTGATGGATTCACGGCGGCAGTCAAATCTTCGGGCGACGCACTTTTGACTGCGCTTCGGTTCCTTGATGCGACAAAACGTCGAGAAAAACGAGAAAGCTGGTACTCCCCTAGGGGGTATTCGATTTGTTTGCTAAAGACACGAAAAGTGACCTCTGTCGAGATTAGGGCCGGCATGATGTTTCCTAATTGTTCTGCGATTGCCTGTAATCACCTGCGATGGACTGCGATTTTTACTGCGCTTTCGAATCCAACGGCCGCGATGCCTTTTCGATCATTCGCTCAGTCTCTTTCAAGTAGTGCCGCCGGGCGATCGCCGGGCTATTGCCAACCCATCGAGAAACGCTTGGCAGTGGGAAACCAGCGTCGACCAGGTCGGTTATTAGGGATCCTCGCATGTTGACCGCAAGTTTCGGCCACGGACTGCAAACGCGGCGAACTCGGCGGCGAAGCCCGTTGTATATGGCTGAATCACTTCGGCCTTGCACGCGATCGACGACGAACGTCGCATCGCCCGCCGAACGCGACCAAGCGGCTTCGAGGTGCGGCCGCAGTCGATCGAATATCGGGCAGATGCGGTGCGATCCGCCCGGATATGCTTCTGTCTTTGGCGACCAAATGACAAACGTATTAGCCGACCAGTCGACGCCGGACCATTTCAGCGGTGCGAGCTCGCTAGGGCAACGCAACCCGGCGTATCGCACAAGCGCCACGACCAATTGCCACTCTGGCTCACACGCCGACAGTATCGATTCGGTGATTTCTTCCGTCACGAAAAACGATCGTTCTTCGTTAACGTGCGACCATCCCTTCAACGACGAAAACGGGTTTCTCTCGATCCAGCCGGCGGACTTCGCTACGTTGAAAAACCGCCGCGCCTTCCGGCATAGTCCGCCGGTCGTGGTGGGTGCCATTCCCTTGACGGTTTCAAGATACCGCCGAAACGACTCGGCGTCGGCGTCGCTGACGTTCGATATCCTCGCGTTCCTTGGAAAATGCTCGAGCAACAAAACGGCCGCTCGCTTGATGTTCTTTAGCGTGTTTGGCTTGCCCTGTTCGTACGTTGCCACGACGTGCGCGACGAGCTCGGCGACCGTTTCCGGCTGCCTCTCTGCGTCGGTGACCAAGCCTGCGTTATGGAGTCGCTTTCGAATCTTTGGGTCGACACTACGCAACCAAACG
>CAZDBE010000214.1:0-10068 GCA_964503675.1 uncultured Pirellulaceae bacterium | reverse complement strand
AAAATGTAACGGCTAAGGTCTTCATCAGTAACGATGTCGCCGAGGCGTTCTTGCACGTAGGCAGCGTTAATGCTGACCTTTCCGACTTTCATGTCAGGGGATTCAAAACTGAGTTCCTCCAGCAGTCGCTCCAAAATCGTGTACAGTCTGCGGGCACCGATGTTCATCGTCTCCTCGTTAACTTTACAGGCGACACTGGCCAGTTCTTCTATCGCATCCACCGTGAAATCCAGCGTCACTCCCTCGGTGGCCAACAGTTCGGTGTATTGCCGCGTCAAGCTGTTCTTGGGCTCGGTGAGGATGCGCACAAAGTCGTCCTTTGTGAGATCGTTCAATTCTACGCGAATTGGAAATCTCCCCTGCAACTCAGGCATCAGCTCACTAGGTTGATTGCGATGGAAAGCGCCAGCGGCGATAAACAAAATGTGATCGGTCTTAATGTAACCGTGTTTGGTCTGGACAGTGGTTCCTTCCACGATCGGTAACAAGTCACGTTGGACGCCTTGTCGAGATACGTCGCCAGACTTCCCTTCGGACGCGACCACTTTGTCTATTTCGTCTAGAAAGATAATGCCGTAGTTCTGGGCGATATCGATGGCCTTGCTGTTGATCTTGTCCTCATCGAGCAGCGCATCGCATTGCTGCTCGAAAATAATTTTTCGCGCCTCGGCAACCGAAACCTCGCGGCGGGTCCTGTTGGCGGGAATGATCTTTTCCAGCATGCCCTGAAAATCAACGTCCATCTGTTCGATATTCATACCGCCCATCATCACCGGAGCAGCCTTATGCTCAACGGTGACCTCAACAGTCCGCGTTTCCAATTTTCCGTCCAGCAACATGGCTTCCATCTTGGAACGTGTCCTGCGCCACGACTCTTGAGGATCATCGGCGGCGTTCTCGCCTTGGTCGGACAACTCTTCTTCATCCAACATCGAATGCAGCGGCGGGGTGGAGGAGACGGGAGGCGGGCAAAGCATGTCGACGAGCTTTTCAGTTGTTTTCTTGTCTGCCTGTTTCCGCACGTGTTCACGCTCCACGTCGCGCACGAGTGAAATCGAATTATCCAATAGCTCGCGGATCATCGATTCAACATCACGTCCATAATAGCCTACCTCAGTGTATTTGGTGGCTTCGACCTTGATGAAGGGGGCATTAGTCAGTCTCGCTAGCCGCCGAGCAATTTCCGTTTTACCAACACCGGTCGAGCCGATCATCATGATGTTCTTGGGAGAAACCTCGGCCTGCATCTCTGGAGGTAGCTGTTGTCGACGCCAACGATTACGAATAGCGATTGCGACAGCACGTTTGGCATCGGCTTGACCGACAATGTATCGGTCGAGCTCAACAACTATTTCAGAAGGCTTAAGTGGTGTGGCGATATTGCCGTCTTGTAGTTTGTTTTCACTCATTGGTACTAACGATTCAAAAAGACTGTCGCTTCGGCCGTAGAATTCACAAGCGATCGGAGACGAAACCGATGTTTGATAGTTTGATTTAACGGCGGTTAACGTTTTCATCGAACAGGATTCGGTTCATCCGAGCGTCTCGACAACGATGTTCGTATTAGTGTAGATGTCAATTTCGCCAGCAATCGTCAAAGACTTTCTTACAATCTCTTCTGCTGACAAGTCACTGTTTTGCACCAGTGCACGTGCGGCTGCGATAGCGTAATTCCCTCCTGAACCAATGCCAATAATTCCATCGGTGGGTTGGATCACATCCCCCGTCCCACTGACCAGCAGCGTATTGGTCCCGTCGGTGACCGTCAGCAACGCCTCTAGCTGACGAAGCGCTTTATCCATCCGCCATTGCTTAGCCAATTCCGTCGCTGCGCGGACGATGTTCTTGGGTGAGTCTTTCAGCTGCGCTTCAAATCGCTCCATAAGAGCAAACGCGTCGGCGCTGCTACCAGCGAACCCAACTAGAATTTTACCGCCCAACAGTTTGCGAATCTTCATTGCGTCCGCTTTCATGACGGCATTGCCAAGCGTCACTTGACCGTCGCCGCCCATGGCAACCGATTCGCCCTTTTGGACGGTTAGGATCGTTGTTGCGTGAATCTTCATGGTTGTGTCTGCGAGATTTTTTAATTTGGAGCAAACACTTATCTTGCCCGAAACTTATCAGAAACTCTAGTGGCTCTGAGGCGCGGTCTTACTGGCATTGATCCCCGATAGTAGATTCGAGAGTTTCCCCACCGCGAATCGCTGGAGTTTAGAAGGCCTCCAAAACAATCGCCCCAAATCTAGCACTAATCACCGAGTTGGCTGGCAGCTGTCGACGGAGCACAACGTCGACTTGCCAACTGACGGGCGAATACTTAGTCTGATTTTAACAGTGGAGAACCTGAGTGATTTTGGGTGTGAATGGCTTCACGAAGTGTTACGGCGGGCGATCCGAATCTGTAGAATTTTGGAGGTGCGATCCTAGCACGTTTAGGCAAATGTTGAACAAACTAGTCACTAAGCCGGGGAAAACACGGATTTCCACAGAGCTGCATGGCGTAGGTTGTTGGATTCAGCCAAATCGCCAGTTTTTGGCATTAATCCCTGCGGAATAAGGGGCTTTTGTTACTTGACAGTGACTCTCCCATCGTTAGTCTATCTCTTCAATCGCCGGAGGCCAAAAAGCTTGCCGCTTTTTTAAGCAGAGGGGAGTTAGCTCACGGTTTGCGATATCAACGCTGAAGTTGGTATTGAAACTGGTTAGCGTGCCTTCTCATTGAAAATTTCCCCGGCGAAAGAGGCTTGAGTATCAATATTAGCAGTGACCTGTTGGACCCGTCGCAGGAAACGCGCTTCACAATTTTTGGCGGTGTTAATTCATCGAAATTAGATCGAGGAGATGTTATGAGAAAATTTGTAGCTTTCGCAGTTGCTGCCGTTGTCGCAGCCGGTTCTACTGCTGCCATGGCACAGTGCCAGTCTTGCCAGCAAAGCCAAGTGTTTGCCCAGCCAGTTTACAGTGCTCCAGTTGCGAGCGCTCCAGTCTACTCGGCACCAGTTTACGCTGCTCCAGTTCAGTCAGAAATTGCTTACAGCGCTCCTGTCGTTGAAAGTGCTCCTGTAATGTCTTACGAATCAGCTCCAGTTGCTTCGTCAGGATGTTGTGGCTGCTGCAGCGGTGGCGGTGCAGTCGCCGGCACAGTTGTCGAAGGTGGCATGAGCTACGACAGCAGCATGAGTTACGGTGGTGAGCAAACATTGACCGTTGGTTCAGTCATCAATGGCGAAACTGTCGTTAGCGTTGGCGAATCAGTCGTTGAATCAGTTGTCGAAGGTTCTGATTCAGCATCTGATGACGGTGGAACCGCAATCGAAGGTGCAGTTGAGCCTACTTCTGACGGTGGCGAAATTGTCGCTCCTCCATCAGACGATGAAGAAGGAGAAGTTACACCACCTGCTCCTGACGAAGCTTAAGCAGTATCCTGTTCGGCTAAGGAAACGACTTCCGTTTCTTGGCCCAACAACTTAAAAAACTAAAGGCCACTGGTTCCATCGAATCAGTGGCCTTTTTTGTGCTATCAACGGAAACGAAGAGTGCCATTGATAGGAATTCATCAAGTTTTTCTTCAGGTTGACCTAACGTGTCAGGGCCCCCGCCTATTCTTATAGTAGTTCAACTGAGTGAACTTGGACAAAAGAAGAAGGGAATCGAATCATGTAGGGCTGGCAAAGTAATTCTACTTCTGGCGCGTTTTCAAGGGGGCCAACCATGACCGCACTTCATTCAGCAGTCACCAAACAAAACAAACACGATCAATTTGTCGCGATGGTAATCGAGCCCACCGAGGAATTTGAACCGAGCAACTGGCAGGACACGCCTCGCGCATATCGAATCGTGGAACTGGCGGGAAATAAGAAGCATCGAGGAGACGCCGACGCCTGGCGATTTCTATTCAATCGCGACGCAATGAAAAACGGCCAAGTCAACCGCTGGGCGATCTGGGTTTCGTAGAGTTCGTAGAACTCGAGATGTCGTCGACCAGATCCATGCACTGCCAAAGCATCTGGTGTCGGAGTACTCACCAGACTTACTTGACGCGAATGTCAGCTCTAAACGTCTGACGCTGATAGAACTTCCCAGACACTGCTCGCAGGAAAATGCGATAGGATCCTGTCGGCAAATTCAACTTTCTTTGCCAACGACTGTTGGGCAACAACTCCGCGTCCAGTCGCACATAGTCGTCCTGAAATGATGTGCCATTAAAGTACCTCCCGGTCTGTCTATCATAGACAGCGATACGTATGATGGTGTCGGGATAGGCGCCAATGAACCCATTGATCTGCTGTGTTTTGTACTGGAACGTCTTTCCATTCACCGTCGGATTAAATCTAGCAAACATCGATTTGTCTCGAATGATATTCGTAGACCAAACCGCAGGACCAACTCGGCCACTGTCATCCACCGCACGTACCCAACTTTGAAGATAATCAATATTGTTGGTAGTCTCCGAAAACAACCCGATTGTCTCTTCCCAATCATTCACGTTGTTGCCCGGATCGGCACCGGGAACGGTGATTTGGACAGGATCCTCCTGCCAATAATTTCCGTTGAAAAACCTACCAGTTCGAAAGCTCTTGATTGTGACCAAAGCGGCGACGGCAGCAGAATCATCTTCCATGACACCCGCGAATCTAATCTCGTCGGTAACATCGTCCCCTGGTTTGGGACTGGTCATCGTAATAGTGGGGGTTACATTCTGCTGACGAAAATTTCGCAGCGATGACGCTAGTTGCGACTTCGTCGCAGCAGTCTGAGACTCGTACTGATTGTCTAGCTGGTATGGATCAAGACTAAGGTCGTAGTATTCGCGCTGTCCGTTGGCCCAAGCTACGTAAATCTCGTCGTAATAGCGTTCTGCCGTGTAGGTTATCGGGAACAACGCTCCAATAAGGTACTTGTCGGCCCAGTTCTCGATCATGATAGACCGTTGCCACGTGGCTTCGTTGCTGCTGCTGGGCTGGCCGATCAGACTTGCAAATGATTTACCATCCACGCTGGCAGGAATCGTTGCCCCACCAAGCTCCAAGATCGTAGGGCAGATGTCTAAGTGAGCGATTAGATGGTTGCCAAATCGTTGACCGTTAACACCCGGCCCGGTCGCCATCAGAGGCACATTGGTGCTGCGATGGAAAGGATCTTTCTTGGCGTACATGCGATGATGCCCAAGTTGATATCCGTTATCGCTGGAGAGGATAATCCAAGTGTTTCCCATTTTCCCAGCGGCTTCGATCCGGTCAAAAATCGCCTTTAGCTGGTCGTCAACACTCTTCATGGATCTTAAGCGTGACTTGTAAACCAGTTCGTAGAAGGCTTTCTCGCTATTGTTCAAAGCGCGACGTTGCAGATGATCTGGTTTGTCGCTGAAGTCGGCTTCGTTGTAGTCAGGTGCGTCAACAGGCTGACGCACATCGTCTGCATAATTTAAATACTGTGACTCTACCATCCGTGTGACGTCCGGATCATCGGGAGTGTGCGGCGCGAACGGTGCCAATGACAACAGGAAAGGCTGGGACGGTCGGCTGTTGAAATGGCTACTAAGTGCCGCGACGGCATGGTCGCGATCAACGTGAGCGATGTAAGTATCCACGCCAGTCAAATAGCCACGAGCGCTGGGAAAACCGATGTTTGTGTACTTGTTAGTGTTGAAAAACTTCATTCCTTTGCTGATGCTGATGTCATCCCACCCCGGCGGCTTGGTGTTTGCAAAGCCATCGTGATGAAATTTACCGATGTGCATGGTGCGATAGCCCGCATTCTTCATCCAGACGCCCAGTTCGTTGTCGTCATGACCGTTGGCGATGTATTCTTGGTATCCTCCAGCAAAACCCTTACTGATCGATTGCGCGGCAGCACCTACTTTACAGCCATTGTTGAAGGCGTACTGCCCTGTGAACAATGCCGCCCGACTCGGTGCGCAAAATGGAGTGGTCGCATGAGCGTTGGTGAACAGGGTCGATCGCCGCGCCAGCGCAGCCAACGTCGGATAGTGAGCCTCGAGATTTTCAAGAGACAGAATGTCTGCGTCTGCGTCGTCAAGATTGATCAGGACAATGTTGGGTTTTGCAGATTGAAATGCGTTCGCCGTTACCGAAGAAAACACCATGCCAGCGCAGGCAATCAGCGTAAAGAGACAGGCTTTTCGCCAACTATTTCCAGCAAAAGTTTGCGCGAACGTTGGTATCGAAATGTGTGAATTGTAAAACTGCATCTTTGGACTGCCTCGCTTTGTATCGAAAAGACCCGGAGTTCAAGTGCGGCCGAGTCTACAACAGACGAAGGCATTTACTTGAGGTATTCCAGGGAAAAGCAGTCCGTCGCAAAATTATCCTGTACGTCGTATCAGCTGGTTAAACTTACTCGCAAACTCATGTTCGATGAGTGGTAGCAGTCATTCCAACCAGAGCCTCTCGGCCGATGGCGACAATGTTCCTTTGAGCACGCATAGAAACAAATCCATCCGCATTAACGAATTAACTCGTTTCAACGCGAGCGGTACGATAATCAATAGGTCATCGTTCACGTCGTTGGCACGAAAGCACGAATTGGCTACTAATTTCGCGTCTAGTCAGCCTTAAGCTGTGACGATTATTCGGAAGCCAACGGTGCTCACGGTTAGCTCTTACGTTGCCGTTAGTAGTTGGCAAGCAGAAATGGATAAGAACTCTCAGACTCGTTATTGGAAGGAACTTTTTTCGAGTCCGAGTTGCCAAGGCTGCACCTTTCTACGCACCGAGTGCTTTTTAAAAGTGCACATCTCACGCGTTTCGATTCTCCCCGCGAGGTTACCTAATATGCCAGCACTTTTTATAGAAAGACCAAACGCTGGTTTTTCCAACGTTTTATATCAATGTCACTACCAAGTACGAATTCTCCGAGCATTGGTACGGCGCTTGCTATACGGGTTGCCTACATCTTTGGTGGTCAATGGTGGAAGTGGGAGAGTCGCAACTTAGTTGTGGCTCTCCTTCTTTTTTACAGTGATAGAGTCTGTTAGGATTATCTTCTTAACTTCTTAATGTTTCACCAAATCACTGGGCCCGTGGGCACTCTCCATTTTGTAAAAATTGGTCTGATGGGCGTCCTTGGAAAATTCGAGGCCAGCGACTTTCGTACCTATTCACGTGATCAGCGCGTGATTTGTAGGACACGTCGAGGATTGGAATGGGGCACGGTGGTCTGCGACATTGGTCACCGTGATTCAGACGACCGCCAAGTCACTTCCGACGCCACTGTTACTTCTGACGGGCAATTGCTGCGGACGACTACTCCCGACGACGAGATGATTGTCGAACGCCTCGATCGTTTTCGCGATCGAGCCTTTGAAGCCTGTCGCGAGTTACTCGCCAAACGTGATCTGCGGGTGACGCTGGTGGATGTCGAGCACCTGTTCGATGGCGAGTCGCTGTTCTTCTATTTCCTTGGCGAGACGGACTCGCGCATCGAAGCGATCACAGAAGAACTAGCCGAGGCGTATGATCGGAAAGTAAGATTCAAGAAGTTTGCTGAATCACTTTCACAAGGCTGCGGCCCAACCTGCGGGACCGAAGAGAGCAGTTGTAAATCCTCCGGTTGCGGATCGTGCGCACTGTCAGGATCATGTGCAACTCGTTAAAAACATCTCGTTGCCTCGCTTAGATCTGCAAATTTGTGAATATCTAGATTCGGCCGTCAATCAAAATATTGATCAACTTGACTTCTAGATTTCATTGAACCGATAAACATGCCGTTGGCGCAGATTGATAGTTCGAAGACTGCTGGCAGCAATACAGCCCTTCATTTCACTATTCCGCCCTCTTGTCAGCGCGTTACAGATCGCTATAGTCAAAAGCAAGCTGTGAATCTTCCGGAGACGGAAGTCACTCTGCAGGCAATGTTCTGTTTCTCGCGTGTAAAAAACGTTTTGGGCAAAGACTTTTCCTTGTTTAAAAAACACCTTGAATTTTGGCACGCCTTTCAATTGGTTTCGTAATTAGTACTGAAGCCAGTTAGGTTATTTCTGCCGTTTCCACCAACCACTACTCTGAAAGCCTCTGTATGCTCTCCCGATTCTCCAAGCTAAACCTGCGCACCGTTTCTGATTCTGTCGCGAGAAAAAATGCCCGCCAACGCCAGTGTCGCAAAAGGCCCACCCCCCCCCCGGTTTGACATTCCAAAAGCTTGAGGACCGGAAGATGTTGGCGTCGGTCGTCGAAGCTGGCGGAGTGGTGACTGTTCGAGGTGACGCGACAGATGATCTTATCACGCTTTATGGCGATTTCTCCCAAACGGAATTCACTGTTTCGATCAACAATGAGGCCGCTTTAACCCAGACCTTTCAGAATACTGACATCAGCAAAGTTTTCGTCTACGCCGGAGCAGGAAATGATGACGTTCAAAACACGCTCCGCATTCCTACAGAAATCTTCGGGCAAGACGGCGATGATACTCTTCGGGGTGGTTTCGGTAGCGATCGGATCTTTGGTGGCAACGGCGTCGACACAATTTCAGGATTCGGCGGCAATGACTTCCTCTGGGGCGACGCAGGAAATGATCAACTCCATGGTGGCGATGGTGACGACACGATCCAAGGCTCCGAAGGCGATGATGTAATCTTTGGCGAGAACGGCGACGATACTCTTCATGGCCATTATGGACACGACACGCTCAATGGAGGCGCCGGTGTTGATCTGCTCAATGGAAACGATGGCGATGACCTGCTGTATGGTTTCACTGGCGACGACACACTTCGCGGCCATGATGGGGCGGACGAACTTCACGGTGGAGACGGAAACGACCTAATTTCAGGGTTCGGCGGCAACGACAAAATCTGGGGCAACCAAGGAAATGATAAACTCTACGGCGGCGAAGGCGACGACACGATCCAAGGCTCCGAAGGCGATGATGTAATCTTTGGCGAGAATGGCAACGATACTCTTCATGGCCATTACGGAAACGACACGCTCAATGGAGGCGCCGGTGATGATCTGCTCAATGGCAACGACGGCGATGACCTGCTGTTTGGCTTCAATGGCGACGACACACTCCGCGGACAAGATGGGGCTGATGAGCTTCACGGTGGCAACGGTGTCGACACGATCTCAGGGCAAAACGGCAATGACAAACTTTGGGGCAACCAAGGGAATGACAATCTCTACGGTGGCGAAGGCGACGACACGATCCAAGGTTCCGAAGGCGATGATGTAGTCTTTGGCGAGAACGGCGACGACACCCTTCATGGCCATTATGGAAACGACACTCTCAATGGAGGCGCCGGTAATGATCTGCTCAATGGAAACGATGGCGATGACTTGCTGTTTGGCTTCGCTGGCAACGACACACTGCGCGGCCATGATGGGGCTGACGAACTTCATGGTGGAGAAGGCATCGATATACTTTTAGGGTATCGCGGCAGTGACATTCTTTGGGGCAACGAAGGCGACGACAGTCTTTATGGCGGTGATGGCGACGACTGGGTTTACGGTCAGGCTGGTGCGGACGTGCTTTTCGGCGAAGCTGGCGATGACCTATTGGACGCTGGAGAAGATCAGGTCATGGACCGTTTGAACGGTGGAAGTGGCTTGGATCAGTTTGTTGTGTTGGGCGACATCGGTTCAACTAGTGTTGATGTCGTCAATGACCGAGTGGGGATCGAAACCTACAATGGGTACAGCGGCCCTCTAACAGTACAGGTGGAAGTCGAAGGAGACAAACTGGTTGTCCATGGGCTACCGACTGACGACAAGATTCACATTTTCCCAAAAAGTGGCCAAGACGAATTTGAATTGCGTTCCCATCATGAGGTTATTGGAAGGTATTCAACTTCTGGTTCTTCCGGGATTAGCGAGGTAGTCATCAACACGGGCGCCGGCGATGACGACATCCTCAACTTTAACTCGATTGTCCCAATAAACGTCGATGCCGGTGCTGGCAATGACACCATTCGTGGCGGTCGCGGAGATGACTTCATTCGTGGCGGCGACGGAGATGACGAAATCGACGGCCATGATGGCGACGACATTCTCAGCGGTAATCAAGGCAACGACGACATCCACGGCCACGCTGGCGAAGATGAAATCAACGGCG
>CAZDBE010000213.1:0-10156 GCA_964503675.1 uncultured Pirellulaceae bacterium | reverse complement strand
TGAAAACCGACGTATGGGAAACTGTACCGGGGGTTCGAATCCCTCACCGTCCGCTTATCGAAAAGGGGCACTTGCAGATGATGCGAGTGCCCCTTTTTCGGTTTTGTCCTATGGCTTTCAACAAAGTAGCCCCCGGGTCACCGCATTGAATTACAGTCGCAGACCACAGCGCTGCGTTACTTGCTCTTCTTTTTCGCACGTGACTGCCAAGGAAACTGAGCCGCGTTGAGCAAGATTTTCTGCTGGTTGAAGGTAGCGATGAATTTATAAAGCGCTTCGTTAGGACGCAACAATTCGGCTCCCTCTGCGGCCACTGGAAGATCAAGTTTGTACAAATCCTGCTCAGCCCATCGGTCGACAGACATCGCGGCCTCCGACGGCGGTCGGTGCTTTGCCATGGCTTTGTAGACTGCTTTGGTCTCTTTGGCTGATTTTGATTCGCTGCCCCAAATTACCAACGTCGGTATGTGCCAGTTGCCTCTGCCCGAAAGCAAAGGCGCTTTCACCAATTGACTCATGGAGAACGTCTTGAACTTACGCTTCGGCGACACCAACGTTAGCGACTGAACATCTTTCCCCTGTTTGAGTCGCCCCCGACTTGCAAACGACCAGTCCCGCAATACCCACTCGGTGACGATCGGACACATGTCCCCCACCGCCAGCATCGACAGCATGCTGATGTTTAGCTTCCCCTCGTTATTGAACTGCATCAAATATCTTTTACAGGCCTCAAGATCCTGACCAATCGTGGCGAAGTCGGATTTCCTGAATTCAGAATAGTCAACCGTGTCCGTTTGGTTGGCAATCGTGGTGCTGCGCCCGTGCCCACGCAAATCCGGAACCAGAACCGTATGCCCAGCCGATTGAAGATGGCGAGCCAGTGGTGCGAGGTCCAGCTTCGACCCGCCCAAGTCGTGGACCAAAATCATCGGAGAGATCATTTTGGATTCGTCGGGATTCTCGCTATTGGCTGACATAAATAGCGTGCAGGAAAGATTGATTCCATCGGTGCCCGGCAATCTAGAAGTGACCTCCACGATTTCCGGTTCAGGCAACTCGCCCTCTTTCAATTTAACGCCTGTCTTATTCCCGCCGCCTTTCGCCGGATCCATGACTGCCGTTGTTTTAGCAGCCTTCGTTGCAGGTGCGGCTTTCTTCCTGACCGGCTTGTCAAAAATGTCTGCTTCGTTGCCAGCAGACTTTGTCTCGACTTCCTCGACAGCCTTGTCTGGCTCACCTCCGGAAATAATGCTCTTCTTGCGCCGTTGAGCCAGCGCATCGGGGGGAAGCAACGAGCACATGAGAAAAACGAACAGACACAAAATTCGAAACATTGGCGATACCTATTTTGGGGAACCTTTGGGCAACCCTATTTTATCGCCAAACACGTCTTGAATCCACAACAACGCACGCGTGGATTGACCCAACATCCGATGTCCTGCCGTAAAACGGGCGTTTTCTCCCCAACAAGTTGCTTAAATTTCTCCAGAGCATCGTTTGACTGCTGGCCAGAAGCTGCCGATAAGGAAAAAATAAAAGGGTGCGATCCAGTGCGATGTACTCGGCTCCGCATTCAACACTCCGCATTCATCATTGAAACTCCCGTGATCAAGTACCTTCGTCGAACATGGCAGATCCGAACCGGAAGGTTAGAAACCCCTTTCGATGGTGGTGTTCCATTTTGGATGATCAGCCTGATCGCTCATCTAGTTTTGATCCTGCTCATTGCCAAGCTGATCATGCCGAGCGTCGATGATCGATCGGCGACTAACCTGTCGGCGACTACCGAGGCTCTGGAAGTAATCGAGGACGTTGTTCCCGATGTCGAATTTGAAGACATGATGGAGGAAGACTCCGGCGCAGACGGTGAATCGGACGCCTCCCTAGACGAGGCCGAACTGGCGATGACCGTCATCGACATTCAAGCCGATGCTCCCGAAGATGACTTGGATCTGGATTTTTCTGAGGACGGATTTATATCAACCGGCATCGACGGCATGGAAGACGGTGCTGAAGCGTTTGCCGAAATCGCGACCAAGGGTGAAGCGGGCACCGCCGTAGCGGCGGCTGCGGGCGCCGTCGATCGTGTCAGCGAAGAGATTATCCAATCGCTGGAGAATAATAAAACACTGGTCGTTTGGTTGTTCGATCAGTCTGGCAGCTTGCTGGAACAGCGCTCCCAAATCATGCAAAGGCTGGACAAGGTCTATCAGGATCTCGAAGCTTCGGGGCTGCTCGGCGATCAAGATCAGGCTCAGCTTCAAAACCAACGGTTATTGACCGACGTGATCGCGTTTGGCAACACCGTCAATCCGTTGCTCAAACAACCGACGCCGCGATATGACTTGGCCAGCAAGGCGATCGGCGAAATTGAGCTGGATACCACCGGCGTCGAAAAAGTGATGGAGGCCGTTACACTGGCGGCCAATAAATACAAATGGATGCATAAAATTGACTCGGACACAAAGAAGCGCAAACGCAACATCCGTTTCATCATCGTTTCCGACGAAGCAGGAGATGACGGCGATAAGACTGACATGGCGGTTAAGATCTGCCGCGCAAACCAGATCCCGGTGTATGTGATTGGCGTACCCGCACCCTTTGGTCGACAGCAAACGGATGTTAAGTGGGTCGACCCGGATCCGAATTTCGACCAGTCACCTCAAGTTGCCAAAGTCAGTCAGGGTCCAGAGTCTCTAATGGCAGAGCGTCTGCAACTGGATTTGACCGGTGAAGTTGGAGACCTTGAGATGATTGACTCCGGTTTCGGTCCCTTCAACTTGACTCGTTTATGTTACGAAACGGGCGGCATTTACTTTGCAGTGCATCCCAACCGACGCTCCAATCGTGGCGTTCGGTGGGCTGAGGTTTCCAATTACTCGGCGTATCTCCGGCATTTCTTTGACTCCAAAACAATGAAAGCCTATCGACCGGACTACGTCTCGCAAAACGCATATCAGGGCGCGTTGAAGAAGAGCCCTATGCGTTCCTCTCTGGTTCGCGCCGCCGCATTTACTTCTGCGGGAACATTGGCGACGCCACAGTTGCGGTTCCCCAATTATGACGAGGCACAATTTGTTAGAAGTGTCAGTCGTGCCCAGCGCGACGCGGCTATCATTGAACCCAAACTCAATCAGCTGTTTGAGATCCTCAAAGCTGGCGAATCTTCCCGAGAAAGTGAGTCGTCGCTTCGCTGGCAAGCAGGTTATGATTTGGCGATCGGTCAAGCGCTGTCGGCAAAAATTCGCGCTGAAACCTACAACATGATGCTGGCCATGGTGAAAACAAGCATGAAGTTTGAGCCGCCCAAAGACGAAGACACGCCGAGAAACAACACTTGGCTGCTGAGGCCTGCTGACACCGTTACGACGGGCAGCCGATCAGAGAAACTGGCCACCAAAGCAAAAACGTATTTACAACGTGTCGTGGACAAACACCCTGAAACACCTTGGGCCATGATCGCTCAAAGGGAACTGGACATTCCGATCGGTTGGCAGTGGCGACAGACTTATACGAAACCACCGGAGATGCGCGAGCGCCCGCAGCAACCGTCTCCAAACAACCCCGATCCAGAACGTATGATGCCAAATCAGCCTCCACCTAGAAGAGCTCCGCCAAAGCTTTAATGGCTGAGCCTGAAAAGAAGTTGAGAGATGTACAACGGAAATTCCTGTCCGTCGAATAGTCTGCAGACAAGCATGTCCGCTGTGCTGTATCGCGATACCTGCGGCTCTAATGATTCATAATCGCATCTGAAGCGAACGAGTCCAAATGATCATGTTCGCAGAACTGATTGGACAAGTGAATCACCAACTGGCCAAGATACATAGCTTCGAACTGGCGATCGGTTGTCTGGATTGCCGGTCGGCCTGTCTTGGGGTACTCGAAGATTTTTGGCCCATAGTGATGGTCGATCTGTCCTTCTTTTTCGATGTTGTAAACCGTCGCCGTAACGTCGGCGCGGCCTTTGAACAACGTCGCCCCCTCATGGATTGAATAGGACGCGATATCGATCGCGACGACCGCATCAACCTCGACCCCCTCACCGAGAGCAACAAAATCACGCTCATCCCAACCATGGGTATCGATCCACTCTTCCACTTTGGTGACCGGTACAACCGTACTTCCCTTTAGTCCACGCGCGAGCTTGACACTAAGCGCGTTAGAAATCGAGTAGGTTAGCGGGTCAGGCCCGTACGCGGACGCATCAGAAACGCAAACCACTGCTATTTTTTTGCCCTCAAGCCCCTGAAATTCACCCGGTACGTTGTGACCTTTGAGCACGTACATCAGTTGGGTCACCGCCCCCAGACAACCGGGGAACACGAGCAATGCCGAAGCCAATAACAGCATGACGGATATACGTCGATTGAATGATTGATTCATGGCAATGGGTTTAAAGTAGAGACCAAACTCGGAACAGTCCAGCTTATAAAATACCGGAAGTGGGGACGTTAGAGATTTATTGGGCTCCTAGCAATGTCAGTTCCCCCACGTGCTTCCGTCAAACTAGGGCGCGACGTAACGCAACAAATTACGGAAGGGCTGGCCATCGACGTAGGCCGTTGGCTGACCGATCAACCCTTGCCCCAGATAGGCACTTGGCGGCATGTTTCGAAACGGAAGCAATGACGTCAACGAGTTTGATGAGCCCGAGCCAGTCGAGCCTCTGAGCCACGAATAAAGCCCAGATCCGATGCCGCCGCCAGTGTTGCCACTCAATTGAGGAACGCCAATATTTGGCTGAAATTGAAAGCCTTGGGCTTGTGGAGACTGGAGTCCTGTATTGCCGACCGATGCCGCTTGAGCATTGCTTGGAAAGGGTTGAAACGGCGCCATTTGAGCCTGCGTTTGAGGCTGACAAGTACAACAGCAATTCTGAGCCGGTGCGCAGCAATTCTTTGCAACACGGGCAACGTTGGTGTTAAGCGCTGGCACCGAATTTGCAGCAATCGCTCCGGGCTGGTAACCTTGATAGCCGGCGAAATTAAGATTTGGATTCACATAGTTTGGACCTGAATTGAAGGCTGCTGCCGTCGCGTTAGGGTTCACCACGCTGTCGGCCGATCGTGACTGAGACCCTGCGGGCGTTTGTGCGACTTGTGCAACTCGCGCGGCGGGAGTTGGCGTTGTAGCTTGTCGACCGAAGGATGCCGGCAGGCTCTCCGCCGATACTGTATTTCCTAGATCACCCGTCATTCGATCTCCTACAGCGGCGCGCTCAAATCGCAGTTGTGCCGGTTGATCGCTCTCAAAGCGACTTACTGCACTGGCCGTATTGGCGGTCGATGAAAAAGCCGCTTCTGGATAGGGATAGATTCCTGACGCCGCGTTGCCCGCCTGAGCTTGTCGGTAAAAGCTGGTTGAAGACGCCGAACGACCTAGGTTGTCTTCGGTATCACGACTGGCAACGCGCGCCCGCGGTTGCTCTGCTGCGCCCGATTGATTTACCCAAGAGCGTTTCTGCCCTTGGCTAGTAAGTGACGTGATCGATCCGCCTGACTTCAGCGGTCTAGTAGAACGAATATAATCATTCGGATGACTGTCTTGTCCGTACGATGGGGATACAAGAAAGATTCCGAGAGCGCAAAAGGTCATCGTCCTAGATAACGAAACGTATAAGGGCAGGAGGGGCATGGTTATCTCTGAGCTAGAACCGGTAAGAAAAGCGACCCGTGAGGCCTACTTGAGAAGCTTCTATTACCAAAACACATCCACGAAGCCAATGTCGTTGTTGCTAGCGGCGGGTTTGCGTCACGACATTCTTCGGTCCCTAGCTTATGAGAGTACTTTGGTCCGGCTTCGTTTTTTTATGGTCCATCCCAGCCATCCAA
The DNA here is from genome assembly GCA_964503675.1 of uncultured Pirellulaceae bacterium. Lineage (GTDB taxonomy): Bacteria > Planctomycetota > Planctomycetia > Pirellulales > Pirellulaceae > Mariniblastus. The sequence continues at coordinate 4,322 of CAZDBE010000213.1, read as the reverse complement.
AAGCGATCGTCATGACGGGGCTGACGTAGTTAAAGACACACCACGGTGCAAACGCCATCACTGGCACCCCCAGCACACCAGCTTGCGTTGCCCCGCAGGTATTCCAAGGCACGAGCACGGACGTGACCGTGCCAGCATCTTCTAAAGTGCGGCTAAGGTTCTCGGCCGCCAGCTCCCGATCTTCGAAGCTCTCTCGAAACATGCGTCCCGGCACGACGATCGCCAGATACTGATCCGACGCTGTGATATTCAGGAACACACAAGTTCCGGCAGTCGATGTGATTAGCGCTCCGCTGGATTTCGCGGCCCGAACCAAAGGCTCCGTCAATCGACGCAGCATACCGCAGGCTTCCATCACACCACCAAAACACATCGCGCACACAATCAACCACACAGTATTGAGCATGCCAGCCATGCCGGACGAATTCAGCAACTCATCCGCCGCAACATTTCCTGTGACCAATTGCACGTCGCTGCTGAGCGCGGTTGTGCACGCGACGTAAGCGTCTCGGACGTAGTTGCCCGAATCTCCAGCGACCGTCCGCACGATCTCTGGTTGAAATAACGCGGCCGCCAGCGCCCCCAAAATTGCTCCCGCCAATAAGGCTACTACCGCGTCGATTTTTAACATCACCATCACTAATACTGCCACCGGCACGAGGAACAACCACGGCGAGATGTTGAAATTCCCCTTTATCACTAGGGAAAGCTCCTGCCCTAAATCAGGGCTCAGATCGGCTTGCTCGCCCGCCCCAAGATAGCCAAACACAACCAGTGCGATCAGGATGCTGGGCACTGTCGTCCACAGCATATGCCGAATGTGGGTAAACAAGTCCGCTCCCGCCATCGCGGCAGCAAGATTCGTGGTGTCTGAAAGAGGCGAGACTTTGTCACCAAAGTAAGCCCCGGAAATCACAGCTCCAGCAGCCATCGCAGGCTCGATGCCGAGAGACTGACCAATACCAATCAGTGCCACACCTACCGTTGCGATGGTCGACCAAGAGCTCCCTGTGGCCACCGAAACGATGCTGCAAACAAGGACCGAAGCGACAAGAAACCACTGGGGTGAAATGACTTTCAGGCCATAGTAAACCATGGCGGGAACGATACCGCTAATCATCCACGTGCCGGCAAGCGCACCAATGACCAACAGCACCAATATCGCCGGAGTTGTCGCACTGATCGACTTTACGATCCCAGCCATCATCGAAGCGACAGGAACACCAGAAATGCGCCCCAAAATTCCTGCAACTCCGGCAGCGAGTAGCAACACTATTTGATTCGCGCCGGCAGTCGCGTCATCAAAGATCCGCACATTGATCGTCAAAAAGATGATCAAGACTGCGATGGGAACAACCGCGGCCCAAAGCGGAATGTTGGGTTGAGTTTTGTCTTCCATGATCGGCTCAGCAGGCGAAGGGACTGCGATATCATAGCAGAAAGTCATTTAGCTAGTGGATGACAGCGCAGTCCCGATCATGAAACTCTCCCTCTGGGAGAGTCGGAGTCTAAGCGACGGAGAGGGCCGTGAAAGTTACGGACACGAAACCGCGAAACTGTGGATTTCCCTCCCGAGGGAGGGTGACAGTTTGGAATCGTGTTGAGAGAAAAACCAGAGCAAAAAACGTTGTCGTTAACTGGCTCGCACTACACCAGCGGCAGCCAAAACGTGAACTCTGTTTCACCAGCCTGGCCATCGCGACGGAAGCCGATTTCGCCCTGATGCAATCCGATAATTCGCCACGCCTTGGACAATCCAAACCCGTGCCCGCGCCCGGCCTCTCGTCCGGAATAGAACGGATCAAACAGATGCCGGGCGGCTTGATCGCTGATCCCCGCACCATTGTCGGTCAAGCGAAAGACCAGCCTGTTTCGCACCACGGTGAGCCGCAATTCGATCGCCGGAGAGAATTTCTCAGCACCGTAATTTCCACGGCTCAACTCAATCGATTCTCTTTCCTTGATCGCCTCACACGCGTTCTTCAACAAGGCCTCCAACACAACCGAGATCTGGTTGACATCGATGCGCACCTTGTCCACATCAATGCCCAAAGCCACTCGGATCAGATTGCCTTCAGGATCACGACGGCGAACGATATCGCGCACCAGCAATCGTATATCAGCCAATTCGAAAACAGGCGCAGGCGGATGCGCAAAGAGCATCATGTCGGAAATCATATCATGAGCCACCATCGCTTGAGCGTAGATTCGGGCCAGACGCTGTTTGCGATCGCAATCCTTCTCCAATCCGATTAGCACCTGCGCCCCGGTCGCAATATTGGCCAGCGGATTGTTGATCTCGTGGCTGGCTCCGTACGCCAACTGCTTCATCGCCTCCAGCTTTTCCTGTTGCAAGCGATCCATGAAAAGCGATTCGGATCGCGCGTGGGCAACCGCCAGCTTCAACAGGCTGCGAACCGTTTTGACCGAACAGGTACGGGCAACGAGAAAATCCGCTTGACTCCACCGCGCGCTTGAAAGGCTTGTATTACGGTGTTCGAAAAAATCCTTCGAAGCAAGCGACTTACCGACTACTTGTTTCACCAATCGTCCGGTTGATTCGTCACCAGCAGCAAAACGCTCCAGTGCCTTTCTCATCTTGGGCGCAGATTTGGCTTTGAGCCACCGTCGATTGAACTTTCGAAGATCGCTTTGATCTTGCTTGCCTGATTTCCAAGCACGAACAGTTTTTTTGAGCAGCAGCGCCTCAGCTAGATTTTCTGCGGTCCACAGAATCAACCTCGTTGAACTTTCTGGCGGATTTCCGTACTGTTCAAAGAAACGACTTGAGGCAAGAAGAAACAACGCGGGGCTCGTTCTTAGTAACCGTCCCCACTGCCAAAACTGTTCAGGAGGCAGCGCGCCTGTCGTGGAATCCAGTGAACTGAACTGGGACAGTCGATTTGATCTCCCACTAGCGTTGTTAACCACCATGCCCAAACGACAGACCTCCAGCAAATCCCTAGCGGGGCAGGGCAGTCGCACCTTCGATTGGCTCGCAATGGAGACGCCAACAGAGTACATAGATGTTAAAAATGAAGCTCAAGGATGATGTTAAACAAAAGGCGTGCAAACCGAAGCTTCGGTGGCACGCCCAAGGGAGATGCAATTTAAGTTCAGCTTCCGCGCGATGGAAGCAGACCTTCTAGGCAACTTCCAATTTACGTATCAATGTCGCCTCGCCCTGCCAACCAGAGCGACACTTTAACCTGCTGCAGAGTTCGACGTCTCAATTTCAAGCATCTGGCATCCGAGGTCCACCAGTCGCTCAACTGAAAACGGCTTCTGCATGAACTCGTTCGCGCCAGCGGCAATCAAATCGGCCACCTTATCCTGCTCAACCATACCTGAGATGCAGATGATCTTGACGGATTTCATGGTGTCGTCGCCACGCACGCGCTTGCAGACTTCCTTTCCATTGATGTCTGGCAGCATCACATCCAGCACGACCAAGTCAGGCCGAAACTCTTTGACAAGCATTCCCGCACCAAAACCGTTGTTGGCTGTTTTGATCTCAAAACGCCCGTCACGAGTGAAGGCATCTAGCATCAATTCCACCAACTCTTCGTTGTCGTCGACCAGAAGAATCTTGCGCTTTCCGCTTTCCAATGCATCTGTGGGAATCCCGTTCTCTTTCATGAATGAGAACAAGTTATCGCGCGGAATCCGACGGAAGCGGCTACCGGGAACCCGGAACCCCTTGAGACTGCCGTTGTCGAAACAACGAATGATTGTCTGCTGGCTGACCTTACAGATCTTGGCCGCTTCGCCTGTTGTAAAGACTGTTTTCTTAGTCATGAAACCATCCTCTCCCTAGGTGGTCGGGAAAAGCGGAATGAGTTCCGCCGTCTTCATGATCCCAATCACACTTTGTTATGAATACAAATGCCATGCTTGACATTCGCGTTAGTGATTCACTCCGTTGCGTCAAAATGTAGGCGGTTCAGGTAGCCGTGGAAAGGCTACGTCAGGGAGCCATCGCAATCGTCTCATATTACGATGCTGTTGTATCCACCTGAAACAATGCAGCCAGCGGAAACCTCCGCCTTAACCAGAATTGCCGAAACTGCCAACGCGGCGGATTATATCTAACCTCCATAACCGGTCAAGATTAATTGGACGGCGCAAAACACGGCATGCACGGGCTTTGAGCAAAGCTAGCAAAGATATTTGAAAAAATTCGCTTGGCATAAAGCCAGCCTTGCCCAAAGTGTCCTGCGGCTAACACCTTTGCGGAATCTGTCTTCTCAGTGTCGCCCATTACCGCTACCTTCACCCGCGCAGCGTAACTTTGCCAGAACACGCGAGTTCAACGAAAACCG
>CAZDBE010000212.1:1268-10163 GCA_964503675.1 uncultured Pirellulaceae bacterium | reverse complement strand
GTGCTTGATGATGGCAACTTTGAACCCGCTGGCATCAAGCACAAGTTGAACGAGTGGGAAGAGATGGAGCAAAAGGAAATGCTGGGTTTGCTCGACGCGCTAAAGCAGTTGACAACAATCTCTGCTGAATAGAACGTCTGAGTTCCGTTGCTTTTATCCGTAGCCGGATTCGCCAGAATTCGGCTAGGCTACTGAGAAGGCATCTGAAGTCTGGCGACTCCAGCTACGAAAGTGCCAGATTCTGTTAATTGAAAATCCTTCGCTGCGTTGGGTGCAGGACCTCTCTTTGATTTGATATACTTATTCGACCAATCCACAGCAATCCATGTGGATTTCTGCTGAATAAGAATCATCGAAGAAGAGAGAACAAATGCCGACAAACGAACCGATCAACCGCAAACTTCGCATGGCTCTAGTTGGAGGCGGACGGGGCTCCTTTATCGGACGCGTCCACGCGACTGCCGCTGTTCTTGACAACCGGGCCGAACTGGTTGCTGGAGCCTTGTCGTCAGATCCTGTGCGGGCAAAAGAGTCGGCCGAAGACTACGCGATTCCGCTGGATCGAGCTTACGGTTCGTATCAGGAACTGATCGAAAAAGAGCTCGCGCTGCCCGAAGATCAACGTGTAGACTTCATTTCAATTGCAACGCCCAATCATACTCACTTCGAAATCGCCAAGGCGGCTGTCGAGGCCGGTTTCAATGTGATCTGCGACAAACCTCTGACGCTGGACTGTGCCCAAGCCGAAGAGCTGCTGGCGGCTGTCGAGGCCTCTGATGTCGTTTTCGCCGTCACGCATAACTACACCGGATATCCGTTAGTGCGTCAGGCCAGGCACATGGTGACCAGCGGTGAGCTGGGCGAAATCATGGCGGTACGGATGAACTATATCCAAGGTTGGTTGGTGACCAAACTGGAAGACGAGGAACAAAAGCAGGCCGCTTGGCGAACGGACCCCAAACGCAGTGGCGCTGCGGGTTGTTTTGGTGATATCGCAACTCACGCGTTCAATCTCGGCCGATTCGTTACTGGATTGATTCCAGAAGAAATCAGCTGCCACTTGCGAACGTTTGTCCAAGGCCGTCAACTAGACGACTACGGTCACGCCGTTGTTACTTATGAGAACGGAGCACTGGGAACAGTGACCGCCTCCCAAGTAACGCATGGGCGAGAGAACGATGTTACGATCGAGGTCGATGGCACAAAAGGCTCACTGTCATGGCGTCAAGAGAATCCCAATGAACTGTGGGTGCGGAAAAACGGGCAGCCGCATCAGTTGTACACGCGTGACCCCAACGCACCGTACACATCGCCAGTTGCTGCAGAGTCCTGCCGACTACCTTCAGGGCATCCGGAAGCATTCTTTGAAGCGTTCGCCAATGTCTATCGGGCCGCTTATGACAACATGGCTTTGCGAATCGCGGGCCAAAAGTTCGAAACCGTCAATACGCTCTATCCGAACATCTACGATGGAGCGGAGGGGATGTTCTTCATTCAACAAAGTGTTGCCAGCAGTAATGAAAACGGGAAATGGCTGCCCGTAAAGCATGAGAAGGCGCGAAGCTAACGCTAGTTGTTTAAAGATTCTTCCCAAACAGAATTACAACTCAAAAGGTTTGCAATGATCCGCAATTTGATTTTGGTCGTTCTGGCCGTGGTTGCTTCAGCAATGCTGCCAACATCGGGTCTCGCGCAAACGGGGCAGACCAGTTTGCGTTGGCAGTTTCCTGTAGGGAGGAAGCTGGAGATCGAAATGACTCAGCTCATGAAGAACTCCCAAAACATGGAAGGTCAAGAAATGGCTACCGCCATGTCGACGACAAATTTCATGACATGGGAAGTCGAATCATTTGACCAGTCTTCTGGCATCGCAACGATCAAAAGCGAAATTGATCGCATGAAGATGAGCATGAATTCGCCAAATGGTGAATTCGAGGTTGATTCTGATTTGGAAGAAGAACTCGAAGGCATGGCAAAGGTCGTCGGCGAAAAACTAGTCACCATGGTGGGAAAGCCGTTTGCGCAAACGATGGACGTGCGCGGAGAAGTGCTGGCTGTTGATTTTCCTGTAGAGTTTAATCAAGCAGCAATGGTGATGGGTAGAGATGCCATGGAAAAGCTGATCAAGAATGCGTCTCCGATGTTTCCCCGAAATTCGATCGCTGTCGGTCATTCGTGGACTGAGGAGGCGACCACTCCGATGCCGGGAGGCATTGGTATGATGCAGCGCGAGGTAAGCTACACCTACAAAGGGCCGAAGACGGTTGAAAGTAAACAACTGGAGTTGATTGACATTGATATGACTGTGACTTTCAAAACACCGGAGAACTCCCAAGCCTCCGTAGAAATCACCGATCAGAGCACCGAAGGGAAAATGTACTTTGATGCGGCCAATGGGCACGTGACTTCAATGAAGGTTGAGCAGGTAATGAAGATGGATATCAGCGACGGCGACCAGAAAGTCAATCAAACCATCGAAAACACAACGGAAGCCAAATTTAAATTAGCGAAGTAGATTAACCAAACGGACTGGATGTTCCTGTTCATTGGTTGACGCAAATCAAATTTGGCAGGGCACGTGGAAGATTTTATTTGCCGTGAAAGTTGCATTGTGTTGACAGGAACGTCATACTCTCAAGAGGCGATGTGGCGAGAAATTTTGATGCTTGAGCTACTACCGTAAACAAGCAAATGGAACTTTAGATTGTTTTAAGGACGGGTAAGACGTTGGAAAATTATCTCTTGGCGCAAGTAGCGCCCTTCACCATCTTCCTCTTGGCGATCGCTGGAATCGGCCTGTTAGTACTGATGGTTATCGCCATCGTGCTGCTGTCCTATTTTCGCTGGTGGGTGCAAGCGTTTTTTGCGAAAGCAAAAATTTCCTATTTTGATCTGATCGGGATGTCATTTCGTAAGGTCAAACCAAGCATCATTGTGCCAAGCAAAATCATGGCAACGCAAGCGGGTTTGAACGACCCTGAAATGACGACTAAGGCGCTTGAAGCGCATGACTTGGCTGGTGGTAATGTACGAACTGTCGTTCGCGCTCTGATTGCAGCCAACAAAGCTAAAACGATTCAACTTAGCTTCCGCGAAGCAACCGCCATCGATCTAGCGGGGCGCGATGTACTCGAAGCTGTACAGACAAGCGTTTATCCACGTGTGATTGACTGTCCGGCGCGTGGGTCGGCTCGCCGATCTTTGGACGCCGTGGCCAAGGACGGAATTCAGTTGAAAGTTTCTGCGCGAGTCACCGTCCGGTCCAACCTGCAACAGCTGATCGGTGGTGCGACCGAGGAAACCATCATCGCGCGCGTCGGTGAAGGAATTGTCAGTGCGATTGGTTCGGCAGAGAAACACACTGTCGTTCTTGAGAATCCTGACATGATCTCCAAAGCGGTGCTGGCCAGACGATTAGACTCTCAGACCGCGTTTGAAATCGTCTCGATTGATATCGCCGACATTGATGTGGGTGAGAACATTGGCGCCCGACTGAAAGCAGATCAAGCGGAAGCCGATACACGGGTGGCTCGGGCACGTGCTGAAGGTCGACGCGCGATGGCGGTTGCCCAAGAGCAAGAGTACATGGCTAAGATTGAAGAAAGCCGCGCGCAACTGGTGTCGGCCGAGTCGGAAGTTCCCAAAGCCATGGCTGATAGTTTCCGCTCAGGGAAGTTGGGGATCCTAGATTATTACAAGCTGCGTAATGTTCAGGCGGATACAGACATGCGAAAGTCAATCTCGCAGGCTGGCACGGCCAGCTAATTTCTGTATGTGGCAAAACAAGTAGTTTTTTGGGAACACAATGGCCAGAGATATTGAGGAATTTCTTCGACGGGCTGCCGAGCGTCGAAAGCAAAATCAGGGCGGCGGTGGCGCGGTGCCTCCCAAGGCCCCTCCTGTTGCGCGGCCTCCTCAGGCACCGCCCAAAAAGCGATTGGCCGAAGAGGCTTCCCTTCCAACGGAAGATCCGTACGCGCGAAAGAAACAACAGGCAGCTCGGCCCCAAGCACCACCGCGCAAGCCTGCTCCGCCCGCTCCACGCCCGCAGAGAAAGCGCGAATCCATTGAGGAGCATGTGCGCAGGGCGATCGTTGTTTCCGATGTGACCGAGAATGCTAGTCATCTGGCAGAAGACATCAGCCAAGCCGACGAGCGGCTCGAAGCGAGGCTAGAGAAATTTGACCACTCAATGGGTTCATTAGAAGGGACAGGAACTGTTACCGATGATGAAACGGCGAAAGTTGAGGGGCCAGATAAATCTCAGTTAGCGGTGGATCTGATAGGTCTGCTGCGTGCGCCTAAAACCATTCGCCAGTCGATCCTGATTTCAGAAATCCTCAAACGACCCGACTTCGACGACGAGTGATCTGAGCACGAGCATTTCTAACACTCACGTGTATGCCGAGGCAAGTGCGATGAGGTACCCTCCCCTGCCCTTCTCCACCGGATATTCCGCATGACCAAAGTCGCTACTACTGATACAACGAGAATTGGTTGGATTGGAACCGGGGTCATGGGCACCGGAATGTGCCGAAACCTGATCAACGCGGGTTACTCTGTCACGGTCTTCAGCCGTACTAAAGAGAAGTCGCAATCGCTGATCGAACTTGGCGCTACTTGGGCTGACTCTCCATGCTCGGTCGCAGAGAACAGTGACATCATCTTCTCCATCGTCGGTATGCCCGACGATGTTCGGCAGATCGCACTCGATCCCGCAACGGGTGTGCTGGCCGGTTGCAGTGAAGGAGATATTTTCGTCGACATGACAACCAGTGAGCCGGAACTGGCCATCGAAATCGCGGCGGCGGCCGCTGAGGGAAGCATTGCCAGCATTGACGCACCTGTTTCCGGCGGTGATATCGGAGCCCGAAGTGGCGAACTGTCCATCATGGTCGGTGGAAATGCCGAAGCAGTCAGTATGGTTCTTCCGTGCTTCGAGGTGATGGGTAAGACAATCGTCCATCAGGGCGGACCGGGGGCAGGACAGCACACCAAAATGGTAAATCAGATTCTTGTCGCTGCCGGAATGGTTGGTGTGTGTGAATCGTTAATGTATGCGTCTCGCGCTGGACTGGATCTAGAGACAGCACTCAAGTCGGTTTCGAGTGGAGCCGCCGGTAGCTGGGCGCTCTCCAATCTAGGCCCCCGGATCGTGGCAAACGATTTTGAGCCCGGGTTTTTCGTCGACCATTTCGTCAAGGACCTTGGGATCGCGGTTGCTGAAGCCGACAAGGCTGGGCTTAAGCTGCCGGGCCTTGCCCTCGCACGTGAGCTGTATCTGAGCGTCCAAGCGGACGGTGACGGAAGCTGTGGAACTCAAGCTTTACAAAAGGCGTTGGCCAAAATGTCAGGGCTGACCTGGCCAGTGTAAGTATTGCCGTTCAGGTGTAGGCTGTTAGACTACCTTGATGAGCGAACCACCCAAGAAAACGTTGGATGCGAACCTGTTGCGCCAGGATTTCCCCATCCTGAACCAGACGATTCACCGGCAAAAGCCCTTAGTCTATTTTGACAATGGAGCCTCGACACAGCGCCCCAATTCTGTCATCGACGCCATGGATCAGTGCTACCGAGAGACGTATGCCAACGTCCATCGCGGGATTCACTGGCTAAGCGAGCAGGCTTCAGCCCAGTACGAAGAAGCGCGACTCAAAGTGGCTGGCTTCATCAATGCTCCATTCCCCGAAGCAGTGATCTTCACGTCTGGCACCACGATGGCGATCAACCTTGTCGCCAACAGCTGGGGACGGTCAAATCTAAAGCCCGGCGACGAAATTCTGCTGACGATTTGCGAACATCATTCGAATATTGTTCCTTGGCAGCAGGTTGCCGATCAGACGGGAGCCAAAGTCCAGTTTGTCGATATCACTGACAGTGGACTATTGGATATGGATGACTTGCGCGGCAAGTTGTCTGACAAAACAAAGATGGTTGCTTTCATGGCGGTCTCCAACATGTTGGGGACGATCTTTCCTGTAGATGAGATCATTGCACTTGCAAAATCAGTCGGAGCCGCAACGTTGATCGATGCGGCGCAGCACGTTCCGCACGAACCGACTGACGTTCAGCAATGGGACGCGGACTTTGTTGTGTTCTCAGGACACAAAATCTTGGGCCCTTCGGGCATCGGAATTCTATGGGGCAGGAAAGAACTCTTGGAGTCAATGCCTCCATTCCTTGGTGGCGGCAGTATGATCGACAAGGTCACGACCGACGGGTTCACCCCCGGCGAGCTTCCGGCAAAATTCGAGGCGGGCACACCTCCTATCGTCGAGGCGATTGGCCTTGGTGTGGCGATCGATTACATCAGTTCCGTTTCTTTGGACGCGGTAGCCAGTCATGAGAAAATGCTTTCCGCGGCGTTGATGAAACGTTTGGAGAAAATCGACGGGATGACAGTTTGGGGGCCCGTCGTCGAGCATCGTTCTGGAATCGTCAGCTTTACCATCGAGGGTGTGGCGGCACAGGATTTGGCGATTTTGTTGGACCAGAAAGGGTTTGCGATTCGCGTCGGTCATCATTGTGCAATGCCGTTGCACCAGCGATTGGGCATCAAAGCCAGTTGTCGAGCCAGCTTTTACCTTTACAACACGCTCGAAGAGGTGGAAGCTTTCGCTGACGCTTTGGAAGCCGTCGTTAAACGTTTGCGCTAGGAATTCATCGGGTCGACTGGCAACGGGAATCAAGGTTATCCATCTGCAGTGCGCGGCTCTGCCAACAGGAATGTCGCGGCCCATCCGAACAGTAGCAATGACAGCACGCCTCCGAACACGGCGCTCAACCCAATCACGTCGATCAGCCACCCTACCAACAGCGACGAAATGATCACTGGCAACGAAATGCAACAATTTATCGTACTGAGATAGGCAGGGTGATTTTCAGGCGAAGTGATTTCCAACGCATAATTGTTGAAATACCGAAACGCGAGCGGCGTCAGTCCCAACAAAAAGAAGATCACAAGATAGAAGAACTGCAGCGGCGAATCGAACCATTGCAAAAAAATCAACATCGTTGGTGCCACACATAAAAGCCCCATCAATATCCGCAAGATACTTCGATTGCCAAAACGATCTGCAAACCAACCCGCCGGTACACTCAGCAAGGCCGCTCCTACCTGCTGTGCCACGATCCAGTACAGCAACGAATGATAGCCAGTGTCCAAGTTGTCCCGCGCGATCGCTTGGTAGTGCGGAGACAACGTAATAGACATCCCAAACATAGCACCGGCGATCGCAAGCAAGCAAAAGTTTCGATCTTGTATCACCATGCTGCCCGAGTTGGCGATAATCTCAATGCCGCTGCGTAAATTGCTTTCCCGATCGTCGGCATCTTCGATGAACCACCACGCTATCGCCACCGAACTAATCATCGCCAAACCTGAGGCCCCAAAAATCAATCCAAACTGAGGCGGCGTTGAATCCAACCAAGGCTGTAGCAGCCAAAATGCCAGCACGGTAAACGACAGTCCGCCAATCAAGCTTCCCGCTGCTGCGAGTCTGCCTCGTTGTTCAGCGACAATCAGTTTTCCGGTGAGTGTATTGAAAAGCAAAGTGTTGACGCCAGAGACGACGAAGAATATCGCGTAAACGGTGAGGAACAACCAAGGCCACCAAACGCGATTTTGGCCTCCGGTACCCCACCAGCACATGGCCAAAGAGATGAAGCAGCTTCCGGCCATCGCGGTCCAGAGGCAGAGCGCTTTCTTTTTCAAACGAACATTGCGAATCCGATCCGAAAATAACAGCGGCGGAATCGACTGCCCCAATCGATTCAGCATCGGCAGACAGCCGCGCTGCCAACTCGCCCCGCCAATCAAGTCCATGAAGGCTGGCATGATGATGCTCTCGGTTTTGAACATCCATCCAATCCGCATCAACACTTGATATGCAGCCATCCGAACAAAATTGGCCCGATGTGTCGATCCTTCGTCGGAGGAACTTGTCGATTTCGAATCACGAGAGAAGAACAAGTTTATAGATCGCGGGTGGAGAGAAAAGGTACTGTCGGTAAAGGAGCAATGTCTCGCGGTATCGTATCACGAAGGTAGTCTCAATAAGCCACCTTCAATCCAGCCTGTAGCAGCTCAAAACCCACTATGCGATAGCGACTTTGAGTGAATCTTTCGAGCGAACGCAAACGCTGGTCCTAGGCAAGCAGCTTATGTTTCCTGCTTTTGCCCAATGAATTGATAGTATGGCGTCTTCAATAGCGGCACGTAAGGCATGCGGTTACGTTGCTCATCGAGATGAGTCTGCGAGAAATGATGACGCAGAAACGGAATGTGATCCTTCGAAGGAAACACATTGTCCGTCGCAAACCATGGTAGCCAAAGTGTGCGCGACAACCAGCCATGCTGCTTCATCTCGTCCTGAGGATACTTGCGCCCCACGTAGAAATCGACAACACCAATGTGGCCGCCCGGTTTTAGAATGCGTTTGGCGTTCTCGATTGCTGCGAACCAATCGGGAATCATGGTCAGCGAATAGGAAAACGTTACCACGTCGGCCAGTCCTTCCTCGGGCGTAAACGTGGTGGCGTCGGCGACGACGGCTTTGGCATTGCCCCAGCCTTTTTCTTCAAAGCGTTTTGTGGCAACGCTCAAAAGTGATTCAGAAAGGTCGACTACGTAAACCTGTTTCAGTTGATCAATGGAGTCGGCCAAATTCTCTATGTTCGACCCGGTGCCACCACCCATGTCGACCCAGACTCCGCCATCGGGTTTGGGCAATTGCTGATACAGTGACTCGCGCCCTTTCAAAAGCCGGCGGCGAAAATCGTCATAGGCTCCCGCCTGACCGCCGTAGAAACTTTCCATCCTCTGAGCGTGATCGTCTCCGCGCACAGGCTTTAACAGCATGTGGTAGAGGACCTTCATGTCGGCAAGAAAAGGCA
>CAZDBE010000212.1:0-1258 GCA_964503675.1 uncultured Pirellulaceae bacterium | reverse complement strand
TCTTTCGTAAAAGCGTAGGCTGAGGAACGGGTTCGGTTACAAACCAAACTTACGCGCCAAGGTCGGCAATGTAGAAACTGCCATACGTGTGAACTCGGTCCTTTTCGTGCAGTTCATCCGAAAGCTGGCTGTTGTAGGTCAGCATTGACGTAACTTTCTTCAGTTGCCCGTCGCGTGTGACTTCGACTTTGTCAATGAAATCAGTCTCCAGTCCACCGCTACGCCAGATCAGACGCGTGTTCGGTGCAGCCTTATCGATGATCGCCTGCCATTCCGACTCCAGCAGTGGAAAGAAGTGATCGGACAGCCAGTCCATGTGGTCTAGCAAAATGAACTTGGAAATCTGACCGTCGTGCTTCTCAAGGAAACCCTGCACTGAATCGGTGTGGGTCGAAACATTGTCGATCAAGCCATCTTTGAATCGTTGAACATTGTCTGGTTTTAGGTACTCGGGACAGCACTCGGGCGTGTACTTTCCAGTCATGTAGACCCGCCAGAAGTAGTTGTCCTTCATCGGCAGGTCGGCAAAAACGCTTTCCATGCAATCTTGAATGAACTTCACTAGTCCGCCTGGGTACTGGTTTTCGATCTGTCTGCGTTGGGCTTTCGGAACACCCAACATCGACATCGTCGTATCGCGGTTCATTGTGAATTTGATCAAGCCGGTCCAGAACTTCTCGCGTAGTTCGGAATCGTAAATCTGCCGTTGTTCTTCAACCGTTTCAGCGCTCAACAATTTCTCTAACAGAGGTTTGACGCGAATCACACGCTCGTTGTAGATCTTCACCATGCGGGCAAATGCCCCCGATGTTCCCCGATAGTAGAATGACTTGCGAGGATTGTCGAACCACTTGATCTTCTTGTCCCAAAACTGCTGAGACCACTCCGGTAATTCAGATCGCAGTTTGGACTCGTAGATCGATTTTACGCCCGGCAACCTACCTTCGCCAAACATTTTGAAAATGTCTTCGTACTCGAGATTGCGGATGGCGGATTTTTTCAGATCCAGCAGCGCGTTTTGACGGGGGTTCATGTCCACCGCGTTGACGTGCTTGGGACCGGCCAATACGTAATCGAGCGCATTGCAGCCGGCCGAAGTGATGACCAGCACGTTGTCTTCGGGGCCAAATTCCAGTGCCACCCGGTCAAGCCTCGGATCTTCCCAACAGGTATTGTATACGAGGTTATTTCCGTGAACGGATGTGAAAATCCGCTGACTGATCCAATCCAAAATCGCCATAATCGTTGTGTAGGTGGC
>CAZDBE010000211.1:0-10186 GCA_964503675.1 uncultured Pirellulaceae bacterium | reverse complement strand
CCGGAAGACTATCGGACGATGATGGTCTCGCTGAAGGTCGGTGAGACGATCGACCGCGACAAGATGCTGGGTAAATTTATCGACATCCAGTACCAGCGCAACGACATCGCGTTCGAACGTTCGCGCTTTCGCGTGCGAGGCGACAGTGTAGAGATTTGGCCGTCGTACGAAGAGTTCGCTTATCGGATTGAATTCTGGGGCGATGAGATTGAAAAAATTTCGATCATCAACCCGCTGACAGGGGAGTCCGTTTCTGGAGAAGAACAGATTTTCATCTACCCGGCCAAGCACTTTGTGACTTCTGAGGACCGGATTCAACAAGGCGTTCGGCGAATCAAGAAAGAACTCAAAGAGCAGCTGGAGAAATTCCAAAACGAAGGCAAGCTGTTGGAAGCGCAACGCTTAAACGCGCGAACTCGTTTTGACATCGAGATGCTGGAGAACGTGGGGCACTGTCCGGGGATCGAAAACTACAGTCGTCATCTGGCTGGTCGTGCTGAAGGCGAGGAGCCGGAGACGTTATACAATTTCTTCCCAGAAGACTTTCTGTTGTTCATTGATGAATCGCACGTTACCGTTTCGCTGATTGGCGCGTTGTATGCTGGCGATCGCAGTAGAAAAGAGACGTTGGTCTCGCACGGTTTTCGCCTTCCAAGCGCGATGGACAATCGCCCGTTTAAGTTTGAAGAATGGGAAAACCGACTTAACGAAGTCGTCTACGTTTCAGCAACGCCCAACGACTATGAGCTTGAGCAGACCGGTGGTGAGATGGTTGAACAAATCATTCGTCCTACGGGCTTGTTGGATCCGATCGTGGATGTTGTCCCGGCTAGCGGGCAGGTCGCGCACCTACTGGGCGAGATCAAACTGCGTATCGCGGACGGTGACCGAGTATTGGTCACGGCGCTGACCAAGCGTCTGGCCGAGGATCTGTCGGCTTATCTTTGTGACAATGGGGTGGCGTGCAAGTGGATGCACAGCGAGTTGGATGCGTTTGAGCGCGTTGAGCATTTGCGAGATTTGCGGATGGGGAAATTTGATGTGCTGGTTGGCGTCAACTTGCTTCGTGAGGGTTTGGACCTTCCGGAAGTTTCCTTGGTCGCGATTCTGGACGCGGACAAACAGGGATTCCTACGGAGCGAAACGTCACTGATTCAAACGATCGGACGATCGGCCAGAAATGTCAATGCTCGAGTGATTCTGTACGGCGACAAAGTGACGGCTGCGATGAAGAATGCGATGCAGGAGACTGATCGGCGTCGTGGCCTGCAGATGGCTTACAATGAAAAACACGGAATCACGCCCAAGACGATTATCAAACCGATCGGCACCGATATCGCGCAAACCATTCGTAGTCGCAAAGAAGCTACTGATGCTGTGGCACACAACGACAAAACAGTTTACATCACCGAAGAATTGATCGAGGAGTTGCAAACTGAGATGCTCAAGGCGGCCGAAGATCTTGAGTTCGAGCGTGCTGGGATTTTACGGGACCGAATTGGTCAGCTGAAAAATGCTATGGGAGAGCCGCTGGACAGCGTCGATTCGAAATCATCCTCCGGTGGCAAAAAAGGGAAACGGCGTGGGCGTAAGGCATCCAAACGGCGTGGATCGAAAGTACCTCGGCCTCGAAAGCAAGATTAGGATATTTGTTTTTCTGGCGAACCTCTCATGTGCCGCTGCGCTCTGGTCGTTGCCGGGTCGTCCCAAGGGCGCGGTGGAAGTCGGATACGACTTTTCTCACTGTGTTCCCAAATGGAATTTGACAAGCATGGCTTGGCTCTGATTAGTTCATCGGTAGAACACCAGATCAGTAATCTGGAGTAACGGGTTCGACTCCCGTATCAGAACGACGTATTCCAACGTCGGTAAGCCTGCGTGTTTCAAACGCAGGCCCAATAGGCCCAAGGTTCGCCGAAGCGCTAATGGTCGGCCACCGAAACTGCTGGAGTGAAATCTGAAGATCAGGCTGTCGTTGACGGTTTTGATTTGCGGAAGCGCGATGGTGGATTCGATGGCAGCATCTGCTTCTGCCCTGTAGTCCCGCCGAGAGGCTTCGTCAAAAAGTTTGACCAACCACTTGTGACACAAGTTGTAACGCGAGTGGATGCGATAACTGAGCCGGCGAAGATGAGACTTGACTCCGCTGAATGCCAATGTGATTCGGAAGCCTGCGGCGAATCGAAGGTCGTTTTTATTTGATTGAGAAGAGATTGAAAAGTTGGAGGAAACATGTTCATTCGAAACCGAATTCGTCACGACCAAATTGGACTGCTATTCATCAATGGGAAATTCGAAAGAGTTCTCGGTGAGGGCGTTCACTGGAGCAATATGTTTACTCAACAGGACCTAACATTGGTTAGCTTGCGAGATCCTGTGATCACGCACAAGCGTCTTGCCGAGATTGCGGCAGGCGGAGCGTTAAAGCCATATGGTGAGGTGGTTCATTTGCGCGATTCGCAGCGCGCTCTGGTTTGGGTCAACGGTCGGTTCTGCAAAGTGTTGGCAGCCGGTTCGTACTTCATTTCTAATTCGATTGATGAAGTTCGGTTCGAGGTCGTCGATGCGCGTGAGGCACGTTTTCAACATAACGAGGTAGGCGTGATTACTCGCGCTGACCAAGGACTGAACCTGAAGATCGAAACGGTTTTGCCGGATCATGTTGGCTTGCTGTATGTTGATGGCCGATTTGATTCACAATTGCAGCCAGGACGATACGCTTTCTGGCGGCAAGTGAGTGATGTTAACCTGCGAACTGTCGATTTGCGCGAGCAAGCAATTGATGTTAACGGTCAGGATTTGATGACCGCAGACAAGGTTACTTTGCGGCTTAATGCGATCGTGACTTACAGAGTTGCTGATGCACGTCGCGCCGTTAGCACGAGTGACAACGTCCACCAAGCAATCTATCGAGCGACTCAGCTGGTTCTACGAACCATCGTGGGTCAGCATCCTTTGGATGATTTCTTAGAGGACAAGCAGAAAGTGGCTGAGGTCGCCAAGGAAAGTTTGGTTACCCGAGCCAATGAGTTGGGGATTGAGATCATTGGTGTTGGCGTGCGGGACGTGATCCTGCCTGGTGACATGAAGGATCTGATGAACCGAGTCATCGAAGCGCGTAAGTCCGCCGAAGCCAATCTGATTTTTCGGCGTGAGGAAACGGCTGCTATTCGCAGCCAAGCCAATTCCGCCAAGTTGCTGGAGTCCAATCCTACGCTGATGCGACTTCGAGAGCTGGAGGTCCTTGAGAAAGTGGCCCAGAGTTCGAATTTGAAAGTCGTCTTGAGCGATGGAGAAGGGCTCAGCGATCGGCTGAGAAAGATTGTGTAACGAACAGCGTTCGGCAATACTTGCCGGAAACTGGGTTCAACTTTCAGACTGCCCGGGTGTCGATGACGCCTGGGCAGTCTTTTTTTGCGCAAGGTAAGCGGGATACTTGCACTAGGATCAGCAATTTAGCTTGCTTGAGCGAAAGGATTCGGCAGCGATTCCAGTTCGTCTTGAGTGACTTCGAATTCGATTGCAGGAGTGCTGTTTGCGAATCGCGTCTTCGGGGGATTCACTGGTTCCGAATTAGTGTCTTTCTCGGAAGAAACACCGTAGGGGGCGAGTTCGCCGCGAAGAATTTTGACATCCGATGGGGCTTCAATACCTAAGCGAATCGTGTTGCCTTTGATCTTGATTACCTGAATCTTGATGTTGTCACCGATGATGATGGTGTCGTCCACTTTTCGTGAGAGAACAAGCATAGTTTTAATCCTTTAAATGGGGGGTGTTGTTGGAGAAGCGACTTGCTCTCCCTGACTATTCCTATCTTCGCCTACCCCTGCGACACCTTAGGTCACAGCCTCAATCAAGATTTCGAAATGTTCTTCAAGACCCGAGAAGATGCTGGCAGCATTCACTCAAATTTCGAATTAGCCCGAAGTTCTTCGACGATTGGCAGGAACTGCTAGCGTAACGAGTTCAATATCAGAGTCGTCCGCAGTAAGGCTGGTAAAGTTTGACGACCATTCCGGTTTTTACGCAGTCCAGTAGGTGTTCTTTCCGATTATTACTTTCGTAACGATTGCCATGACTTTCATTAAGACGACTGTCTCTCGGCAATCTTACGATCGATATGCTGAAAACCTTGCTCAGGAGCGCTTCAATGCCGCTTTGGAAAAAAACTACAACGATCTGCGCCGCTCTTCTTGTTTCGGCTCCCTTCGCATCTGAATCGCTGGCTCAGCGACTCAGCCCTTTGACACCTTTACCGATGCCGTCGGTGAGCGCGACTGATAATGCTGATAAAGAAGAGTCAATCTTCTACGACGTGGAGCCTGAGTTGCCAAAGGCCCCAGTAAGGCGACAATCACAGACGTACAACCCGCTGAAACCCATGGCGGAACCTGGCGCTCCGATCGTCAAACTGGCCACACGCCCTGTTTTTGAGTCGAGCCCATCTCCAAAACCCGCGGCGTCCGTCAGACAAATTCCGGCACACAAGATAAATCAAGCCGAGCTTGGCAAGCTGCTGGCATTGTCGGCCGCCTCATCGGCCACGGCCACGAAAACAACAGAGCTCGCCCCAGTAGCGCAAGTGCAGTTGCCGGCAGCGCGTACTGCAAAGAAGCCTTCAAACATACTAAAGCCGTTGCCCAAGTCGGCACTCGTGGCGACCAGTAAAACCGCGGTTGCCCTGAACAACGATTTTCCACTTGCGGCTACGACGCCGTCGGTTGTCGTTCGGTCTCCATTTGTGCAGCCGGGCAATCCTAACCGCTATCTGTTTGTGGTCGAGAACATTGGTACGGTGGACGCCGTTGGCACACGCGTAGATTTGAGGGTTCCTGCAGGAGTTGTTTTAAAGCAGGTCGTTGCTGATTCTGCTTCTTCGACGGCCCGTCACGCCATCGTTCGCATCGACGATCTAAAAGCCGGAGCGAAATCGATCTTGGAGATTGAAATTCAGCCGACGACTGTGGACGTGACATTTGACACCAGCCTGACGCTTGAAACCAAACGCAGCTTCCAAGGCTTAACCCTCCCTCAAAAAGGGTTTGCCAACAGTGTCCTCACAGCGATGCCTACGACCGATCTGGCAGCGTCCGAGGTAGCTACGCAGGTATCTTTCAAGGGCACAGAGCCGACTGACGCTTTGCCGGTGACTGCAGGCAAGGGAAATCTGTCGGCAACCGTCGAAGGTCCCGTTTTATTGCCATCAGGTGAAACGGGTGATTTTGCTATCGTTGTGAAGAATCCGAATTATGAAGAAGCGTCGCGCGTGATTGTGCAGCTGGCAATTCCCAAAGGGCTAAAGATTACGACCTTGGATCGTGAAGCATGGATCAACGATGCAGACAACACGATCTCATGGGAACTTGCATCGCTGGGAGCCCGTCAGCAAGAGACGATTCAGTACAAAGCGATTGGCAAGGCATCTGGACAACAGGTCCAAAAC
This sequence comes from uncultured Pirellulaceae bacterium, assembly GCA_964503675.1. Lineage (GTDB taxonomy): Bacteria > Planctomycetota > Planctomycetia > Pirellulales > Pirellulaceae > Mariniblastus. The sequence goes on along the minus strand of CAZDBE010000211.1, from coordinate 4,743 downwards.
GTCACTCTAGGCATGGCTGATGTCTATCAGGGAAAGGCCAAATTGGTGACTCTTGTTTCGCAATAATTTTTCTATCACCAAGAACATAAACCCTTGGTCGTCGGCTAGAATAACGGGCAGACCGATAGTTCGACAACGAAACACAAGACGAGAGTAAGCTATGAACCCTGTTCTGGCCCGAAATATTTATCTGGTAAAAGAGCACGTTGGCATGTTCAAGGCAGCCAACAACTTTGATGTTCTGGACCCGGCCACCGGCACGCCATTGCTGCTGTGTCGCGAGCCCAATCTGGGGATGTTTACTAAACTACTCCGGTTCACCGATTGGAAACGGTATACACCTTTCAACATACAGATCCAGCTACCTGACGGACGACCGATCATCACGATCAAGCGTGGCGTTTCGCTGTTTGTGTCTAAAGTAGAAGTCTTCGACGAGCAGAACCAGAAAATTGGCGGCTTCAAGCAAAAGTTCTTTTCGATCGGTGGAGCCTTCAGCGTGCTTGACGCCAACGACCAGAAACTATGCGATCTCAAAGGCAAGTGGACAAGTTGGGAATTCAAGTTTCTCTCAGAGGCTGCAGAACTAGCCACCGTCAGTAAAAAATGGGCCGGGTTGGGCAAGGAGCTGTTCACTTCAGCTGACAATTACGTTTTACAGATTTCTGAACAAGTTCCCCCGAACCAACCCGTGCGTCAATTGATCCTTGCTGCCGTACTGTGTATCGATATGGTGTTGAAAGAGTAGTTTTCAAACACCAAAAATTTAAGACAATGTCACGGTCTCCAGTTAAACTGCGGGGCCGTTTTGTTTTGTACCGGTATCGGGCATGCGTTTTCCGTTGCGTCCGAGTCCTTTCAATTGTTCCCGCCAACAGCGATCTTTCCCTTGGACGAACCAGTCTCCACTCTCGATCTGGCCTCATTGGGCAAGTCAATCGAATCGACTATGCAGTCGGACCGCTTTCGCTTGCGCCGGGAATTCAATCGGATCAAACAGCTCAAACCGTCCGAGCGTCTGCCAGAGATGTTGCAGAAACTCTCTGATACAGTGTTGGCATCTGCCAAACGTCTGGAAGATCGAAAGCAATGTGTTCCAAAACTGAAGTTCGATACCGAGCTTCCGATTTATGAACGCAAGGATGAAATCGCCAAAGCCATCATCGAGAATCAGGTGGTCGTTATCAGCGGCGAAACTGGCAGCGGAAAATCGACACAGCTACCCCTGATTGCACTGGAGGCTGGATTTGGCATATCTGGATTGATCGGACATACGCAACCTCGTCGAATCGCTGCTCGAGGTGTCTCAGCGCGTATCTCGTCGCAGTTGGGTTCCGCACAAGGAACGGACGTCGGTTTCAAAATTCGCTTTGATGACAAAACTTCCGACAGCACGTACGTCAAACTGATGACCGACGGAATTCTACTGGCCGAAACGCAAACTGATCAGTTTCTTGATCAATACGATCTAATCATTATCGATGAAGCTCATGAACGCTCGCTGAATATTGATTTTTTGCTGGGTAGTTTGACACGAATGTTGGCCAAGCGGCCGGATTTGCGTCTGGTGATTACCTCCGCGACGATCAACACAGAGAGTTTTGCTCGTCACTTCGAAGAGGCCGTTGGCAAACCGGTTCCCATCATCAGTGTCGAAGGTCGGACCTACCCTGTTGAGATCATCTATCGCCCTCAAGAGACTGAGGACGAAAAACAAATCGATCTCTACGACCACATCGCCGACACCTGCCAGCAACTGGCTGAAGATGACGATGGGGACATGCTGATCTTTCTGCCGACCGAAGGTGATATTCGATCCACCGCGAAGAAACTACGCAACACGCATCTTACAGGTCGGAGAACGGAAGTGCTGCCGCTGTACGCGCGGCTCTCTACCGACCAACAGAACCTGATTTTCAACCCGGGAAAAGCGCGGCGGATTGTACTAGCAACCAACGTGGCCGAATCGTCGATTACGGTTCCTCGCATCCGATTTGTGATCGATACGGGAACCGCGCGAATCAGTCACTACTCGCCACGCAGCAAAGTTCAGCGGTTACCTATTCAGGCAGTTTCTCAGGCGTCCGCCAACCAGCGTGCCGGTCGCTGTGGGCGAATCGGGCCTGGAATTTGTGTCAGACTCTACTCGGAGGAAGATTTCCAACAGCGCATCGAGTTTACGGTGCCAGAAATACGCCGCACGAATTTGGCGTCGGTTATTCTTCAGACGCTTGCGCTGCGACTCGGAGCGATCGAGCAGTTCCCGTTTATCGACCCGCCGCGCCCTGACGCGATCAACGACGGCTATAAAACGCTGTTCGAGATTGGAGCGATCGACGACCGGCGAAACCTGACTTCGCTAGGACGCAGAATTGCGCGGTTGCCCGTCGACCCACGAATCAGCCGGATGATCTTCGCGGCCGACAAAGAGGGGACGCTGGCTGAGATCTTGATCATTGCCGCAGCGCTTGAGATTCAAGATCCGAGAACTCGACCGGTAGAGAAACAGAAGGCAGCTGATGAAGCCCACGAACAATTCTCTGACGAACGATCAGATTTTATCTCGTTGCTGAATGTTTGGGATTTCTATCACCAATTGAAAAAGGATCTCTCGCGCGGACGCTTGAAGAAAGCCTGCCAGCAAAATTTTCTGTCGTATTCACTAATGCGGCAGTGGGAGGATATTTATCGGCAGCTCAAATCAACGGCCGCATCGCAGCGATTGAAATCCACCGCACGGCGCAACGACTACGATGCGATCCATCGAAGTCTGCTCACGGGACTGCTCTCTGGGACAGCGTTGTTGAGCGACAAGCATTTGTACACCGGTGCCGGTGGAATTAAGTTCAACCTTTGGCCGGGTTCCGGCATTTTTAGCGTCAAACCCAAGTGGGTGATGGTCAGCGAAATCGTCGAGACCAGCAAAACTTATGGGCGCGTGGCTGCGAAGATCAATTCAGACTGGCTCGAACCGATCGCGGCCCACTTGGTGAAACGTCGTTACGCCGATCCGCGGTTCAGTAAAAAACAGCAATCAGTCATTGCCTCGGAGCACGTTAGCCTATTCGGGTTGCCTATCGTGGCCGGACGCACGATCCACTATGGGAAAATTGATCCTGCCGCATCGCGTGAGATTTTTATTCGCGACGGTTTGGCCACAGATCAATTCACTGGCAATCAAGACTTTCGGGTTCACAATCAGTGGTTGATTGAAGAACTGACCGGAGAAGCGGCCAAAACACGCGCACGCGATCTGGTGATCGATCCACACGACGTTGTCATGTTTTACGAATCTAAGTTACCGGAAGGTGTTTTCGATCAGCGCTCTCTCAATCGCGCGATCAAGGATACTTCGGAGCTGGATCAGTCGTTGCGGATGACGCGCGCTGACATCTTACCGGGAGCAAATTTGGAGGATTCGGCGCATCTGTATCCCGATCAAGTGCTCGTCGGCACCATGCAGATTCCGGTCAACTATCAGTTCACGCCTGGGGCCAACGACGACGGGGCTACGGTTAAGATCCCGGTCGAGGGCTTGGGGCAGTTGGACGATGCACAGACCGGTTGGCTGGTGCCCGGTTTGATGAAGGATCGTGTTATTGCACTTATTCGCAGTCTTCCCAAACAGATTCGCAGAAACCTCGTTCCGGCTCCGGAAACGGCGGACGAAGTGGTTGAAAAAATTGCCTTTGGTAGTGGTTTTTTCAATCAGGCTGTGGCGGAGCAGTTGACGCGGATCGGTGGTCTTCCGGTGACGCCTAGCATGTTCAAGCTCGAAAAAGTCTCGGATCATCTAAGTGTTAATCTGCAGGTGACTGATCAAGAGGGCAACGTGATCGCCCAACGACGCGCGGTGGCAAAACTGCGTGAGGAGTTGGGCGCCGAACACGCTAGTAATGTAGTTGAGGTGACCGATTCCGATTGGCATCGCGATGGACTGCTAGAGTGGGACTGGGATGAATTCCCCAAGGAGACCACGATTACGCGCGGGGCGACGCAGCTGTCGGCGTTTCCAGCGATCGTCGATCAGGAAGAGACAGTTGGCCTTCGATTGGTGGATTCGCGCGTTGCCAGCGATCAGGTGACGCGCCAAGGCTTGGTGCGGCTGCTGAGAATTTTGCACAAGAAAAGTGTGCGGTCGCAGGTAAGTGGGTTGCCGAACATCGAGCAACAGGCGCTCAAGCTGGCGAGGATCATCCCATCGAATGAGTTGCGGAAACAGTTGGGAGATTTAATCGTTCGAATTGCGTTTGTGCATTTGAAGAAGATTCCTCGAAGTGCTTCCGAGTTTGAAACACTTCAGCAAGGAGCAAGGGAGAAACTGAGCAAAGCGACTCAAGAAGTGTCACGCTGGCTGCCTCGGCTTTCGGCATCGGTGCACCAAGCATATTTGCAAGTGGAAGATATCCCGCCTGCACGGAGCTCCGTCAAAGGCGATATTCGCAGCCAGATCGCGTTGCTGACCGAGGGCCAATTCTTATCCGTCACGTCTTGGGATTGGTTGGTCGAGTACCCGCGCTTCTTTGAAGCAATTGGTTTTCGCGTTGATAAGTTGTCTTCCACGCCGGTCGACAAAGACAGAATGCAAACTGCAGAGATTGAACATTACCTTCAGCAGTATCACGATATAAAAGAGCGCCACCAAGCTCAGTCGTTGGTTGATCCTGAACTTGACCAGTTTCGCTGGATGATCGAAGAATATCGCGTATCATTGTTCGCTCAGTCGCTCGGGACGAGCATGAC
>CAZDBE010000210.1:0-10227 GCA_964503675.1 uncultured Pirellulaceae bacterium | reverse complement strand
GCACGAGGCAACCAACCGCAGCGGTCGAGACAGCTCTCGATGATCGGCGCCGTCAAGAGCAGCATAAGCGGCATGACCGGAACGATGTAGCGCATGATCGATAATCCGGCGACGGTCATCGCCCAGTAGAACAATACGATAACCAGAACCAGAATCGCCATCCGTTGAGCATTCCCACCTGCCCGTATACAGGCGATGGCTCCCAGACCGAACAAGATCAAGTACGGCACCTGCAAGAACAGCAGCTTAAAGTCATGCCGATGGCTGTCTGTCGCATACCAAGTCCTCACGGCTTTGCGACCAATAATGCTGAGCATGTCCCACGGCTGCTTTGCCGCATCCGTGCGAACCCACGCGAGCAGCCCACCAAAATCGGCGATATTCTTATTTTGCCAGTTATCAAATGCAGATTGTTGCAATTTCAAAACCCCTGGAGGCATTTCCAAGGTTATCCGTTTCGGCCTTGGAACACCGTACGTCAGACCGTCCATAACGCCGTGCACACCGACCGAACTAATCAAGTAAACTCGTTCAGTGTTTTTGTACGTGTACCACTGCCATGGCGCTATGGCTACGACAGTGCCGGCAACCAACAGCCCTGCCAACAAAACTCGACGCCCAAGTTTCTCTGCACCGTATCTCGTCAGGCACAGTAAGACTAAGAATGCTGGTAACCCAATCGCAAAGGGTCGTATTAGCATTCCGATTCCAAGCAAGAGGCCCGCAAGAAAAAAAAGTCCACCGCTCTTGGATTGAAAAGCCTTCCAAACGACCAAGACGCTGAATAGAAAAACCGGGGTGTAGGGGATTTCGTTGTTCCCCTGGATACTCAAATACAACGGGGGCAAGTAGGTAAGCCAAAGAACTGAAATCGCCACAGCGATGCGCCTTGACCAAACCTCGGCCGCCAGTATGTACAAGATAGCGCCCACCAACGCCTGACAAGCCAATGCTAAGAGCGACATGAACAGTGGCTCGGATACACCCAGCCAATCGGCCATTTTAAAAACACCGATCAAATACAACGGATGACCTGGTGGATACCGAGTCATCAGGTCACCGTTGTTCTCACGAAAGCCGCGTCCTTCAATGAAATTACGGGCCACCGGTTCGGAACGATTCAAATAGTCGTTGCTTCGAGAATCTTTGACTGATGGCGGCAACAGGGACCAAACGAACGCCAAAAAGACGAAATGGGCCAATCCGACGAGCAGTGAATCCGGAATTCTCGATTTCATAGGTGATGCGGTGAAAGTGGCGATGGAGAAAAATCTCGATTCATACTAGCATGAGAATAGCCATTTGGCAGGCTGCGTCGAACGGGCATTCATCCTAGCTTCTTGTGCAGGCAAACATATTTGACAATGAAGATCTTAATCACTGGCGGCGCGGGATTCATCGGCTGCAACCTTGTGCGACATTTGATCCAAGACACTGATCATTCGGTCCACGTTATCGACAAGTTGACTTACGCCGGCAATCTCGAGTCGCTCGAAAGTGTCAGGGACCATGAACGATTTTCCTTTACGAAAACCGATATTTGTTCCCCCCAAGACGTTCAAAAGGCGTTTCATGATTTTCAGCCGGACGGCGTCATGCATCTTGCCGCTGAATCGCATGTAGATCGATCCATCGATGGGCCTGGGGAATTTATCCAGACCAATATCGTCGGCACGTTCCAAATGTTGCAAGCAAGTCGCGAGTATTTTGCCCAGCTCTCAGACGCAAGGCAAGCCAGTTTTCGCTTTCTTCATGTTTCCACCGACGAGGTGTACGGTTCGCTCGGATTTGAAGACGCTGCATTTCATGAAGAGACGCCGTATGACCCGCATTCTCCGTATTCGGCGAGCAAAGCAGGCTCGGACCACTTGGCCCGCGCTTGGCATAGCACATACAAGCTACCTGTCATCATCACCAATTGCTCCAACAATTACGGCCCGTACCAGTTTCCAGAAAAGCTAATTCCCGTTGTCATCCTAAAGGCGGTCCGCGGTGAATCGATTCCAGTCTACGGGAAAGGCGAAAATGTACGCGACTGGCTCTATGTCGTTGATCATGCCAAAGCACTCGTGGCGGCGCTTACGAATGGCCAACCTGGCCAAACTTACAATGTGGGCGGTAACAACGAGCAAAGTAACATCAATATCGTAAAGATGATTTGTGGAATTCTAGACGAAACCGTTCCAGCAGCTGCTAATCCGCGATTGCCCGCTGAAAAGAAAATATCACGATACGAAGATTTGATTACTTTCGTTGAAGATAGACCTGGTCATGATCTCCGCTACGCCATCAACGCCGAGAAAGTAAAACGAGAGCTTGCTTGGGAACCAACAGAGGATTTCAGCAGCGGGTTTCGCAAGACCGTAGGCTGGTACCTGGAAAATGAGGATTGGTGGCAGCGAATCCTCTCTGGCGCTTACAAAATAGAACGCCAAGGCAAAATCAGCTGATCGACAACTCACTTCTCAAAAGCAAAGAAGAATAGCTTATGAAGGGTATTATCCTGGCCGGGGGCGCTGGTACGAGACTTCACCCCATTACTTTGGCGATGTCAAAACAGATGATACCCATCTACGACAAGCCGATGATCTATTATCCGCTCTCAGTCCTCATGCTGGCCGATATTCGCGAAATCCTGGTGATCTCCACTCCAGAAGATTTGCCCAAATTCGAACGACTATTGGGCGATGGAACGGAGCTTGGATGTAAATTCAGTTATGCCGAGCAAGCAGTTCCCAACGGACTGGCTCAGGCATTCGTAATCGGCGAGTCGTTCATTGGCGACGATAAAGTTGCGCTGATTCTGGGAGACAATGTTTTTTACGGATCGGGTTTTGGAAAGCTCATACGGCAGTATACGGACCCGACCGGCGCCGTGGTATTCGCCGCTCCAGTCCATGATCCAGAACGCTACGGTGTCGTCGAATTTGACGAAGAAAGACGCGTCGTATCCATCGAAGAAAAGCCAAAACAACCGAAATCAAATTTTGCCGTCCCGGGACTCTATTTTTACGACAATAACGTCATCTCAATAGCCAAATCGATCCAGCCTTCGGCCCGTGGCGAATACGAAATCACGAGTGTCAATAGTGAATACCTACAACGCAAGCAACTTCAAGTCGGTGTTTTTGATCGAGGCATCGCCTGGCTCGACACGGGCACCTTTGCTTCACTCAACGAAGCATCGACGTTTGTTCGGGTCATCGAAGAACGGCAAGGGACCAAGATTGGGTGTATCGAAGAAATCGCCTACAATCGCGGAATGATCAGCGCCGAACAGTTAGTTTCGTTGTCCGCAAAATACGAAAAGAGCGGATACGGTAAGTATCTTCAAGATGTCGCCAGTCGAAAAGCCTACACATAATGTCGATTCACCCACTGGCCGATGTAGCAACCACGAAGATTGGTGAAGGCAGCCGTGTATGGCAGTATTGCGTCGTGCTGGAAAATGCCGTTCTCGGTAAAAACTGCAACATCTGCTCACATTGCTTCATCGAGAATGATGTCGTCATCGGGAACGACGTAACAGTCAAATGCGGTGTCCAGTTGTGGGACGGCATTCGATTGGAAGATAGCGTCTTCATTGGACCGAATGTGACATTTACAAATGACAAGCATCCGCGCAGCAAAGAATATCCAGATGAATTCGCGAAGACCGTCGTCAAAGAAGGAGCTTCGATCGGCGCCAACGCGACCATCCTGCCCGGAATCACAATTGGTAAGCGCGCGATGGTGGGTGCAGGGGCCGTCGTGACGTCGGACGTTCCACCTGGCACCGTTGTGGCAGGCACGCCGGCAACTATTCGACGATACATCGAGCAACCAAATCCGGCTCCGACGGATGCGGCTCAAGAAGACACGACGAACGATGACTTTTCGATCGCCGAAGCACGTTGGATCAATTTGGGAAACGTCCGTGATATTCGCGGCGACCTAACCATCGTGCAATGGAACCAACATCTACCTTTCGAAGCGAAACGTGTTTTCTTTGTACACCATGTTCCGAGCGAGAAAGTGCGAGGGCAACACGCACATACTGCCTGCCAACAAGTGCTTGTCTGCCTCAACGGATCGGTGGCGGTTGTCTTAGATGATGGTAAACAACGTGACCAAGTTACAGTCGATCGGTCTGACCGCGGCTTGCTGATTCCTGCAGGAATCTGGGCGACACAATTTCGATACGCCCCCAACAGTGTTGTTGCCGTCTTCGCCTCGCACGATTACGACGAGAGCGACTACATTCGAGACTACGATGACTTCTTGAAGTACCGGGCGAGTCGATGATCCCTTTCTTAGAACTTCGTGCTTCCTACGACGAATTGAAACCGCAGCTCGATGAAGCTTTCGCTCGATTCATGCAATCCGGCTGGTATGTTCTGGGGAAAGAAGTTGAACTCTTCGAAGAAGCCTATGCCAATTATTGCGCAGCCGAGCACTGCGTTGGCGTCGGCTCAGGCTTAGACGCGCTCCATCTTTCCTTGAGAGCCCTTGATCTTGGCCCGGGAGACGAAATCATCGTCCCCTCCAACACTTACATCGCGACATGGCTCGCCGTGACGCAAGTCGGCGCAACGATTGTTCCAGTAGAACCCGACGAAGCAACGCATAACCTTTGCCCGCTTGCTACCGCGGCGGCGTTGACCAGCAAGACAAAGGCAATCATGCCGGTCAATCTTTATGGTCAGCCGGTTGACTACGATGCGTTCTCTAGCCTTGCCAACAAGCATCAATTAAAAATCGTGATCGATAACGCTCAAGCTCAAGGAGCTCGCTATAAAGGGCGGCGGGTGGGCGCGCTGGCCGACATAGAATGCCACAGTTATTACCCGAGCAAGAACCTTGGCGCCTTTGGGGAAGCCGGCGCCATAACAACCAACTCACCTGCGATAGCTGAACGCATCAGGTCCTTGCGAAACTACGGTTCAAGACAAAGGTACGTTAACGAAGAGTGTGGCTACAATTCACGAATCGATGCACTTCAGGCGGCGTTCCTCCGAGTCAAATTGGATAAGCTCGACGCATGGAATGAAAAACGAAGCCAAATAGCCCAACGGTACATCGACGAATTGAGCGATGTCGAACAAATCAGTTTGCCGTCGTCACCTGATTGGGCGGGCTCTGTTTGGCATTTGTTTGTGATACGGCATCAACATCGTGACGCATTCCAGGAAAAGCTAAAAGCGGAAGGCGTCCAAACTTTGATTCACTATCCGATACCGCCACACGCGTCTCAAGCGTACGCGACGCTGAATTATTCCGAACCGGATTTTCCGGTTGCAATGCAGCTCGCACAAAGCGTGCTTAGCCTTCCCCTACATCCATATTTGGATGATCAACAAGTTGACCTGGTTATTTCTGCGGTTCGCGCCGCTGCAGCCGCATGAAATGCAACTTGTTCATTCCCGGGTTTGCAAAGTGCGGCACCAGCAGCCTCCACCAATATCTTGCGCTGCACCCACACATCTGCATGTCCTCAGTAAAAGAGCCGCATTACTTCGCCTTTCCAGAGCGAATTGCCGCGGGACCGGCTGCGCATGACGCGCTGTTTTCTCATGCCAAGCCGCAGCATCGCGTGTTCGGCGAAGCAAGCACACTCTATTGCGTATGGGAACCGGCGCTGCAAGCCATCGCATCACACTGCCCGAACGCAAGAGCCATTGTGCTCCTTCGTGACCCGTTTGAACGACTCGTGTCACACTATCGCTGGATGCACGCCATCGGCTTAGAAGATCAGATTCTGAAGAAGGCTTTGCAAAGAGAACAGGACGAAACGCCTTCTCCGTCTAACCACCGCAAAGGGTGCTACCCCTGGTACATGCGGCAAAGCAGCTATCGCGAGTTTTGTGCGAAAATGTCGCAATATTTCCCGCCGGATAATCTCCTGTTGATCAGGTCTGAAGAACTGGCTGAAGATCGTCTTCGCATCATGAACGTCGCGTTCTCATTTCTGAATCTAGAACCGATGACCGACTTACCGGAAATTCGCACAAACGAAACCACCAACCAAGGCACGCCAATCTCACCTTTGGTAAATAGACTCGCACGATTGGCACCTCGACGCCTAGTGAATGCTCTGGATCCCAAAAACACAATTCGAGGATCCGCAAGACGCATCCTCTTCAGGAAACGAGTGGCGCCGACGCCAGACGAATCAACCGTCCATTACCTAAAACAGCAATTGGCAAGCGAATCTGAATTTTTCCAGTCCATACCCAAATTTATTCCCTGATTGAATTCGCAAGAAGCGACACTAACATTGGCGAACTTCCTTATCATCTACAGTCAAGGCGGGAATATGGGCGGTGCACAAACGCTCATGGCCAGAATGGCAAATTGGCTCGTTGAACACGGCCACGAAGCGACAGCGTTGTTCCTTAAACCTGGCATCGACGAAAAAGTAGCGAAGTTATTCCACCCCGCAGTCAGCCAAACAACCTTGACCAAGCGACAGATCACTCACAGTCTCTATCCAATCAGCCTGTACAACGAAACTTTTGACTTCTGCAACGCCGATTACGTCATACCGCTGTCTGGTGATTCGATCACCGCCGCGTCGTTGTTTCGCTTCCAACGTCCACCAGTCGTCCTGCCATACGTGATCTATATCACCCAGTATTGTTTACCGACTGCCCTGGGAAGGAGACTGTTTCGGCAATGGATTCCGGCCCCGCATAAGATCTTCATGAGTGAATTGATCCGAGACATACACGCGCGAGCCTTACACGAAAACTACGAAGCTTCCATCACATTGCCGTTGCCGATCAATTGCCAACCGCTACGCGCGTTGGAGCGACAACCTGAACCATTCAACGTCATTTCCGTGGGACGTATCGACAGTGAGATGAAAAAGTACAACTATTCGTGCGTCTCCGTAATGCGACAATTGCGCGCGGAAGGGATACCAGTTCAATGGACGATTTACGGCGGTGGCGCGCCCGAAGCGATTGAAACGCTGCGAGCGTTAATCAAAACCGAACAGGCAGAAGAATTCGTTCATTTCGCAGGAGAGATCGACTACGCTCACTTTCCCAACAAACTTGCAACAGCCAAAGCCTTCATAGGTATGGGCACTGCCGTCATTGAGGCGGCAGCGGCAGGAGTTCCCAGCATCGTGGCAATCGCTGAACAGGCGAAACCGGTATCCCAAGGCTTCGTCTATGAAATGCCGGTCGGCAGCTGCGGCGAAGTTCTTCCCAAAATTGACGCTTCACCGATCATCGACAAATTGCGTGACATCTTGCTAATGTCTGAGGCCGAATATCAGGCACTCTCGAAGCGGCATTCAGATTACGTTTTTCGCAACTACGACATCGACGTCTCAATGAATCAGGCCATCGAACAGATGAATCGCTTTCAAGCAGTGCCGCGAAATCACAGTCGGTTCAACCGGACGTTGAATCTAGTGGAGCACAAAGCGAACCGGCTAGTTTACCTCCTAAAGAACGCAATAAAGCGAGTTTTCGCTGCGGTCCACTTTGACTATCGAAAGTTGCTGCCGTACTTTTCCAATACGTAATCGGAACGGGCAACTTTTACTGGTCACGAACCAGCACACTCTTAATGCGATTTAGCACGTCCTGAAACGAGCTCGGCAAAAAAGCTCGTACGAACCCCAAATAGATCGTTAGGCCGACGGCCGGGACGATGAAGATCGATTGCAAATCACTTGCTTTCACCTGGATTGTCGACCACCACACCGCCCCAAAGCTAACGACTCCGATGGAAAAAACGGGCAACCAAATTCGCAAGCTGGAGGTTAAGGACAATCCCCAAGGCGACAGGGCGACTTGCAACCGAACTTGGGTCATGAACGCATATACGACGATCAAGGCCAGCGCAACTCGCACCGGCGTCGACAGGGCTGAATCGATGTTGACCGCGACTAGCACGGCAATGGTCAGCAGACCGGCAAACAGCCAATGTGTATTCATATGCGCCTTGAATCGGCCCTGGGCTTGCAGCAAGCTCTCAGAAGGCCCGGCCAGCCCTCTAACCGCCATGGCGAACGAGAGCAGCTGCATCAGGGGAATTGCGGCGTCCCATTTCCCGTCTGGATAGATCAGTCGTACGATCGGTCCAGCGAGTGCCACTTGCAGCAGCGTGAGCGGCAGGATCACAATCATCACCAACCTTGCGGCACTTATAAATGCCCTCAATTGTCGCTGTGGCTGATCGGACATTTTCGTTAGCGCCGGGAAGAGGACTCGTATCAGTCGCCCCTGAATTTCGTTGACGACTTGCCGAGCATAGACAAACGCAAAGAAGTACGCACCCATCGTGGCATCGCGTATCGAGTCAGCCAACACGCGACCAAGAATTACGAAATCGGCCTGGTTAATCACAACGCCGGCGAGATTGGCGACCAGCACTCGGAGGCTATCCTTCAGCAACTGCGGCCAGACTCTGAATTCGATTTTCCGCCGCAGCGGCACACGAGCCAAACGCCACCAAACAATGGCCAAGATCAGATTCGAAACCGGCAAAGGCAGGACGAAACTATACGCCCCGAAACCGGCATAGGCAAAAACGAGACTAAGAATCACCACCAAAAGCACATCTAGGCTCATTAAGAACGAGACCGCTTTAAATCGCATCTCTGACGTCAGTTTTGCCTTCGGCACCAACGTGATTGTTCTTAAAGGAATCCCAGCTGCCAGTACCAGAATCAATGGCACCAACCGGGGCTCGCCATAAAACCACCCCATGATTGGCGCTGCGATCGCAGCCATGGAAGCGGTCAAGACCGCTTGAGCAACTGACAACGAAAATCCTGCAGTGGCAAATCTCTTGAAGTCGGCTCGTTGAATCAAGACCGCAGAGACACCAGCATCTTGCAGTAGAGCAGTCGCAAACCATACGGAATAGACCATGGCGAAAAGGCCGAAGTCTTCCTTGGTGAGCAATAAGCCCATGAGGAATATGCGGAGCATGTTTGCGCCACGAATAACGACCGTTTCAGCGAGGGACCACGCCATGCCCCGTGCAGCCGCTGCCCCAATCGACTTGGATTCCGGGCTCTCATCTTCAGTTGGTGCTTTTTCCATTGAGTTTCAGCTTGAAATGCAGATCGTAATCAAGTCAATCAGCTTCTATTCACTAGATAGATGATTGTCGGAAACTTTCGATGAGGCCAAGACACCAGCAACACAGCACGTGCGCAACAGACTAACCGTTTAAGGGCAAAATGAGAACTCCGTTACTGGCCATTTGGCACCAGTATTCGGTGAAGCAAATTGCACGCTGCCCTTGGAAATCACAAGTTCCTTCAGGGAATTACACATTCAAGACTGAACTACTACCCGAGGCGCTGACAATCCCCAAACATCCATCGAGAAGCATGCGAACACCGTACGGTCGTGGGCTGCCTAAATCGGTTGGTAAGCCGCTATGCGAGCAAGAGAAAGGTAGCGAGGACGTCGGTGTGCTGGGGGGCTAGGCAACCGACTGCACCGCCCGGGACGCCGGTCACCACAGGCCTGTCGCAATGATTCGATCATGGAGATGGCGTCAGAATGCGTTGAGAATTCTCTGCAAGCGAGACACTCGATTCAAAAGCAGATGTGAAAGCTCTCCTCGAATTGGTTCTGCGATTGGCCAGTCGGTGCGACGCAAGTCGTCTACTGTGAAGGATTCCTCTTCCCAGCGATACCACGCTCGGCTAGGCGGCACCGCACTCGTGGATCGCCCGTCCAACATCACCTGTGCCGCTTGCAACTTGCTTTCTTGATCGAGCGACAAGCACATGCCCCTCGAAGAACCGTGCCGCTTTGCCAATGAGACTCGCCCGAAAGCGTCAACAATCACGCCCAAATACAGCGTTGGCGTCTCCACAATACATGGGCCACACTTGGTTCCAGTATGCAATTCAAGAATCGGAAGGCCTCCAACATTCAAACCAAAGCTAGTTTTTTCGAAGTACGGCAAATACCGAAGTTGGTGCAATTTTTTCTTTTAACTTCGAACGATGATAGGTCACTTGCTTCGCAGGACACCGGCTGACGAGAGAATCAATGACCGTCACAAAAGGACTACTAAAGGCGTGAACCCCAAATCTAGCCGCAGCCTTCGAAACAATGGGGGACATGCAAAGACGATGCCTCATAATCTCAAATCCTACCTGCCCCAGCATTCCATTTAGAGTACCGAGCGGTATACCACGCTCACGTTTAGTCAGACCTTGTCGAGGCTTTCGCCGATCTCCCATGGAGACAATCGGCTCGCGCAGTG
>CAZDBE010000209.1:0-10260 GCA_964503675.1 uncultured Pirellulaceae bacterium | reverse complement strand
TGAGTCATTGCGAGTATTGACTATCCAAGCCCTTCTGTGCTCGACCTCCTTCGCCCATAGCAATAGCTAGTTCGCTATTTTCTGATACGCTGATATTGGAGTTGTTCCACATGCGTCCAGCGGTTTCGCCTTTCAGACTTCTAGGCTAATTGGGAAAGGTTTTATGGTATCCCCGTGCCGCGATAGTCAAAAGCCTACCGTATTGCCTCAGTTTCTCTTTTATGGAATTCGCCGAGGCCCTATATTTAGTCCGTCGCAGTAGCGGCAGCAAATAAAGCGTCGCTCCGTCAAAGCTCTTCTGGGAACTAGTCAGGCAAACGATGAAAAATGTGATGGCTGTTGTATTGGCTGGTGGTAAAGGATCGAGATTAGAACCACTAACCAGAGATCGTGCTAAACCCGCAGTCCCGTTCGGAGGCGGCTATCGAATCGTCGACTTTGCGCTATCGAATTGCCTCAATAGTGGCCTAAAGAAGCTGATCCTGTTGACACAGTACAAGGCGATGAGTCTTGACCGGCACGTCAATAATGGCTGGAGACGGTACTTCTGCAGCGAAATGGGAGACTTCATTGACGTTATGCCGCCTCAGCAGAGGATCGACGAAAATTGGTACAAGGGCACAGCCGATGCCGTCTATCAGAATATTTACGCGATCGAAAAAGAACGTCCGGAAGAAGTCTTGATTCTCGCCGGCGATCACATCTACAAGATGGACTACCATGCGATGATCAAAGCACATCGCGCGAATAACGCCGACCTGACGGTTGCCGCGTTGCAGGTGACTGTAGAGGAAGCCAAGTCCTTTGGAGTCATGGCAATTGACCAAAAGCAGCGGATCATTGGGTTTGATGAGAAACCTGAGAACCCGAAAACCGTCCCTGGCGATGACAATGTCGCCTTAGCAAGCATGGGAGTCTACGTGTTCTCTGCGCGGTTTCTGTTCGAGCAATTACTTCGAGACGCCAATGATCCCGATAGCAACAACGATTTTGGCAAGGACATCATTCCCTCAATCATTGAAGATTACCGCGTCTTCGCATATCCGTTCCGAGATGAGAATAAGAAAAGTCAAGCGTATTGGCGCGACGTGGGAACTATCGACGCGTACTACGAAGCGAACATGGATCTGATTCAGGTCGATCCGTTACTCAACATGTACGATCAAAACTGGCCCATCCGGAGTTTTCAGGGCAACTTCCCTCCACCCAAGTTTGTGTTCAACGATCAAGGCTTGGGGGAAGATCGGCTGGGGATGGCGACGGACAGCATTGTCTGCCCTGGCAGCATTATTTCTGGCGGAAGAGTCGAACGATCAATCATCGGGCCCGAGGTGCGCATCGACGCTTGCGCGGAAGTCCACGATTCAATTTTGTTTGATCGAGTCGCAGTAGGCAGAAACGCGAAGATCCGCAAAGCGATCATCGATAAAAACGTCGTGATTCCAGACAATGCGGAGATAGGATTCAGCGTCGAACAGGATCTATGTCGTGGGTTCACGATTACTGATTCAGGCCTAGTCATCGTCGGCAAGAACGATCCAATCGATATCTAGCGTTGGTAGCGAAAGTCTTCAAGACTTTCGACGATTCTATGTTTTACTGTGTGGCTCCAAACTCTTGACAACTTCCGCTACAGTGTTTGATTCACGAAATTCCTAGTCATCGTAGGCGCTACGATAGCGCGTTCGACGGCGGCGCCGACGAGTAGTTCCTTCGCCTTCTACAAACCAGTATCCACCCAAAACTTTATAAAAGATCAGCAACACAAGGGCGCCTGCAGAGCCAACAGCGAATCCCTCTGGGCTGACAGGTTTGACAACCTCCCCTGTTGTTGAGAAGTACTGAAGCACCGCACACCCAATCAAGGTTCCAGCAATGCCCATCATAACTGTCGCGATGGCACCACCGGGATCTCGGCCTGGCATAATCGCCTTTGCGGCAAGTCCTACAACGGTTCCAAACCCAATCCACGTCAGCGCCAAATTGCAGTATTCAGCGATTAGCTGGTTGTCCATGAACTGATCCATGCCCGTGGTCCTTAAAGATTGCTACATCAAATTGATTCGACTGTTTTGCCGATAGTAGCATTGGCCTGTCTTGCCTCCAACACCAGTTTGGGAAAGTGCGAAGGATGGGAGCTCTCGAAAAAAGAGCCAGCCGGCTAAGAGCGTGCACAGCCGCATCTTAATGAAGAAAGAGAGCCTAGAGAGAGCAGCAGGTTCTACTCGCTCTGCATTTGAGCGTCTTGAGTCTCCCGTTCACGCTGCCGTCGCAGACGACGGCTGACCCGATTGAGAACCTCACGTTCGTCTTCAGAGAGACTTGCAATCCCACCGCCGCTGTGGAGCTTTTCAAGGATCGTGTCCGCCTGAAGAGCCTCATAGCTCTCCTCCTCACGCTCACGGGCCGCCCTAGCGCGCTGATTTTCGAGCATCCATTGAGACTGAGTTACGCTATCGGATTCTTCAATTGCCGCTCGCGCAAGATCCTGAAAGTCACCGTCTGAGGAAAGCCCAAAAAACGACGACTCTTGCGGCAAATATGGATCAAAATCCCAATCGTGAGCCATGAGGCCCTGCTCTTCTCGAAATTCGGCCGTCTCCTGATCGAGTGAATATCTTGCGGCAAAGTACATTGAGATTCCAGCGGCCAACATAATGAACCATACGGGCTCAACCGGGCCGGTTTTGTGACCGTAAAGCAGCCACGCGAATCCAATCACGCCAAAGGCACAACCATTGCCGATCACCATGATCGCCGATTCACTTCTCAGCTTCGAATCGTCCAACCGCAAGAGCTCAAGCATCGATCGGACAAGTTCGGCACCGTCGAATGGAAAGCATGGAATCAGATTGACCACCAACAGCTGGAAATTCACCCACGCAATGATCTTGATAAGAGAGACGGCGCCGTCGGAAAACATGTAAACATGCGGTTGAAACGGGTTCATCAAACTCAACATGTCGCTCTGGCCACCCTGAAGCAGCAACACAGAACAGACCAAGAACACGGCCATATTGGCAAACGGTCCCGCTGCACGGACGATCAGTTTCGCGACAGGCTCTTGGGGCATATGAAATTTTGAATTGCCTCCCCATGGTGTCAGGACAATTCGCCGAGGGGTTCCGCCTAAGCTTGTGAGAGCGTAGACGTGGGCGATTTCATGGAAGATAACGCTGCATAGGATAACCACGCTGGTCATCAGAGCAGTTCCCATCATGTCGCGTGACAACACATGCAAGTGTTGATACTGAACGCAAAATATTGCGGCAACGAACAAAAATAACAGTGCGTGCACGCAAACCTTCACGCCCATCCAGCGGCCAATACTAGCGCTCCAGCTATGATTCTCGTTCATCCTGTCTCCCGTCGCCCATTCTCAGATCATGCAGTTGAGGATAACTGGATGATCCACGTCCGTCGTGCTCGTCTCAAGAGCAGCGGTCGAGGTTATATCTTCCAGCGTTATTCAGCTAATATCTTATATGCAACCCGGAATAGATCAATCGGAACCTCACCGAACATCTAATTCGGTAATAGCTGCCATTAGCAGCAGGAACACCGTGCGGCGGGGGGCGAATCACACGGCTACGGCGGGCTTGGCCACCTGACGAGCGCAAGAAATCTTGTCCTTGTAAAGAAAAACACACCGTTTGACCTGCCTACGCAGAGTTTGGCGTCTGCCTCTGCCTATTCGGCTTCATCGAGGTTGCCCGATTTCCGAATGGCCCAAACTAGACGAAATCCCAACATCAGACTCGCAACAAGCCCCAAGAATCCCACCAAAGACAGATCTTTGGTACCCATCCAGCCACCCTCAATAAACAAGACGGGAGGCACTTTGAAACTCAACATCAATGAAGACCCCAAAAACAAAGCACTTGTCAACAGGCCAACAACGAGACGGTTCACCGATGGCCCTAGGCGACGGTGCTCCAAATTTACATCAAATCGTCCGGACTGAACTTGGTCAAGAATCGAGGTAAGCTTGTTCGGTAACGTTTCCGCCAGCTGTTCTAACCCGATGTAAAATCGCTGCATCTTTCTCATCTGCCGCATTGGAGAGAGGCGTTTCATCAACATCATTCTGTGAAACGGCTTCATGATCTCCATCAACGAAAAGTTAGGATTCAGCAACCTGCCGGTTCCCTCAAGCGTGACCAACACCTTGATCAACAACGATGCTTCACTGGGCAGCAAGATTTGATAGCGTTGGACGATATCGATAAAATCGTTCAAGGCACCGCTCATATCGAACTGCCCCATCGCCTGCGTCGAATATTGTCCGACAAAATCGGCGATGTCATTGGACAGTCTGGCTTCGTTCAAATCGTAGGGGCATTTTCCCACTCGCTTTATTAGCGAGGTCAACAACGTAACGTCTTGATTGACTATCGCCACCAGCATCGATTCAATCGACTCGCGCAGGTCTTCGCTGACGCGACCAACCATGCCAAAATCTACCAACCCGATCGAATCATCGGGCATGATCATGATGTTCCCGGGATGAGGGTCGGCGTGGAAGAAGCCATGATTGAAAATCATCTTTAGATATAACTCTGCCCCTTGGCGAGCGATTGCATCGCAACGAGGCTTATTTGCTTCGTCTTTAGCAAACTGTTTGAGCGGTACTCCGTCCATCAACTCCATGGTCAGCATTTTCTCTGAACATAGCGCGGTGATCGGTTGAGGAATCCGAATTCGTTCGTCTCCCTCGAACATGGCCCTAAACTGAATCAAGTTCCGCTGTTCACGAGCAAAATCTAGCTCTCTTCGCATCGTCTGCCGCAGGTCGCGCACAACGCTAGAGGGTTGATAGTTTTTGAAATCATCAATCCGCTCGGCCAGTTGAGCCAGCCCAGCAAGAATGTCGAGGTCTGCTTCAAGAATGCGATCGATGCCGTGATGTTGAACCTTCACGATCACCTCGATTAAATCCTCATTCTCGCCTGCCAGATGCGCGTACGCTGGGTGAGCGACGGCTTTTATCGTTGCGCGATGCGCTTGCCCGATTGATGCCGATGCAATGGGCGTCGGATCAAACTCATGGAATAAATCCTGCAGCGTACGCCCTTGCTGGGCTTCAATCGTTTCTTTGACCTTCTCAAAGTCATCCGCGGGCGCAGCCGATTGAAGGCGAGAAAGCTCATTGGCCATTTCAGTGCCAATCAAATCCGGTCGAGTACTCAGCAGCTGACCAAATTTGATAAAGGTCGAACCCAATTCAGTCATCGCCAGACGGACGCGGCTGGGATGCGTTAGCGAATTCAGTTTCTCTCCGTCGGGCGATTTAAGACGCTCAGAGATAAAGTCGATGTTGAAGCGACTCATCCAGTTCGCCAAACCGTACTTGCTAAGCACAGATGCGATCTCGGTCCACCGCATAGCGTTGCGATAGAGTTGAGGCACAGAGGTGATGCTGGGTTTCATAAACGAGGCTGTTGAGCGGCGAAATGGCGAGCGTTGGGGAAAAATCTCTATCTCCAGTATAACGCACAACAGCCCATCGCATCTATTGCTACAATCGACGGATCCTTCCACTGCCCGTAAGGCAATCTGTTTGATCCCATTGAGCCCTGCTATGTTTATACTCGCACGTTTTGGTTTCTATCCCCTCGCTCGCCTCGGGTGTCCCTTTCTGATCGCGTTGTTGGCCCTTATAGGAGCATCCAATGCGCATGGGGATAACTGGGGCCAATGGCGCGGAGGCAATTTTGACAGCGTCAGCAGCGAATCGGGCACCAACACGAATAGGTTGCCAATCTCTTCCGAGCTTTGGAAGTTTGAACTGCCCGGCTCTGCTGGAGCTAGTCCCGTTGTATGGGGAGATCATATCTTCGTTTCAACGACTGACGGAGAGGCACTGAAGCTGATCTGTTTGGATACCGCCGGCCGAAAACAATGGCATCGCAATTTGCCTGGAGTCAACACGCCAACGAGGGACAGTGGCAATTCCGCAGCCCCGTCACCAGTAACCGATGGCCAACACGTTTGGGTGATGATGGGCAACGGCGCTATGGCCTGCTTTGACTTTAAAGGGAACGAAATTTGGTCCAAGGATATACAGAAAACCTACGGGAAATTTTCTATCCAGTTTGGGATGTCAACAACTCCCGTCCTGCATGCGGGGAAGCTCTATCTAACGCTGATTCATGGTGCACGGAGGGACAAGTCGACTTCTGAGGGACAGTTGATCTGCTTGGATGCCGCCAGTGGTGAGGAGATCTGGCTGGCAGTCCGAAAGACCGATGCAGTTGATGAAAACAAGCACAGTTATTCGTCGCCCATCATTGTTGGACAGGGCGATGCAGCGGTGCTAGTTGTCCATGCCGCAGACTATACTACCGGCCATGCGGTTGCCGACGGCAAGGAACTGTGGAGGGTGGCAGGCATCAACCCAAAAGGGGAAAACTACAACCGAACTCTCAGACTCGTGGCTTCGCCGGTGGCTCGAAAGGGGCTGATGGTGGTGCCGACCGCAAAAAAAGGCGCGGTGATCGGATATCAGATTTCAGGGACGGAAAAGCCTGAACAAGTCTGGAGATTGGAACGAGGGACTCCTGACGTGGCGTCGCCGGTCGTCTATCGAGACTATGTTTTTCTCGCAGGCGAAAACGGAGTGATGCAAGTTCTCGACGCATCCCATGGGGAAGTTTTAACCAAGAAACGCTTACTGGCCGACAGACATCGCAGCACTCCAGTTGTGGTGGACGGGAAGCTTGTCGTGGTCGGCCGCGACGGGACGATTTCGATCTTCAAAGCTGACAACGATCTAGAGTTAGTCTCACAGCGCAAGCTGGATGAACAGTCCGTTGCCTCGCCTGCGGTTGCCGGAGGCAGGATCTTCGTTCGCACCGCAAAAGCGCTTTACGCTTTTGGAGCAAAGTGAGATCAAGGGAACGGCGAGTTCAGTTTCTACTGTAGTGAAAACTTCCAGCGTCATGAGTAGTTTGGTGCTGGAAGCTTCCACCACAAATCCGCTAGTTGCTGCCTGCGATTACGTTGGGAACAATGCGAACATTGAAATCGACGACCTTTTGTGGGGTCGCTGGATCGCTGGTGATAATCGTCACTTTCTCACGAATGTTCTCCGCAGATTCAGTATCCAATGTGTAGGGAATCACGTGCAACGACTTCTCACCTTCACTGGGCGCGAATTTAACCTTGTTGCTGCCGATCCGAATCTCCTTGATGGAAAATGGCGTCTCACCACGGACCACAAATCGCTTCGCGACTTTCGTTCCTTGTTTGATAATGCCAAGCTGGATCGAAGATGCCTCAAGCGTGGGTTTCACGCGGCCACAAACTGAAACCGGCATGCGGGGCGTATTCTTGTCATTGGTAAAGACTGTCAGCTCCTCGTCGAACGAACCTGCCGGCATTGTATCTTTTACTTTGACTACCAATTCGTAAGCCACGCGGCCAGTTTGCTCACGGGAGATCTCTCGCGCCTCGACGTCAAGATGCGGATTGGTCGATTTCACTTTTAAGATCTGCCAAAGCGGACTTCCAGCATATTTCATTTTGACGATCTGCTGAGCCGTTTGAGTCGCGCCGATTGACGCAAAATTGACTTCACCCGGAGTCATCACAACATCCTTGCGGATCTTACCCTTGACGGAAAATTGAACTTCGCCACGCTGAGTGTATTCGCCGACGCGATCAATGGAGACTGTTACGGTCGCTTTCTTTTCGCCGCGAAATGTGCGAGTCTGAAACTGAGCGAGAACCTTCGCCGTTTCCCCTGGAGCTACCGAAGGGGTAAGAATCGTGGGTTTCGTACAACCGCACGAGGCCTTGACTTGAAACAAATTCAAGGTGTCCTTGGTCGTGTTGACGAACTCGAAAGTGTGCTCTTGTTTTGACAGAGCAGCAACTGCACCAAAATCATGATTGGTGGTCACGGAATTCAACAGTTTCTGCGACCAAGGAATGCGGACTTCGGTCGAGTGAATCGAACCAGCACGCGGCATCACGCCGTTGACAGAATAAGTACCGCCGAACTGTGCCGGCTGAGGTTGATTCTGCACGCCGGGTATTTGATGGATTTGCCCTGATGCGGGATAGGATTGTCCAACGGCCGATGCCTGTTGAACAAAGTTCTGATTGTAAACTTGAGCGTCCGCCATTGGCAAAGAACCAATTGCTGCCACGGTCAGGATAGAGAGCATGAGTTTTGCGTGCATCAGAGAGATTCCGATTAGTGGTGAAATAGACAGGACAGGTTCTAGCCCTTGCGTTCCCAAAACAAATCCGCTTTGTCTGCTTTGAAAGGCACTGGCCTACAGTTTGGTGAACGTTTGAAAGTACGGGACCTTCCATTAAAAGTCATGAGCAACATTAGAGTTTGTCAAAAAAAGTGCCCTGATTCCCCGTATAGAAAGCGATTGCACCCAACAGATAAAAATTGACGAATGTAAGGATTCTCTTTTTTTTCATATTTCCAGCCGCCGGTCAACAGAATCCCTCGGCATGAATAATTGCGATGAAGCAGAAAAGATCAAGCCAGTAATAAAGATCTGGCAAGGCGTTGCGGCGACAATCGCTACCTCTAATATCATTGAAAGCTAGGAGTGGGAGGATCTGCAGTTCTTTTGGACACCGAGCGGATCAGACAAACCCTACCGAGGCAGCAGAATTCGTGATCCGGGGCAGAGAAATCAGGGAGATACGATCGCAGCATGCGAAAGCCAAAGATACAGAATAAGTTGCCCGACTAGGACTCGAACCTAGACTAACGGTACCAAAAACCGGGGTGCTGCCATTACACTATCGGGCACTTCATCTGATGACAGAGGTTTTAGCAAAAACCTTGACCTGTCTAAATAGGGGTTTGAGAAAAAAAATGATGATTGGATGAATTTGAGAACGATAATCCGCACAGCCCCAATAATGCCACGTTAGGGGGCCTACCCGCCCTTCAAAACACAACGCTTGTGGACCACCGAGCAGCAACGGAAATCGGACGGTTTACTGATTCCTATTTTGAAAAACCGAGAAGGCGAGCTGTTCTAGCTCCATCGCCAAGTCTACCTCAATTAGGCTGACATTTTTGGGCACGCTGAGTGTCACGGGAGCAAAATTTAGAATCCCTGTAATGCCCGATTTCAGAATCTGATCAGCCGCTTCGGAAGCCGCAGTCGCCGGCACCGCCAAGATAGCCACCTGCAATGAATGGCACTTCACGATCTCAGGAAGCCGGTCTATATGTTCGACCTTCAATCCTTGGAATGTCTTCCCCAGTACATTTTCGTCGACATCTACGACCGCAACGACATCAAATCCCTGTTTGGCGAAACCTCGGTATCCCAACAACGCCTGCCCCATGTTTCCACAGCCCACCAGAACAACCGGCCAAGTCTTATCGGTGCCAAGGATCTTCTTGATTTGGTCAATCAATTCTTCACATCGGTATCCGATCCCCGGATATCCAAACTGTCCAAAGTAAGCGAAATCCTTTCTTACTTGAGCCGCCGTAAAACCCAGCGCGCGTCCGAGTTTGCTGGAGCTGATCGTCTTTTGATCGCGGCGGTGCAGATGTTGTAGTTCGCGCAGGTATAGACTCAAACGAGATACGACCGCCTTGGGAACAAGTGCTTCGCGCCCAGATCCGTCATCTATTATGGAATCTTCGATGCTCAATGTGCTTCTAAGAAATGAACCGTGTATGCAAAAACGTTCGCTCGGAGGCATATCCGAGGCCGCCGACGTCCGGCTGATAGCTAGGAAGGCCACGAACCCCTCAACGAAATTTAGATAACAACATTTTACTACGCCGTGCTACTCCATGCACCCAACGGAACTTCCGCCCAACGGATTAATGACAGAAATTGGCAGCGCGACAAGGACCGTGATATTTCGGTATGACGCAAAAAAATGGCTCAAGAGCCTATTCTCGCCACACCAGATCACTAAGAACTCTCAACCGAAGGCGAAATCGAATAGAGGCTTCCAATCGCCAGCTCAATCGGCTTATATGATTTATCTTCCTAACCAAAGCCCCTAGTTCTTTCAGAACCGCTTGGCAAACCGGAACTCTTATGAGTTCTTCTCTAACTGGAACCGTAGCTCCTAGCCAAGCTGTAGACTCACCCACGCGCAACTTGACTCCCTAATCCTAGTGGCAAACAAACCAAAATCAGCACAACCGTCACAAACCACCTACAGTTTTTATCTATCTTACTCAAAGCCACTCACGCTACTCACCCCAATCTCCCAAGCTGCCCAATCAGCACAAGACCGGGGGACCAATACCGCCAA
>CAZDBE010000208.1:0-10301 GCA_964503675.1 uncultured Pirellulaceae bacterium | reverse complement strand
GTCGATCGCACAACGGAAGGTTTTTACGACACCGCCCTAAACGAAGCGAGCGATGGATGAACTACGAAAGATTGTACCAACGCCAGCCCACGTTGCCAAACAAGGAAGGTGTGCCGAAGGCCCTTGCGTAAAAACCATGTTGTCCGGCATATGAAGCGGGGTGACGGTCACCATTCGAGAAAGTCGTCCCCCGCGTCCGAAGTAATTAGGGCGTCAAAATGTCGTGCAATTTCAGCGACCTTGAGGCGAACTGGATTGGTAGAGATCTCCATGTCAGGATGATACCGCATTGAAAGTTCACCGCCGGATAGAGCGAGAAAGGGGATGTAAGAACCGTCACGCAACCTCAGTTCAGATTGACCGTCTGGGACAGGCATTGAAATCACAGTTCCATCCGGCGCGGTGGCAGTGAACGGCTCGGTACGGAGTTTTAGTGCGGGATCGGATTCGATGAGGTCGAGCCAGTCATCGTCGTCGATCTCGTCATCAGTTTCGTTAAAGTCTCGATCAATCGAGGTGGTCACAATCAGCGAAACACTCATTGGTCTATGCCGGACAACATACTTATAAACGACAAGTTGTCGTTTATTACGCAAACGACTGTGTCAGTTCTGGCAACTTAGCTTGTTTGGGAGTGCGATGCAATTCTGGAGGCTTTGTAATGCTTTGTAATCGTTGAGCTATCAAATAAAAAGGATATGCTTTGGGAGGCGCGCAGATACATGAGATGCTAGCGGATTTGGCGCCGGATATTTCCCACAATCAGAAAAGTCGCTCATGCGGCTGGGGCTGAGAGACGATAACTGAAGAATAGTACTGGGGGGTACCGTTCTAATTGCTGCGCGCCTTAAAGATCGCGTGAATCACCGTGTCCTCGACTCCCCAACACATCGAATACGAAACACAACCGCCATTCTTGGTGGGATGGGTGTCCAGCTGGGGCCGTGTGGTGATCGATACGGTGATAGCGCTGGGCGATTTCTCGCTGTTTTGTTTTCGCATGCTGGTTTGGCTTTTTACGCGCCTGCCCCAAAGAGAAACTCTTTGGCCAAACTTTCATCAAGTTGGCGTCTTGTCGCTGCCGGTGGTTGCGTTGACTGGAACATTTATCGGCATGGTGCTGGCGGTTCAAAGCTATTTTCAGTTCCGCCAGATCGGACTTGAAACGCGTCTTGGTGGTGTGATCAATATGTCGCTGGTACGCGAACTAGGGCCAGTGCTGGCAGCGACGATGTTGGCCGGCCGAGTGGGAAGCTCGATGGCGGCAGAGTTGGGCACGATGCGCGTCACAGAACAAATCGATGCTTTGTCGGCGATGGGCGCCAATCCAATTCGCTATCTGGTCGTGCCGCGTTTTCTGGCGTGTCTGTTTTTGATTCCTGCCCTGACAGTGATGGCTGATTTCATGGGTGTGGCAGGCGGTCACTTCTACAGCGTTGATATCATCGGCATTGATGTTCATCACTACTGGCACAACAGTGCCAAATTCGTGTCCAATTTCGATTTGTTTGTCGGACTGTTCAAAAGCATCTTTTTTGGAGCAGCGATTGCGATGATCAGTTGCTACCAAGGTTTCAAATGCACCGCAGGAGCTGAGGGAGTGGGACGCGCTTCGACGGCGGCGTTTGTGTATTCGTTCGTGGCAATTCTGGCACTAGATTTGATACTAGGCATCGCGCTGGATTCTATTTATTTCACCTATTACCCCGAGGGAGCCAGTTTGCTGTAGTGCGGCACTGGGATAGGTTGAAATGATTGAAACACTATTTGAACAACAGGATTCACTGGTCGAGGTCAAGAATCTGTCAGTCAGTTTTGGCTCTCAGAGCGTTCTGCGCGACATTAGCCTCTCCATTCCCCCGGGCCAGACGTTGGTGCTGTTGGGAGAAAGCGGTTGCGGCAAAACGGTGCTCATGAAGAGTATCATTGGTCTGGTACAGCCGACTCAGGGCGAAGTCCATTTTGATGAGCAGAACATCAATCGGTTGAGCGACCGGCGGTTGAGCATGTTGCGGTTGCGGTTTGGATTCGTGTTTCAAAACGCGGCGTTGTTTGACAGTATGACGATCGGCCAAAACGTGGCGTTTCCGCTGCGGCAGCATGGTCGATTTAGTTCCGATCAGATTCGCGAAATGGTATTGTCGCGATTGTCTGAGGTGGGGTTGCCTGATTCGGTAGTGTTCAAAAAACCGGCCGAGCTTTCAGGAGGGATGCGAAAGCGTGTTGGGCTGGCCCGAGCGTTGATCATGAATCCGGAATTAATCATGTACGACGAACCAACGACCGGGCTTGATCCGATCATGAGTGACGTGATCAACGAGTTGATCATTCGGACACGCCGTCGCAATCCGGTGACCAGTATTGTCGTGACGCACGACATGAACACGGCCCGGAAGGTAGCCGATCGGGTGGTGATGTTGATGCCCCGTCATCGTTTGCAGTCCAATGAATCGCAGATGATTTTTGACGGTACAGTGCCAGAGTTGAATGCCTGCCGCGATCGGAGAGTGCAGCAGTTTATCAACGGCGAGGCGGGCGAGCGTTTAATGGAACTCAGGGGCCAGCGGCCTAGATCTTAGTGAACTACCATGGATGAAAATTTACTCAGATTGAGAGTCGGATTGCTGGTGGTGATGGCCATCATCATTCTGGTGATATTGATCCTGCTAAACAGCGAGGGCTGGGTTAGCCAGTACGATGTCATTCTCAAGCCCGGTTCTGCGCCTGGCGTAACGATCGGCACTCCGGTCCGTAAGAACGGAATCTTGATCGGACGGGTGAAAGACGTGACGACCGAAGACGATCATGTGCGGTTAGTGCTGGGGGTGAACGAGAAAGAATCGATCTATGCCAACGAGGTTGCGTCGATTGGGGCCGAGTCGTTTCTGGGGGATGCGGGAATCGAGATCCTGCCTTTGCCACGTGATCAGCGTGGAGCGCGAGTGTCGTTTGGGGATTCCATTTCACGTGTGACGGTGAAACGCAATCCGATGGAGGTTGTTGACATGGCGTTGGATCTAGAAGTAGAGATGTTCAAGACGCTGCAAACTGTGCAGGATGCGGGTAAACATGTCAGCAGTGCCGGCGCAGGCATCGACCAGTTAGCCCAAACCGTCAACATGGCGTTAACCAGCGACGACAGTGAGTTCAAGTTGTTGTTGACGGACTTGAGAAAGGCCAGTTCCAAGGCGTCTAGTTCGTTGGACAATTTCAATCGCATTTTTGAGAATCTGAATGACATCGTGGGTGATCCGATGCTCAAAGATAAAACGAACGAGGTGTTTGATAATCTGTCTGCTGTCTTTCGCGAGGTCCGCACAACGGTGGCCGACACACGCAAGACGATCAATTCGTTTGGTGGTGTCAGCAAGCGTGCCAACAGCAATCTAGATAATCTCTCGGCGTTCACAGACTCTTTGAAGGACAACGGGCCGGAGATTCTGGAGCAGGTCAATTCAAGTTTGAAGAACGTGGATAAATTGCTGAGTCAAGCCAAGGGGTTTTCTGGGGCGCTCGAACGTATGGAGAAGGCGTTCAGCAATAAGGACGGGACCATTGGTAAACTGCTGAACGACTCGGCGATCTACGATAGCGTGAGAGAGACCGTTGACAACGCGCGTGACGTCAGCGTTCAGGTCAAGGAGTTGAGTATCAAGCTTGAACCGATGGCGCGTGACTTGCGAACGTTTGCTGACGGCATTGCCCGAGATCCGGGGGCGCTTGGGATTCGCGGGGCGCTCGATCGTCGACCGTCCAAGTCGGGCTACAAAGGTTCGAAGCTCGGCAACGGATTGTTTCGGTAGGAGAGTGCCGTATTGCGCTTCACGAAATACGACTATCTAGAGATCAACCGAAGAACCGCTGTCGCTGCTTTGGTTGCGTAGTTGGTCCATCATGAAGCTGATAGCGCGCCCGTAACTAGCGACGGCTGCGGAGAACTGTTTCTTTTTGACGGCCGATTCGGCTGTGTCGACCAGCGTTTTGAGTTGATTCCAATCAACTTTCCAACCTTTGTCCTCGGCACCCGCATGAAGCTCTGTCAGCAGTTTTGACATTTGTTTGGCGAACGATTCGCCTGAGGGGCATTTGATTCGTACATAAGGGCCACGACCAAATACTTTGCCGCCCATTGCGTTGCCTTCGGGCGCGACTCCAGAGAGCAGAAACTGGTAAAGCAGGAAAATCAGACAGCCGACCGCCGCGACACCTGGAAGCACTGCCGTCAGATAACTGCCCGTTAGTAGGAACATCACTACAAACAGCATCGACAAAGCAAACACGACCGAAGCAACGATCACCGGCGTCGAGCTACGGTTGTCGTTTGATCGCGCAATGCGTTTGCCGGTCGTTTGGCTAGCGGCGTCTACCGGAACGGGCTGATTAACTTTGACGATGACGACTGTGATGTTGTCAGGGCCACCGCGCAGATTTGCCAGATCGACCATCACTCGGGCGGCCTCGTTAGGGCTCATGTTGGCCATGATCGAACCCATCTCCTCATCGGTGATGACGCCGGTGAGTCCGTCGCTGCAAAGCAGGAATGTTTCACCCGGTTGAAGCGGAAACGGTCCTTCTACGTCTACCTTGCATTCAGGGTAAGGGCCGAGTGAACGAGTGATCACATTTTTTGGAACTTTGTTGGCCGCTTCTTCTTCAGCGGTCAGTTGTCCGGCGGCTTTCATCTCCCAAACCAGCGAATGGTCAAACGTCAGTTGTTCCAGCCGATTGTTTGACATGCGGTAGACGCGACTATCGCCGATGTGACCTACGATTGCAGCGCCGGGCAACAGCAGCAGTGAACTGCAAGTGGTACCCATGTTGCGAAACTCTTCGTTCAGCTGGCCCCGTCGGTAGATCTCGCCATTGGCGCCACTCATCGCCTTGCGAAGAGATTCTCCGTTGGAATCTTCGTTGAATCGCGCGTAGAGGTGAGGGATGTGGTCGATGGCCAGTTTGCTGGCCAGTTCACCAGCAGCGTGCGCTCCCATCCCATCAGCGACAATGAACAGATGGCCTTTTCTTTGCCAGTGATCGATACTGCTGGCCAAGGCGACGGACATGTTGTCCTGATTGGTCGCTCGACGCATACCGATATCGCTTAAAGAAGCGACTTCAAGATAGGTATTCCAGTCTACCAAGCTTTCGCTCATTGATGCAATCTATTTTTGAATCATCGGTTGGGGGCGAGTTGGCGGACAGTCCGCTGCGTGTTAGTCCCCGCCGACTTCGTCGAAGGAGCTAGATCTCAAATTAAACGAAAATGGTGTTCTCAGCACCGTTTGGCCAATTATCTATTAGGTTCTCATCGTCCAGTGGAAGAAGATAAGCAAGTGCAAAGGTTGTGAAGGGGCTTCGTCCAAAACTGAACCGCTTACAACCAGTGTAACCAGCAAATCCCGGTCGAAAAGTGACCTATCGGCCGAGCTCGGCAATTTGTACTATCGCCAGCAATATACTGCAAAATTTGGCTCCGCAACTTCAAAACACATCGGAAAACAGTCTCGCCATGTCTCTTATCCGCTTTTACGATCGCAGCACAACGGCCCAAGTCGCCGCACGCGCTAGATCTATGGTGGCAGTTTCGGTGCTTGGATGTTTGCTGATAACTGCATTCAGTGGTTGCGTTCAACGACGGTTGATCGTAAAGACACAGCCCGAAGGTGCCGCGGTTTTGATTGATCGAAAACCCGTTGGTTATTCTCCAGTTTCCGTTCCATTCACATATTACGGAACGCGCGATGTTCAAATTGAAAAAGATGGCTACAAACCGATCAGCGTCCAAGAGCGCGTCGATCCGAAATGGTACAATCGTTTTCCGGTGAGCTTTTTCACAGAAAATTTCTCGCCGACGGAGATTCGAGATCAGCGCATTCTCGATTTCCAGCTGCAGCCCAAAACGATGACGGGCGAGAATGAGCTGCTCGATCGCGCCAACGATCTGCGAACCAATGTAGAGCGCGGCACGATCGCGTCGCCGGTCGGTCGCTAGGACCGGAAGCTCATCTGACGCGATTTAAAAGGGGCGTGGCGTTTCGGTATCTGCTAGAATTTGGACTGGTTAAGTTTGATGTCTAGCTTGGTGAAACGATGGAACCTTCGATTGCGTATCTGGCCAATGGGCGCTTGTTTCTAAAGCTTGCCGGTAAAGAGCCACGGGAAGTTGAGAGCAAGTTTGGAAATCAGGTGATCGCAAGGTCCCAGAAGAATTCGCAGCGCGATGCTTGGAAGAGTCAGAGTGTCTGGGGCAGTGGCGGCATGGGCATGCCAGACATGGGGCAGTTTCAAAAAATGGCGGTCGGCCCCAATGTCCGGTTCGAGCATGTCTGCCGAGGCACCGTCCCGGGCGAGATCCACTATGTGCTGAAGATGGACCAAGTCGTCGGTGTGTTTCGATATGTGATCGACGAAGATCGGGAAGTTAGGGTTCTGCATCGCGATAGTTTTTGGTTGGAGTCGCTTGACCGGCATCCACAAGAGGACCTTTACGCGATGTCGATCCAGCAGGAAACAGGTACCGTTAAGATCAGCACGTCAGAAGGGCAGATCCGCCCAATCAATTCGGTGTCGGGCGGTTTTACCAAAGACCAGATGCCGAGTTGGGCGAGAGACGATTCCAAACGACTGCTTTTCCAGTCAGCTCAAATTGGCAAAGATGAAGACGGCTATCAAATTGGTGTTGGCCCTTATGCGATAGAGTTACTCGATGTTGACGAGGGGAAGGTCAGTACGATTCGGGAGGCTGAAGCATACGATTTCTTAGCGCCTAAAGTCGATCAAGACGGTTGGCTGTACTACATCCGCCGGCCTTGGAAAATGAACCAACCAACGCAGTTAAGCGCGTTCGAATTTATCAAGGACGTGGTGTTGTTCCCCTATCGGGTTTGCCGGACGATCGTCTATTTTTTCAATTTTATTTCGATGATGTTCTCGGGACGCCCGTTGGCTAATTCAATGGACTTTGACGTTAAACCGGCTGACCAAAAGCAGCAGTATTTGTCGCTTTGGGGGCAGGCGCTGGACACTAGAAAAGCCATCAATAAAAAAACGAACAAGTTTGTTCGCCCGCTGGTACCGGCGGATTGGGAGTTGTGTCGTGAAACACTGGCTGATGCTCCGGTAGGCGATTCGGCGGAGCACAGTCAGAAACGGGAAACACTGGCAGCCAATGCGATGTGCTTCGATATCGATGACGGCGGGAAAGTGGTTTACTCTGACGGCACGCGTGTCTACTATTTGGATAGAGGCAAGTCTGTCGAATTGGTGTCCGGAAGTCTGATCCAGTCGGTGACTGTGATAGATGCCTGAGGCTTGAATTGCTGGAGTGAGAATGCAAACGCTAAAACGAATTGTCTTTGTCGTGACGCCATTGTTAGTGGGCCTCGTTGTGGCAACCAATAGTGCTAGGGCTGTTGCACAAACGGTGCAGCTACCTGTGATTGGGGTTCGTGGGGTCAGAACTGCTGTGTCTGTTCCCGACGGTGGGACGATCAATCTTGGCGGCGTCGGGCGAACGAGTTACGGGCAATCGAGGCAGTCAGGTTTTGGACGTTTCCCTAGCAGCAATCGCTTTGGAGCCGGCGGCCCGCGCTCAGGTGCGTCTCTCTCGGCCAAGATCATTCGCCTGAAAGAATTGGAGCGTCAGATGCTGGCCGATCATGCGGCGATAAGATCGCAACCGGGCAACGTGCAACTAAACGGTTCGCATGCCGTTCAATCCAAAGCCGATTTCATCAGTCGCAACGTCGGACGTTAGAGACCCAGTTCTGGCGATCGAGAAATATCTCAGTCGTCTTCGGCGACAGGAGATCCAAGAACGCGCGCCAGGCAGAAGGTTAGCAACGTCAAGATGCTTCCGATCGAGATGCCCATAATCATCATTGCAGTTGTTGTCATCTTTTTTCTTTCAGCGGTCTGTTGCGGTCACACCGTTAGTTTGTAGTTGAATCTGAGTCGGTGGGCCAATTGAATTTCCCCTGTTTCGACCACCGGAAAATGGCATAGGCGATCGCTGCCAACAGTAGGCCTGCTACAGATAAGATTAGGTAGACCGATCGACGTGCGACATCGTCATTTTGAATGTTCTCGATGTAGCCAGGACCTGAATTGTAGATCGTTGCCCCAAGAATGATCAGCAAGAAGACCGGAGTTAGGTACTTCAAAACGAAGAAAACAAAATCAGGTACTTTTATCAGGGCTCCGCGGCTTAGTTCTTCTTTGCCGCGTTGTATGCCGAAGACCCAACCGTATATGACGGATTGGAGTGTGGCTAAGACTACGATCAAAAATGTCCCAGCCCAAAAGTCAATGTTGTCGAGTGCGGACAAGTTGGCCGAGTAATAAAATACAAAGGCTGAGCCAATCGCTGAAATTCCACCCAGCACGAGCGCGGCCGTTGTACGGCTGACGCCGAGTCCTTCTTCAAAGAATGCGATTACCGGTTGGAGCATTGATAGGCTGCTTGTGATGGCCGCCAAAAACAGCATGAAGTACCACAGGAATCCAAACAGTTGACCGTACGGCATGGCTGAAAATACGTTGGGTAGCGCGACAAACCCGAGCCCGAAAGTTCCGAATCCACCGGCGGCTGTACCTAGAAAGATAAACGCGGCCGGGAGTGTGATCAGTCCTCCCAAACAGACCTCGAAGAACTCATTGGTTGCCGTTGCCGTCAGTCCGCTCAATGCGATGTCTTCCTTTTTTCTGATGTAACTGGCATAGTTAATAATCACACCAAACCCAACCGACAAACTGAAGAAGATCTGTCCGGCTGCTGCCAGCCATGTGTTTGGGAGCAACAGCGCTTCCCACTCAGGATTCCACATGAAGTTTAATCCACCGGCAACCGATTGTCCGGGAAGATCAGGATCGGGAGTTCCGAGCGTGAGGACTCGGATCAAAACACAGACGGCACAAAAGATCATCAGCGGCATCGCAAACTTGCAAAATGTTTCGATGCCTTTATTGATGCCTCGTCGAATTAGAATGAAATTGAGTACAAACGTAATCAGGACAAAAATCAGGACCGACGTCTGATTCATGTCCACAGCCGTTCCGTTGCCATTCTGTCCAGTGAATGTTTGGAAAAATTTTCCATAGGCGTCTGCGTCGTTGCCAAGATTGAGATTGCCACTGAGGTAGTGCCAAGCGTATCCCAAGCACCAAGCTTCGATGATGATGTAATAGGTATAAATCATCAGCGGAATCAGCAAGGCCAGCATTCCCATGAAACTGGCCCACTTGGTTTTGCAAAGAGAAGCAAAAATCCCAGGCGCCGAATGAAAGCCATTCGTACCGGCATAGCGTCCCATGGACCACTCCGCCCATGCCAGCGGAATACCGACAAGCAACAGTGCGATGAAGTATGGGATCATGAATGCACCGCCACCATTCTGAGCGGCTTGCCCTGGGAACCTCAGAAAGTTCCCTAAACCAACTGCGGAACCAGCAACAGCTAGAACGACGCCAAGCCTTGAACCCCAGTACACCCGTTCTTTTGTCACTTTGGTAATCTCAAAATTAAGTGTCGTGATTTACAGACCGCTGAAGCTGGCCATGCCGCGGCTGCGACGGAAACTTGGCGCAATGGTTAAACCTGACCACTGCCCAATTTCTCAGCGGGCAGAATCGGCCCGTTAGTGCAGGGTTGCTGTTCGCCAAGTTTCGTTTGCTGCCGCGCGGTAACGAGATTAGCTGTTCTAAGAGAGATTGGCCGCCAAGTCAATGTTTTGGCCAGTACACTAAAGGGGTGCGAAATCGGCATTTTTGGTTGTCAAAGATGCTATTAATGTTAGGATTTCCCTGATTAATCGCGTTCTTAAACACGCGATTGATCTGGTTGCCCAATTACAATTTTGCCGGTTCTATTTCACGAGGCGTCTGTCCGGAAGGACATGGCACCGGCAGTTCAAAGTTTCACAAACAATCACGATACAAAAATATGTCTGACGTACTGAAAATTGTCGATCTTCACGTTTCCATCAACGGAAAAGAAATCCTCCGTGGTGTGAATCTAGAAATTAAGCACGGTGAAACACACGCGCTGATGGGCCCCAACGGTAGTGGGAAAAGTACCCTCGGCCTAGTCATCATGGGCCACCCGAACTACGAAGTTACCTCGGGCCAGATTTTGCTCAACGGCGAAGACATCCTCGAACTCGAACCCAACGAACGGGCTCGAGCCGGAATCTTCCTAGCGTTTCAACGTCCGGTGGCGATCCCTGGCGTGAAGATGGCTGACTTCCTGCGGCACGCGACGACTAACGTTCGCAACCCAGATCGTAAGGAAGGCGAGGATCTGATCC
>CAZDBE010000207.1:2623-10333 GCA_964503675.1 uncultured Pirellulaceae bacterium | reverse complement strand
CACGCCCCAGAACAAGCTGGATACGATCATTCCGGTTAGTACGCTGGTTTCCAAACCAGAATAAATCTCACCGACGCCCTTCATTAGAGCAAACGTCGTTAGCAGCGGCACGACAAACATGGTCAGCAGAAAGAACAGACTCCACTTGTTCTCTTCCTGAAAATCTTTGACGTATTTTCCCGGCAGAGCGTAGAGCCCCAGCATTGCGCCGGCCAACAGCGCCGACAATATCCCAATCAACATGGCCCGTATTCCTTACATTAAGTGGTAGTGGTGGTTGGTTTCGGCGGCAAGGCGGCAGCCGATTACTTTTTGTCGTCGGCGTCGCTTTCAAAATCTGGGTTGTCCACGGCGATAGTGATGTTCCGCTCAATCGCGTCAAGGGTCTTGTTACCATCCTTCTTCTTGATCAACTCGAAAATCTCTTCGTGCTCGGCGTAGGCTTCATCGAAGGACTTCAGACGCGAGTAGGTCAACAACATTCTGGCGCACAGTTGACGCCAAGTCTGAATGAAGTCTTCTCCGCCGCACTCATGAAGAATGACTCGGTGAAACTCCATGTCCGCCTTGGCCACCTCAATCACATCCTTGGCAGCACACGCGACCTTGAGTGCTTCGAGAGCAACTGCGATCTGGTCGAGGCCTTCGGGCGTTAGTTCCCCGAGTCCTTTGTGAACGATATACAGTTCAATTTGCGCGCGAAGCGATGCGACGAAACTGCGGTCCTCCAACGCCGGAGGGTGACGAACTGTCACCCCACGATTCGAGTGATATGCCAGAAAGCCTTCTTGCGAAAGCTGCAAAAATGCATCCCGGATGGGGCCTCGACTGACACCGAAACGCTTCGCCATCTTTGTCTCACGCAGTGGGACGCCTGCTTCGAAGTTGCCAGCAACCAATTCGTCTCTGATTTTTCCAGTGATTTCTTCTCGGATCGATGCCATGTATAATCATCCCCAACTTGTGTTGATAAGCTGTATGCAATCAATCTGATTGTCTACAATTGAGCTGCCATACAGGTTAATGTTAAAATGTCATCCGTCAACGACAAATAGGTCCAGTGAATGCCAGTGAATGAGAAAACTGGTACTTCATTCGCTTATTTTGTCCTCAGTAGTCTCTTAGACCGAAATTTAGTCCAAATGATCCAAGATCTTGAAGCACTCAAAATTATTCCAGTCGTGGCGATACATGACGCCGACCATGCCGAACCGCTGGCAGAGGCTCTCGTCGCCGGTGGATTGCCAGTGGCTGAAGTCACGCTACGAACCGACGCAGGATTAGATGCAATTGCCAAGTTGGCCAAGGTAGAAGATTTCCTCATTGGAGCTGGGACCGTCCATAGTGCTGATGATGCCAAGCAAGTCGCTGACGCTGGAGCGAAGTTCGTGGTGACGCCGGGCTTCAATCCGAAGACGGTTCAGTGGTGCCTTGACAACGACATGCCGATCTTCCCTGGGATCTCAAGCCCGACCGATCTAGAAACTGCGTTGGAGTTTGGTCTTCAGGTCGTCAAGTTTTTTCCGGCCGAGCGGAATGGCGGAATTCCAATGCTCAAGGCGCTCCAAGGTCCATACGGCGGGATTCGTTTTATTCCCACCGGTGGGATCAATTCTGAAAACATCGCTGAGTACTTAGCACTTCCTTCAGTCGTGGCTTGTGGAGGAAGTTGGATGGTGAAATCTGACATGATCGCTGCAGGCCAGTTCGATCAAATTACCGACATCACGAAAAAGGCGCTGGCAGCCTGCTAAGCTTTCGATGTTTCTTAGGCATTGAACATAGTTGTTAGCGAAAGAGCGTTAACGAAAAAGGGGGAGCGTGAATTACGCTCCCCCAATAGATGCTTCATCTTCGGTGATGCACACCGTTCTAGCCAGCTTGCAAGATCAAGATGAATGCTGGGATATCTGAAAAGTCGACGACTCCGCTGCAGTCACAGTCGGCTTCGGCTTGGTAGACACCGGATTGCAATACAGTAATAAACGCTGGGATATCTGAGAAATCGACGATTCCGCTCAAGTCGGCATCACCCTTCAGTGGAGCTGCGCTGTCCTCCGGGTTGAAGATCGCGGCTAAACGATGAATGCGGGTGTTCTGAGGGTTTCCTACGTTGGCGGATGCACCATCGCGAATTGCGAATTGAATTCGGTCGCCCGCCAAAAGAATGGCATCGTCTATCAGGGTAGTGGTCACGGTTGCGCCAAGCTGAGTTCCGTCGAGTGTCTCAATCTTGGTTTCGGCGGTAAAGGTTGAGTCTGTCCCATCAGAAGAAGTGTAAGTCACGTCGGTGACGATTCTGAAAACGTCTGATGGGTTCAAGTCAGTACCGTTGGCCGGAACTCCAAGACCAAGGTCTGTCGCAGGCGCAAAGGCGATTTCTCCGTTTACGAAGCCGTCATTCCCAGGAATTAATAGTTCAGGTGAAAGTGGAGCTGATAAGGTGAATGCCTGAATGGTACTATCGGCCGGGTCGACGTTGTCGGTTCCCAAGTTGAAGCGGAATGCCTGAGCGACACCGTTGTTGGGCTGAAATTCGCCGCCACCTCCTCCAGAACGGAATCCGAAAAAGAAGTTGCTGTCTTGGCTGTTGCCTTCGACAAACGTTCCCGGGTTCATTGCGTCTTCAATCGAAGGCTTGTCGAACGAGAGTTCTGAAATCAAGCGAACGGTGTCACCAACTGAGATTTTTGGCTGGCCAGTGAAGATGTTGGTGTTCTGATAGAAGCTTACGTCCGACGTCTCCTGTGCATAGCCGTTGGTTGTATCCACGTCCAGATACGTTCCGTACTTGTTCATACCGTTGTTGCTGCTTTCGAAACCAACCTGGCCAAACACTTGAGGGTCAAGCGATGTATTGCCTGACAATGTTCGATCTTCAAACGGACCACGGTTGTTGTCAGTTCCGGTGAAGGCACCGGTCCCATCGACCTCGGCGGTTATCTGATCCGTTGCTGTGAAATCGTAGTCAAAGAAAGTCGTGTTCGCTGGTATGACTTGCCCGAACGCAGCGACAGAGGTCGCCATCATCGCAGTGACGGTCAGCATGAAAGTTGTTTTACGCATGTCTCAATTCCGATTGAAGAAAAATGTGAGTCGGTGCCGCAACAAATGAAGGCACCTATTGAATGACAAATTGTGATAGGAGCGCCGTGAGCCTTGTTCATGCTTGCGACTGCTCTGAAGAAGCCGAAAAACTAAAGATTGAGCTGTGTAACGGTTGCGCCTAGGAAATCAATGTTAACAATTCGCCTCGAAATCGATAGTTGTTGTTTCGTGAAAGATATCACTTTTTGGCGAGGAATACATTGATCGACGGTTATAGCGGGGGGCATTCTCGCATTCGTCTTCACATTCAGCTCACAGAAGTTCAGCTCACAGAAGAAAAGGGCACAAAAAAAGGGAGCGGTTTTCACGCTCCCCGTAGGTCTTAGGTCTTTGATTCTTGCCAAGCTGACGGAAAGTCCCCAAGGCTTGAGGACGATCGAATCTTGACCAGACACACTTGCCCAAGTGGCAATCCATCGCAACTTGAAATCGGCAAAGTTCATCTCCGGCTTTGTACACCGGTTTAGATTCTATCCAGCTTGCAAAATCAAGATGAATGCTGGGATATCTGAAAAGTCGACAGTTCCGCTGCAGTCACAATCAGATTCGGCTTGGAAAACACCGGATTGCAATACGGTAATAAATGCTGGAATATCGGAGAAGTCGACGACTCCACTCAAGTCAGCATCACCCTTCATCGTGTCAGGCGCGTTGGGATCGGTCAAGCTGAATTGCAGGTCGTAGTTACGTGCGACGATCGATCCCAAGCCACCGTCACCCATTCCATCGAAATCGGTGTCGCCTGAGTTGTCGAGCTCCAATGTCGCGACCGGTTCAGTGAAATCAAGTGTCATCGTAGAAAATTGGAATCCACCGATACTCGGCACGGCAAACGTAACTGTTTCACCATTGACTTCAACGGTGCGATCAATGTCGGTAGTGCTACCGGCACCGATACCGGCTCCACTAAACCCATCGAAGTAAATCGTAGAACCTGAATCAGTCGTTGTTCCAGTGACATTAATCACTGAGACTTGAAGGTCGTTCAAGTTACCGAATCCAGTATCAAAACCTTGACCGAAGGATGCCAAAACACCTCCATCGAGTCCGTCGCCATCAAAATCAACTCTTTCAAATCGAACGGTGAATGTAACGGCATCGTTTGTGGTACCATCGAAGTCCAAATCTAGATTCGAGTAGGTCATCTGCATGTCCAGCGTCTGGTCGGAACCGTCGGCAGCTGGGTTCATCGGATCATACGTGGCCGAGTTCGTGCGTGGGCCACCCGGAAGGGCTGCGCCATTGATCGTGATTGCCGAAGCGTTCACAGTGTGATTGCCATACGTCCCAGCACCAGCATCATCGGCCCCACCACCAAAAACGCCTGTGCCACGGAGATCAAGATTTTGGATGGTGACTCGAGGGACCGCATCCTCATCCACTGAAAAGTTTATGTTGTCGATGTAGATCTCGGTGCCAGCATGATCACTATTACCGTTGTTGAAGACCAACAATGGCACAACGTCGTCAGCACCAGTGGGAACATTCCCTGTGATTTGAAGCGTCTGCCACGTATCCAATGCAACCCCCGTAGCGTAGCCATGAAATCCATTATTTTGTTGATCGACAGACACGTCACTCGCATCACGGAAATCTAAACTAGTGAAAAACCTTTGGCTAAGCTCGTTCTGCATCGAGCTACTGGAGGGCACATAGAAATCTATCGTGAAAGTATACGGCTTTCCGATGAACGAGGCGGGCACCGTCAGAGCATTCGAAGGGGCAGGCCCAATGTTGCTAAACTGCTGGGTTGTGGCAGATGTACTGACATCGCCCACCGTAGTGCGACTGGCATCTCCTGTCGGGTCGGCGATTGGGGTAACGGTCAAGCCGCCAGCGAACCCACTCACACCACTGGTTGCTGGGTCATCATCTGTCCAGACACCGGTCTGCCCGTTCGATGGGGCGGATATCGCAACGAATGCGACAAAGACAAAGGCAAAACTCAAGAAACGGCTCATATTTTCTCCTGCGAGGATGATGGACGGAATCAATTCGAATGAATTATTGTAAACAATTTGTGCCGAGCTTTGGTGATAAATATCGCGATAACCAGCATATTTTTGATGATTTCCCCGACGAAAGGAAATATGCGAAGCCTTGGGGGTGGTTAAGGTGTTTTTCCGATCCTCTTTTTGTTGGATGAGTCAAATAGCGGTGGATGCGTCCACCTTGCTCAACCAATTGGGAAACCAGCAGATACCAAACTCCTCAAAAACCAAAATCGCTGCGGTAGCTTTGGCGGTTTGCGAAGGATGGGCAGAATCGCGCTCTGGCGACGTGATATTCACTGCCTGCAGTTCTAGCCCGCGTTTGATAAATGTGAGCGGCGAGGCGCTTATTATGGTGCCGTTGCTTGTTGGGGCACTAACAGCTTTTCTAAACGTTCAAATGTCGGAGTTACCACGCGTTTCACGTTTGGCATGCCAGTTACGGATTTCTTTAACTTGCCGAACAACCCTGCCGCTTCTTCGAGTTGCATGTCAATCAGTTCTTTGTAAACGTACTCCCAATCACTGGATGTCTTCAGTAGATCCTCCAATGCAACGACACTTTCTTCCATCTTCGGTAGAGCCGATTTGGCAGTTGCTTCGTCTTTGATTTTCTTGACGGCTAACTCAAGTGAAGTAAGTGCCTCTTCTACTTTGAAGTCAACATCTTCGTCGTCATTTGTCTCCGCTGTCGGATCAGCCACAACGGGTGCCGAACCTTGGTCTGACGAACCAGCACCTTCGGTCGGAGTCAGCATGGGTGCGTCATCACCTTGTTGAGAATTCGGTGAAGCAGGGTCTGCTTCTGATGAAGGGCTCGATAGTGGTGGAGTATCATTCTCACCCGATGTGCTCTCCAGCGAGCCCTCTACTACTTCGTTTCGCGTTGATGTCTCATCAGTCGACGCCCCCTCATGAGGTTCCGTGAAAACCGTATCTAGAACTTCATCCGTTTGGGAGGCAAGGTTTCCTGCGGTGTCTGCGGACTCCTCCGATGGAAGCATTGCAGCGGGCTCTTCTGAAAGACTCGCCCCCTCTTTGGCTATCGCTGTCGGCTCGTTGAGAACGTCGCTAATCTCCGCTCGGTAAAACCAGCCAAGCCCCGCAAGTCCGGCAAGGAGCGCGAGCTGCCACCAGAGCCATCCTAAGCCGCCGCTGTTTTCTTTCGCAAGTCGGGCTTCGCGTTCTGACCGCGCTCTTTCGATCGCAGCGCGCTCGCGCTCTCGTTTAAGGTTCTCCTTATCAGGCACCCACCGAGGTCGCTCAATGTTGTCGTCAATCGGGACTTTACGATTACTGGCAAAACTACTTTCGGCCGGGTTGGTGGCGAATGCAGGACGATTTTTCCGTAATTCATGACGGCGCTCATAAGAGTCATCTTCGCCCGCCCCTGCAGCTCCTGTCACTTTTGCACCTGTTGAGGCGGCTCCCGCGAGTGCGGCAGCGCCGGCGATGCCGTTAGCTACTTTTCCGGTTTGCG
Organism: uncultured Pirellulaceae bacterium; assembly: GCA_964503675.1. GTDB lineage: Bacteria > Planctomycetota > Planctomycetia > Pirellulales > Pirellulaceae > Mariniblastus. Next base: position 3,754 of record CAZDBE010000207.1, on the reverse strand, counting down.
GCGCCTGGGCGTTGGGAGAAGCGGAGGTCAAACCAGAGGCATGGAATTTTTCGTCAGCAGAGCCTGTGTAACCTGGAGTGAACCCGGAACCTGCCGTCCATGTACCATCACCCTGCCCCGCGGTGATCGCATTGTCAAAACTTGGGAACGTGCGCTGCCCTGTATTTGAATCTGTTCTGCGCGTTGCAGAACGAATCGCGCGTTCACGTAACCCTTCGCTTTGGTCAGCAAAGAGTTTTTGCCATCCCTCAGCGTCGACGTTTTCCTTTTTCTGCCAAGCCGCCAATGAAGAGAAGATCAATGGTGAAACGGCTCCCACCATTTTGCTGGCCGACGAACTGCCAACATCGGCGGCGTGGCTGACGCGTCTGGTCACATCGTCGATTTCTTGGCCAATCAAACCGCTCAGTTGTTGTTTTCCACTCTCGACTAGTGCGAGGCTGTTCCGATAGTGAAGCTGGTTGGGAAATGAAGTAGCGACACTTTGGTCAGTGTCCCGCAGTTCGCGCCAAAGCATCCCTCGTCCCTCGGTTGACTTCGTCTGTGAGCCAATAGCGCACAGGATTTCAGCAGCGGCTGTCTCAACTCCGTCCCGAACTTTGACTTCGTGTTCGCCGATGACCGCGCCCAGCAAACCAAGGCTGTCGTTATCAAAGTGCTTCATGATCGATTCGAAAAGTTTCATTGGAGGTCTCCTAGTGAGCTTTCTGAAGCTGATTTTGGAAAGAGATGGATTGGGAAATGGATTCTAGCCGCTCGCGTCGCGTTGTCACTATATGACGATTGGGTGCCTGAAAAACAATTCATGGTGATATCTGTTCACACCGAATGAAAACAGTGCCATGACATTTGGCCCCTGCCAGCATCAGAAGGACGGTGGACATTTTGTTGACTGTCCTCAGACGGTCTTAAAATAGAGATCAGCGCAATGGGGAGCCAGCACACTCCGATCAACCGGAAACTAACACCTTTCGGACGCATTTAAGTCGTTGTCGGTTGAGAAAAACCCGTTGGCCATTTACCATGCTCGCTGGATTCAGGCTGTTTCAACGTCGACCGGGCGACAGGAATCCAGTTTCAACACAATCGATCAACAAATCTTAACCAACGTTACTCAAACCATGGAAAAAA
>CAZDBE010000207.1:0-2613 GCA_964503675.1 uncultured Pirellulaceae bacterium | reverse complement strand
AGGCAGGCGTTGACTCAATTTTGGTCGCTGACGTTCCTATTCGCGAGGCGGCACCTTTCCAAAAAGCAGCCGAAGCCACTGGCATTTCTCAGATTTTGATTGCACCACCTAATGCTACTGACGAAACCATGGAAAAAATCGGGGTCGCTATCATCGGAATGGGCACCGTCGGAACCGGTGTGGCCAAAATTTTACTCGACCACGGCGATCGCACCGCCCGCCACGCAGGGAAGACTCTTTGGCTAACTCACGCCGTCGTCCGAAACCTAACAAAGGATCGCGGCATCGATCTTCCTGAGGGCGTTTTGACCGACGATGTCGACAAAGTCATTAATGACCCTTCGGTAAAGGTCGTCGTGCAACTGATCGGCGGTGTTGACGAAGCCAAAACGGTTATGCTGCGACTATTGGAGAACGGCAAGGACGTCGTCACTGCCAACAAAGCCCTCATGGCTCAGCACGGCCCCGAGTTGTTCGATAAGGCCCGGCAGTTGGGACGCTCGATCGCTTTCGAGGCCTCCGTTGCCGGTGGGATTCCGATCATCACCAACATTAGCCAATGTCTGTCGGCCAATCAGATTCAGTCTCTCAATGGGATCCTCAACGGAACCAGTAACTACATCATCACACGGATGGACCTTGAAGGTGCGTCCTATGATGACGCCGTCAAGGAAGCTCAGGATCTCGGCTATGCCGAAGCGGATCCTGCGATGGATGTTGACGGTACTGATGCCGCTCAGAAATTGTCCATCCTTGCACACTTGGCTTTCGGAGCCCGAGTCGATTGGGCTCAAATTCCCAAACGAGGCATCGACAAACTCGATTCGTTGGATCTTAAGTATGCCAAACAACTTGGCTACCGTATCAAGCTGATCGGCCTCAGTCGTTTGACCGATGAAGGTCTGCAGGCGGTCGTTGGGCCGATGCTGGTCAAGAACGGAACGCCGCTGGCTGAAGTGCGAGCCAACTACAACGCGATCAGTGTCGATGGCGATGCAGTGGGCCCAGTTTTCTATCACGGACAAGGCGCTGGACAAATGCCGACGGCGTCTGCGGTGGTGGCCGATTTGATCGATACGGCGGTAGGGAGAACAGCGATCACGTTCCAAACGCTAGAGCTTTGGTCGGACGAGGCCAACCGAATTGAGATGGCGGCCCCCGGAAACCTGACCGGCCGTTTCTATCTGCGTTTCAACGTCGAAGACATTCCCAACGTGCTGTCTCAAATCTCGGGTGTGTTGGGCAAGCACGATATTTCGATCGCGTCAGTTATTCAGCACGACAACGACCTCGCCGACGGCGTTGTGCCGCTGGTGATCATCACCAAAGATACGCGCGAATCCGATGCCGAATCGGCTATCGCCGAAATCGAGAAACTCTCTTGCGTCAAAAGCAAAACTGAACGTCTACGAATCTTAGACGCTTGATAACGAGTACTTAGTACCTCACACCGAACACCTCACACCGAAAACCAAAAATGAAATACGTCATCGTTATTCCCGACGGCTGTGCCGACGAACCGCAAGAAGAACTTGGTGGCAAGACTCCTTTGGAAGCTGCCAATACACCGGCGATGGATGCAATTGCCAAACAGGGCGTGGTTGGTGTTGCCAATCACACGCCGGAAAATTTGCCCGCCGGTTCTTCGGTGGCCAACATGAGTCTGCTGGGTTACGACCCGCAAGTGAACTACACTGGTCGCGCTCCGATCGAAGCTGCCGCTCAAGGAATCGAGTTGGCGGACGAGGATTGGTGTATTCGTTGTAACTTGGTCAGCGTCGATGACCAGATCATGAAGAGCTTTACTGCTGGCCACATCAGCAGTGAGGAAGCACAGACGTTACTAAAGACGGCCCAGGAAAAAGTCGGCGACGACCGCCTCGAATTTATCCCGGGCGTCAGTTATCGAAATCTGTTGATGTTTCGTCCCGGCAGTGGACCGGCTGCTCCATTTTCTAATGACACGCTTGCCACACCGCCTCACGATTTGTCCGATAAGACCGTCGAAAACGACTTCCCACGCGGCCCCGGCAGCGACATGTTGGTGGAGTTAATGCACAAATCCAATGAATGGTTCGCCGATCACGAGGTCAATGTAAAACGTAAGGCTGATGGAAAATTGCCGGCGACCAATGTTTGGCTGTGGGGATTAGGCCGAAAGCCGAAACTGGCCTCGTTTGAATCGATTTATGGCATCAAAGGCGCCATGATCACAGCGGTGGACCTGCTGCGTGGACTGGCATCGCTGATTGGCTGGGACCGAATCGAAGTTCCGGGAGCGACTGGCTACACCGATACGGACTACGGTGCTAAGGGCGATTATGCTGTTGAGGCGATTGAGAAATACGATATCGTCTGCGTGCATGTCGAAGCGCCCGATGAAGCCTCGCACGAAGGTGACCTTGGCAAAAAAATCAAAGCACTCGAAGAGATCGATACGCATATCGTTGCCAAGATTCATAAGAAGCTTGAGTCGATGGGAACGGACTACCGAATTTTGGTGACGCCCGATCACCCGACATACATCAGCACCAAAACGCACACCCACGGTAACGTGCCGTTCACGATTTGCGGTGCAGGAATCGATGCCGATGCTCACGAAAGCTACAACGA
>CAZDBE010000206.1:0-10350 GCA_964503675.1 uncultured Pirellulaceae bacterium | reverse complement strand
ACCATGAACTGTGCACTTGGATTATGTCCTCTGTGTTCCTCCGTGCTCTCTGTGGTTAATCTCTTACATGGCTGCTGGGGGCGGGTTTCGAATTGAAATCCCCCGAATTTCGACCGAGAAATCCCTCAAATCCTCCCTTCTTTTCCAGTCGCGGTTGGGGGATTGGGCCGTTTCTTTTATAAATTGGGCGGGAGAACGTACACCTTTTGTCCCGAACTAGATCTACACAACAAGTCTCTATTGTCGCAAGCCTACACTACTAGACTTTTGACAACCGTGCACAAGAAATAAGCCTAAGCCTGATGACAACCGAACCCAAAACAGCCACCGCTCCTGACCCTGCTGACATCCCCAGCCGGTTCGATTTCGAAACTGCAGAGAAAGAAATCTACGCCGACTGGATGTCTGGCGGTTGGTTTCATGCGAAACCGGATTCCGCAAGAAAGCCCTACACCATCGTTATCCCGCCGCCCAACGTGACTGGAGCGCTACATCTGGGCCACGCCCTAAACAATACGCTGCAAGATATCATGATCCGGCTCAAACGCATGCAGGGCTTTAACGCGCTTTGGATGCCGGGCACTGATCACGCGGGCATCGCCACTCAGGCGCGCGTCGAAAAACGCATCAAAGACAAAGAAGGAAAAACGCGTCATGATCTCGGACGCGCAGAACTGGTACGACGAATCTTCGAGTGGAAAGAACAGTACGAAGCACGCATTCTAGGCCAGCTGAAACAAATGGGTTGTAGCTGTGACTGGGACCGTACACGTTTTACGCTGGACGATGTGTGTGCCCGCGCCGTTCGCCACACGTTCTTTGATTTGTTCAAGAAATCGTTTATCTATCGCGGCAAACGGCTGGTTAACTGGGATACGTACCTCGGAACCACCGTTAGCGATGACGAGGTGGAAAACAAATCGATCAAAGGGAATTTCTGGCACTTCATGTATCCGGTAATCGACCCCAAGCCGGGCGAACCTCCACACGTGACCGTGGCGACCACGCGTCCAGAAACGATGCTCGGTGATACGGCTGTTGCTGTTCATCCGGATCCTGCCGCTGCGCTTTCCAAAGTTGAATCTGAACTTAACGCAAAACTTAAGAAAGCTGCTGCTAGTGAAATCGACGGCATTAAAGAGCAGATCGAAGCGTTACAGGCTCGCCGCACCGAAATGTTGGCGTCTCTTGAACAGTTGCGCGACATGGCTAACGATGGCCGAATGCTGATGTTGCCGCTGATGGATCGCCCGATCCCATTAGTAACCGACGTATGGGCCAAACCCGAACTGGGATCCGGCTGCGTGAAGATCACACCGGCCCATGATCCCAATGATTACGAGGTTGGCAAACGTGCGGGCCTTCCAATGATCAATATCATGAACGCCGACGGAACCTTGAATGCGGAAACTGGCAGCTACCAATCGCTGTCAATGAAACAGGCCCGTAAGAAAGTCGTAGGTGACTTAGAAGCACTGGGGCTGCTAAAAGAGATCGAGGATCGTGAAATCGAGATGCCTGTCTCTGACCGCTCCGGCACGCCGATCGAACCGTATCTGACCGATCAATGGTTCGTAAAAATGGACACACTGGCTCAATCAGCGATGGATGCTGTCGAATCCAAAGAAGTAAAAATCAATCCAGAACGATATGCCAAAGGCTACCTCTCGTGGTTGGGTGAGAAACGCGATTGGCCAATCTCACGCCAGTTATGGTGGGGCCATCAAATTCCTGTTTGGTCGATCCCCTGCCCCACGCAATCTGATTGTGATGCGATGCGGGACAAGGTTACCGGGCTGAGTGCATTTTCGGATGACATTGCGGCCATCGAGATTGAAGCCTCTTCCGAAACGGATCCAGAAAAACGGAAGCAGTTAGGTCTGCCCGATTTCACTTTGCATGTTTGCGTGCAGGATGAATCGGCCGAACTTGAAAAAGCTCTCGAGGAAATTGGCCTCGTTCGAGAAGAAGACGTACTCGACACATGGTTTAGTTCTGCGCTCTGGCCGCATTCGACATTGGGCTGGCCGGAGAAAACGCCTGAGCTAGAACACTTTTATCCAACCAGCGCACTGATCACTAGCCGCGACATCATCACGCTGTGGGTAGCCCGAATGGTGATCATGGGACTGAACAACTTGGGCCAGATCCCGTTCGACTCGGTTTTCATTCATCCAAAAATTCTCGACGGCAACGGCGAGACGATGTCGAAATCCAAAGGCAACGGTATCGATCCGCTGGACGTGATCGACAACTTCGGCGCTGACGCACTTCGTTTTGGAATGGCCGATCTTACGACCGAAACGCAGGATGTTCGTTTACCGGTTAAGTACGAATGCCCGAACGAAGAATGTAAGCATCAAATTGTGCAAACCGTCAAAAACCGGACGCTGGCGCGAGTGGAATGTCCCAAGTGTAAGCAAGAATTCTCGACACAGTGGGCCGAGAACGAAGAGGACCTTGCTTTGCCGCGCGGTCCGGTAACCAGCGAGCGTTTCGAGGTGGCACGGAATTTCACGAATAAACTTTGGAATGCGTCGCGTTTTGCGATGTTGAATTTAGAAGGCTATTCGGCCGCTCCAATAAACGAAGCAGATCTAACTGTCGAAGACCGCTGGATTCTCAGCCGCCTAGCAACAGTTAGTAAAAACGTCACCGAATCACTGGAGAATTATCGCTACGCTCAAGCGACGCGCGAGTTATACGATTTCGCTTGGGACAATTTCTGTAGTTTCTTCGTGGAAATCTTGAAGGACCGCTTTGCTAATCCTGACTTGCGTCCGCATGCTCAGCGCGTGTTGGTATTTGCCCTAGATCAGTTACTACGGTTGCTGCATCCGGTTATGCCGTTTGTGACCGAAGCAATTTGGCAGCAATTGAATCGGTTTGCCCCACAGCGTGGTTTGGATTCTATTGAACCGGCGGGTGAATGTTTGATCGGTGCTTCATGGCCTCAATTGGACACTAAGTGGTACAACGCTGATATTGAAACACAATTCGCCCGGTTCCAAAGCGGCCTCGGTTCTTTGCGTGAAATTCGCTCTCGCCAGAATCTGCCTCCAAAGAAGGAAGTCAAATTCTCGATCCGCTGTGACCAAGCGTATGCTGACTCGTTGTCACCTATGACCAGTTATTTCAAGAGCATGGCATCTGCTGAATTGACTGCGATGGGGCCTGATGTCCAGCCACCGGAGACCAACGCCACGGTCGCCAGTGACGGCATCGAAATCTTTGTGGATTTAGAAGGATTGATTGATAAAGCTGCCGAGATCAAGCGCCTAGAGAAGGAAGAGAAGAAAGCCGAGGGCAATATCATGGGCAAAGAGAAAAAGCTGTCGAATGAAAAATTTGTATCCAGCGCTCCTCCGGCGATCGTCCAACGTGAACGCGATTCGCTGGCTCAATTGAAAGAGCAACTTGCAACCGTCAAGGCATCGCTGAAGAAGTTGCGAGGATAACGTCACAAAGCAAGTGTCCCGCTTGCTCGCCCTGAGACAAACTTGATCGGAGCACACAGATGCTAGTACGACCTGCCAAAATGGATGACGTCAAAGGGCTGACCGAGCTTTCGAAGAAAGCTGGCCGGGGCCTGACGACGATGCCAAAAACGGCCGCTGAAATGACGCAGCGCATCGAGCACTATCGCCACATTCGCTCGAACGGGTCCCAATCCGCCTCCCGAAGATGCGACCACCGAGATCTATTTCTTGGTCCTTGAAGAGGAGAATCGCGTCATCGGGACTGCTGGAATTTTCACTAACCTTGGATCCGAACGACCGTTTTACTCCTATCGAATTTCACAAATCACCCGTGAGTCGCCCGAGTTAGACATTCGTTCGGACGTTAAAATTCTGTCCTTGGTCAATGACTATCAAGGCTACAGCGAAATTGGAACCCTGTTCCTCGATCCGGCTTGGCGCGGTGGCGGACGAGGAAGATTAATGTCCTTTTCCAGATTCATGTTGATGGCGGCTCATCAAGACCGATTCAATACTAATGTCTTGGCCGAGATTCGAGGTTGGTCGGATTCAGACGAAAGGTTTCCTTTTTGGGAAGCGATCGGCCAAAAGTTTTTCAAAATGGGATTCGTCGAAGCAGATAAACGCTCCACCGTGGATACGCGATTTATCGCCGACCTGATGCCCAAACATCCGATTTACGTTTCGCTGTTGAGCGAAGAGGCGCAGCGCATCATTGGAGAGCCTCATACGCTCTCCAGACCTGCAATGGAGCTGTTGGAAAGCCAAGGGTTTCGGTATCGCAATTGCGTCGACATTCTCGACGCCGGTCCCAGCATTGAAGCCGTCGTCAGCGAAGTCGAAACGGTCCGTAACTCCTTCATGGCAACCGTGGCGATCGATGATGCGGCGTTGGGATCCGACGGCGAGAAATGGCTGGTTGCCAATCCTGCATTGGATAATTTCTCTTGCACAGAAACTCAGTTGGCCAAAGGTGTGGAGGTTGGCAACGGCGGCAGTATGCCTTTAAGTGTTGCCCAAGCGAAAAGTTTGAATGTGGAAGCTGGAGAACAGATACTCGTCTCACGACTGATTGGTCGCCAGTCGTAGCGGCATCAGATCATATTGCCGACAAGTCGAACATTGAGGAAACGGATGCAGGGAAAACAATTCATTGATGGAAAATGGATCGCTGGAGACGGAGACCAATTTATCTCTAACGCTCCAGCGACCATGGAACAGCTCTGGTCGGGCAACGCGGCATCAATCAAACAATCGACTGATGCCGTTAGTGCGGCGTCAAACGCAGGTGTTTTATGGCGGCAACGAACGCTAACTGAACGTATGTCAGTTATCACGCGCTACACTGAAATTCTCACGCAGCGCAGGGCTGAGATAGCCATGGCGATCGCTAATGAAACAGGCAAGCCGCTGTGGGACTCCGATGGTGAAGTCGGGGCGCTGATCGGAAAGACCGCCAACTCGTTGGCAGCATGGCACGAGCGCACTGGAGAACAAGAGCGCGAACTTTCGGCCGCGACCCTGAAAGTGCGTCATCGGCCTCACGGAGTGATGGCAGTCATCGGGCCATTTAACTTCCCGGCCCATCTTCCCAACGGCCACATTGTGCCTGCGTTGATCGCAGGTAACACGGTTGTTTTCAAGCCCAGCCAACACACGCCGATGGTGGCCGAGATGATGGTCCGTGCGTGGGAAGAAGCAGGCTTGCCGGCGGGAGTCGTTAACTTGGTCCATGGCGGACGAGAAATTGCAGAAGCGCTGATCGATGATGAACATGTGGCCGGCGTCTGCTTCACTGGCGGCATTCAGGCAGGGCAAGCAATTCATCGACGACTGGCAGGACGGCCGGAGAAAATTTTGGCGTTGGAATTAGGCGGCAACAATCCACTGATTGCTTGGGAGCTGTCCGACGTTGACGCGGCGGCCAAGACGATTCTGCGGTCGGTGTATTTGTCTTCCGGCCAGCGCTGTACCTGTGCCAAACGCTTGATTCTACCAACCGGTGATCTGGGCGACGCCATTTTGCAATCGCTCGATGCATTGCTGGAGCGCGTTATCGTGAACGCTCCCGACGCGACGCCGGAGCCTTTCATGGGGCCGCTGATTTCGCCCGAGGCAGCGGCGCAAGTATTGGCCGCACAAATAGGACTGGAACGCGACGGCGGTGGAACCGTTTTGCGGAGATGTGAAACCTTAAGTTTGGGCGGAGCATTTCTTACTCCCGGCATCATCGATGTCACTGCCGTCGAAGGGCGCCTAGACGAAGAAGTATTTGGGCCGCTCCTGCAAGTGATCCGCGCAAAGAGTTTCTCCGCCGCGATTGAGGAAGCCAACAACACTCGATTTGGACTCGCCGCTGGATTGCTCTCGGACAACGAAGAGCTATGGAAGACGTTTTCGAATGAAGTTCGCGCGGGCGTTGTCAATTGGAATCGGCATACGACCGGCGCTTCGGGCGCCGCCCCGTTTGGAGGAGTTGGGCTTTCAGGAAATCACCGACCGGCGGGCTTCTATGCAGCCGACTATTGTGCATGGCCGATGGCGAGTCTGATTGCGTCAGGAAAACTGAAAGACGATTCGTCAATCAATGGACTCCGTTAGCCCAACTAACCCGACGCGTAAGCGAGGCGCGTAATGAATTGAACCACAGAAGACACTAAACACACGGAACTTGCACTTGTTTTTCCGTGTGTTCAGTGTCTTCCGTGGTTTCAAAATTTTACTTTTTGAAAGCACTCGGGAAATTTTCACTCAATGAGCGACGAGATAAATTTCGATGGCCTTGTCGGGCCAACTCACAATTACGGTGGTCTCTCAACCGGCAATCTCGCATCGATGCAGAACGTTGGCGGCGTCTCCAATCCGCGCGCGGCCGTCCTCCAAGGGATTTCCAAGATGCGTGCCCTGATGGAAATGGGACTAAAACAAGGAGTCCTGCCACCGCACGAACGCGTCCACATTCCATCGCTTCGGCTGATGGGATTTACTGGTACTGACAAAGCCATTCTGGAGAGGGCTTGGAAACAATCGCCCGCGCTGGTCACAAATCTGACGTCCGCGTCGGCTATGTGGACGGCCAATGCGGCAACCGTTTCACCCAGCGTCGATTCAGCTGACAAACGCGTGCATTTTACGGCTGCGAATCTTGCGTCACTGTTTCATCGCTCCGTGGAAACCGAATTTACATCACGTGTGTTGCGGACGATGTTTGCCGATGCCGAGCATTTTGAACATCATGATTCATTGCCCACCGGAGGCCGGATGGGTGATGAGGGAGCGGCCAATCACGGACGCATGTCAATGTCCCACGATCAGCCCGGCGTGCAGCTGTTTGTCTACGGTCGGTCGGCGTTTGAGCAACAGCCAAACGCCGGTCACTTCGAGGCGCGGCAGGCGCTCGAAGCATCTGAGGCAATCGCCAGAGGCCATCTACTTGATCTGGGGCGCGCTGTTTTCATTCGCCAAAGCCGGGCTGCAATCGATGCCGGCGCCTTTCACAACGATGTGGTTTCGGTAACCAACGGGCCGGTGTTGCTCTACCACGAACAGGCGTTCGAAGAACCTGAAAAAGCAATTGAGGAAATATCGGCCGCATGTCAGCGTTGCAACATCGAGCCGGTGTTTTTAAAAGTGACAAATGAGCAAGTACCTTTGGCCGATGCGGTCAAATCGTATCTGTTCAATTCACAACTGGTGTCACTCAAGGGCGGGGAAATGAGTCTGATCCTGCCGATTGATGTATCGGAGAATCCACCAGCCAAACGCTGGGTGGACGAGTGTTTGGAAGCCGACAATCCGATTAAGTCAGCGCACTACATGGACTTGCGGCAGAGCATGCGAAACGGCGGCGGTCCAGCTTGCCTGCGTTTGAGAGTCGTGTTGAATAGCGTCCAAGAGGAATCATTGAGTGGCGCCGGTCTTCTTGATGAGGCGATGTGTGGCAGTCTAGAAACGTGGGCCAAGAAGCATTACCGAGAGCAGCTTGCTCCGGAGGATCTGGGCGATCCCATGTTGCTAGTTGAAGGTCGAACGGTACTCGATGAGTTGACCCAGATATTGAAACTAGGTTCGATTTACGATTTCCAACGTTGATCAAACTTTATCAAACCGCTGCACGCGATGATTGTAAGAATCGATCACGTGCATCGCACCGGTGGAATCAAACGCGAATCCCCATGGCTGATGAAACTGACCGGGGGCGCGTCCGGCACCGCCGAGCATCGCAACACTTTTGCCGTCGGCGGTAAATTTTTGGATGCGATGGTTACCAAGTTCGCAAACGTGAACGAATCCCGCGCTGTCCATGTCGATGGTATATGGGTAGCGCAGCTCGCCAGCCCCTGAACCGTCGCCGCCGAATTGCCGAACGAAGGTCGGCGTTGATTTAGTCAGATCGTAAATCTGAACTCGATGGTTCGAAGCGTCCGCGATCCACAATTGGTCCTCGCCATCAATGAACAATCCTTGCGGCCGCAAAAATTCTCCGGACTCGGTACCGTGGCTTCCCCACTGACACAGGAAACTCCCATCTGGGCCAAATTTCTGGATCCGGTCGTAGTCGCCATACTCGGTCACGTAGTAGTTGTGATTTGAATCTTGCACAACGTCCGTCAAAAAACCAAACTCACCCGGGCCACGCCCGTTGCTTCCGCCAATGGTTCGCTCTTCGACCATTTCTCCTTCGTAAGTGTAAAACAGGACGCGAAAATAATGCGTGTCTGGGACGATCAGTAATCCATCGTGGCTAATCGAGAGACCGCAAGGTTTTCCATTAACACAAGCCGGTGTGCGCCAGTTGCGAATAAAGTTCCCGTTGCGGTCGAACACCTGAATGCGACTTGTTTTGTCGACAATGAAAATTTCGTCCGCGCTATTGATTGCGATGCCGCGGGGCTTAATGAAGCGCCCGTCATCGAGCCCTTTTCTTCCCCAAACCAGCTCTGGTCTGACCGTCTGGTTCTGCTGCAGACAGCCTCCAAGCCCCGCCACCGGTAGAGTCAACGCCATCGCTAGAACTTGGCGGCGGGTCAGCGTACCGCGGTTGGGATGTTGGGATGCGACAGACACAGCAGGTGGCTACACTTCGTTGATTTTAGTTTCAGGTAACGTTGCCAGACCTAACATTGCCGAGGCTGGCCTAAAACCAGTGACTTGACCGGGGCTTACCGACGTTGATATAGTAACCGGTCGTCGCCGTATCTTCTAATAGTAGCCAAATTGATGTCCACTGTTTTCATTGATCTGAATCAAACTGAGGACGTGCGCGATGTCATTCACCGAGCTGTCGAGGCTCTATCGTCTGGAAAAGTTATCGCTTTCCAGACCGAAACTGTCTACGGACTGGCCGCCAGCGCCCTCCAGCCCGCTGCCGTTGAGCGGATGTGGGATGTCAAAGGCCGCGATCCTGAGAAACCTTTTGCGTTGGCCGTAAAGAGCTACGAAGAGGCACTGGACTATATCCCGAATATGACACCGACTGCAAAACGGTTGGCTAGGCGCTGCTGGCCGGGCCCGGTGACTCTCGTGATGGACGACCATCCTCAAAGCGTCGTGCATCAGTTGGACGCGGCAGTCATCAAGGCGACGGTGCCTAAAGGCACAATCGGACTGCGCGTGCCAGACGATGAAGTGGCTCTGGCAATCCTGCGGCTGTGTGCGGGTCCAATCGTGCTGACCAGTGCCAACCGATCCGGTCAGCCTGCGGCAATGAACGGCAAAGAAGTACAGGATCAGCTGGGCGACGACGTGGATTTGATAATTGAAGGTGGGCCAACACGCTACCAGGGGCCATCGACTGTAGTCAGGGTCCACGACAATGTGACCATTCTACGTGAGGGAGTCGTCAAGGAATCGGTGATTCGCGAACTGACTGATTTTGTCGCCCTAGTGGTTTGTACTGGCAACACGTGCCGCAGTCCGATGGCTGAGGGCCTCATGAAAATGCAATTCGCCAAACACTTGGGGTGCGGGCTCGATGAGGTAAGCTCTCACGGGGTCGCGATTCTGTCAGCGGGAATCGCGGCGATGCCAGGCGCTCCGGCTGCGGCCCAATCGGTGGAAGTGATGCGGCAGATGGGCGTCGATATTTCGCCGCACAACAGCCAGCCGGTAACTCAGCGTCTCGCCCAGTGCTCCGACGTAATTTTTACCTTGACCAATGGCCATCGCCAAGCCATTGTATCTCAGTGGCCGGAACTGGAAAATACGGTCAGGACGCTGCGTCCCGACGGTGGCGACATTGCCGATCCAATTGGCAGTCCAGTGTCAGTCTACCAAACGTGTGCTCAGCAAATCCAGCAGTGCATCGAACATTGGACAAAGACGATTGATTTCCAAGAATTCAAAAAACGCACCTCATGAAAATTTCAATCGGCAGCGACCATCGCGGTCTTCATCAACGGAAAATTATCGGCGAGTCGATTGCCGCTTGTGGGCATGAGGTCAACGATCTTGGCACGATGACCGAAGAATCGTGCGATTATCCTGACATCGCCAAATTGGTCGCCAAATCGGTTGCGGCAGGCGAGGCCCAGATGGGGATCCTTGTTTGCGGGACCGGAATTGGCATGTCGATCGCGGCCAATAAAGTTAAAGGCATCCGAGCGGCGTTGTGCCCTGACGAAAATTCGGCCAAGTTCAGTCGTTTGCACAACGATGCTAATGTGTTGTGCCTGCCCGGGGATAATTTTGACGACGACCAATTACGGTCAATCGTCAAACTGTGGCTTACGACAAAATTCGAAGGCGGCCGACATGCGCGACGGTTGGGAAAAGTGGCTGAGATGGAATCCGAGTTTGGCAGCTAGTTTTCAGAAGCCAACGCAGCCCACAAAATGTCACCCTCCCTCCGGGAGGGTGACATTCTGTTAGG